>NZ_JARVRI010000002.1:0-277623 GCF_030209785.1 Arthrobacter sp. efr-133-TYG-120
CGAAATCGGACACATCATCCGCGACGGCCTCGAACGCATGTACGGCCCGGACTCCACCGACCGGAACTTGATGTACTACCTCACCGTGTACAACGAACCGATCAGCCAGCCCGCCGAACCGGAAAACCTCGACACCGAGGGCCTCCTGAAGGGCATCTACCTGCTCGCCCCGGCGGAGCCCGAGGATCGGGACAAAAAGCGGCCCCGGGCACAGCTGCTGGCCTCCGGCGTCTCGGTCCCCTGGGCCCTGGAAGCCCAGAAAGTCCTCGCCCAGGACTGGGGAGTCTCCGCCGACGTCTGGTCCGTGACCTCCTGGAACGAACTCCGACGCGACGGACTCGCCGCCGAAGAACACGCCTTCCTGAACCCCGGCGAAGAACCCCGCACCCCCTTCGTCGCCCAGCAACTCGCCGGCGCCACCGGACCGGTCATCGCCGTCACCGACTACATGAAAGCCGTCCCGGACCAGATCCGCCAATTCATCCCCAACGAATTCGCCTCCCTCGGCGCCGACGGATTCGGATTCTCCGACACCCGCCAAGCCGCACGCCGCTTCTTCAAGAACGACACCCACTCCATCGTCGTCAAAACCCTGCAACTGCTCGCCCGCCGAGGCGAAGTTGACGCACAGGCGGCGGCCCAGGCGATCGAGAAGTACAGTCTCCTCGATGTCAACGCCGGCACCACCGGCGGGGCAGGCGGCGAAAGCTAAGCTTCCAGCGAAGCACAACGAACCAAAGCAACATCTCGACGGCGGTCCACACCGAAAGGTGCGGGCCGCCGTCGGGCTTTAACACCCGGCTTCAACAATCGCCACAAGCAGCAAACGGCGCTGCCATCGCGTGACGCGCGCCAATCGCAGTTGTAGCCTTCGCACAAATGGAGCTTGTGGATGATGCGCCGTATGCTCAAGGAATGGCAGAGCCGATTCAAACCCCCGCGAAACGCAAAGCGGCCGCGCGCACGGTAACACCGGAAAAGGCGGAGACACTCAAGCGGCTCCGCGCCAATGTGGGGCAGCTGTCCACCACCACCATGCGCAAGCTTGAGAAATCGCTGCCCTGGTACAGCCGGCTGAGCTCCGACGAACGTTCAGCCTTGGGCCTGGTCGCCCAAAACGGAATCGCGGCCTTCGTGACGTGGTACGAGCGACCGAGCTCGCCGTCGTGGATCCTGACGGACGTCTTCGGGAATGCTCCCACCGAGCTGACCCGCTCCATCAGCCTGCAAAAGGCCCTCCAGTTGATCCGGATCGTCGTCGAGGTGGTGGAGGACCAGGTCCCGGTGATTGCGCCGGAAGCCGACCAGCCGTCTTTGCGCGAAGCAGTCCTGCGCTATTCGCGGGAAGTGGCATTCGCCGCCGCGGATGTCTATGCGCGCGCCGCCGAGTCCCGCGGTTCCTGGGACACCAGGCTCGAAGCCCTGATTGTGGACGCCATCCTCCGGGGCGAGAATACCGATGCCCTTCGTTCCCGTATCGCCGCCCTCGGCTGGAAGGCCCAGGAGCGATTCACGGTGATGGTGGGAAACTCGCCGTCGGAACCAAGCGCAAGCTACGTGAGCGAGTTGCGCCGGACCGCCGGACGCTACGCTGAGGACGCACTGGTAGGCATCCAAGGCGACCGCCTCATCCTGATTCTCGGTGGCGTGCAAGACCGCGACACCGCGTATCTGAAACTCAGCGAACTTTTCGCCCCGGGCGCGGTGGTCTATGGACCCGAGGCCGGCTCCCTGTTGGAGGCAAGCAGCTCCGCCCAGGCGGCCTTTGCAGGGCTCACTGCGGCCAAGGCTTGGCCTTCGGCTCCGCGACCTGTGGCGGCGGACGATCTCCTCCCGGAACGGGTAGTCTCAGGCGACGACGCCGCCCGCCGTTCCCTCATCAAGAACATTTACCGGCCGTTGCTGGCCGCTTCAAACGGCCTTGTAGAGACCCTCGGCACCTATCTGGAACTCGGCCATTCCCTCGAAGCGACTGCCCGCGAGCTGTTCGTCCACGCGAACACCGTGCGGTATCGTCTCAAGCGCGTCTGCGACGTCACAGGGTGGGACCCGCTCCTCCCGCGGGAGGCTTTCGTGCTCCAAACCGCACTGGTTGTGGGCAGGCTTTCGGCCCAGCCAAAGGCGACGTCGGAGCGTCACGGTACCCGATCCGCGGGTTGAACCGTTGTAGACTTCCTACAAACTGACCCAGTGAGCTTGGTGTACGCAAACACCAGTAGTTCACGCGGCAATTTGGAAAGCTGGTTACGTGCTTGCAATCGTCTGCCCTGGACAGGGCTCCCAGACCCCTGGATTTTTGGCCCCTTGGCTGGAGCTCCCTTCCGTAGAAGGCCATTTGGCCTCCCTGAGCGAAATCGCAGGCATCGACCTCAAGGCCCACGGCACCACCTCCGATGAAGAAACCATCAAGGACACCGCCGTCGCGCAGCCCTTGATCGTCGCCGCAGGGCTCGTGGCAGCGAAATCGCTGTTCGACGTCGAACTCAGTACCCTTCCGATCGTCCTCGCCGGCCACTCGGTCGGAGAGATCACGGCCTCGGCGCTTGCGGGTGTCCTGAGCGAGGAAGAAGCCATGACGTTCGTCCGCGAGCGTGCCAACAACATGGCCGCTGCCGCCGCCGTCACCCCCACCGGGATGAGTGCCGTCGTCGGCGGCGATCCGGCAGAAGTGCTTTCCGCTATTGAGGCCGCCGGCGCAACGCCGGCAAATGTCAACGGCGCAGGCCAGACCGTTGCGGCAGGCACGTTCGAACAGCTCCAGGCACTGGCTGACAACCCGCCGGCCAAAGCCAGGGTCATCCCGCTGAAGGTCGCCGGAGCATTCCATACTTCCCACATGGCTCCGGCCGTGAGCGCACTTGAAGCACTGCGGCCGTCCCTTAAGCCGCAGGCTCCCACGGTTCCGCTGCTCTCGAACTTCGACGGCCAGGAAGTCACCGACGGCGGCGCCGCCGTCGAAAGCCTGATCGCCCAGGTCTCGCGCCCGGTGCGTTGGGACCTGTGCATGGAGAACCTGGTCCAGCGCGGAGTCACCGGACTCATCGAACTGGCACCGGCCGGCACGCTTGCAGGCCTCGCCAAGCGCGGCATGCCGGGCGTGAAAACCGTTGCCGTCAAGACGCCGGATGATTTGTCCGCCGCACTTGCACTCTTCGCGGAATTGGAGGGAGACGCATGAGCGCCCCCGTACTCAAGCAGGCGCCAAGGAACGAATACTCACGCGTTGTCGGCATCGGGGCATACCGCCCGGACATCATCGTCACGAACGACGACGTCTGCCAGTGGATCGATTCCTCGGACGAATGGATCCGCCAGCGCACGGGCATCGTGACCCGCCACCGCGCCGCGGCCGATGTCAGCGTCATCGACATGGCCGAGGGAGCTGCCCGCGAGGCGCTCAAGCAGGCCGGCATTGAGGCTTCCCAGCTCGGTGCCGTCATCGTCTCCACGGTCACGCACCCGTATGCCACGCCTTCCGCGGCTGCCGCCCTCACCGACCGTTTGGGCGCCACCCCGGCACCGGCTTTCGACATCTCCGCGGCATGCGCAGGCTACTGCTACGGAATTGCCCAGGGCGATGCCTTGGTCCGATCCGGCGCGGCTGAATACGTCCTGGTGGTCGGCGCCGAGAAGCTCTCCGACGTCATCGACAACCATGAGCGGACCATCTCTTTCCTTCTGGGCGATGGCGCCGGTGCGGTTGTCATCGGCCCGTCCGATACGCCCGGTATTGCCCCGTCTGTCTGGGGATCCGATGGCAGCAAGTGGAACGCGATCGGCATGACGCATTCCCTCGACGAAGTGCGCCACCTTGGCGAGACAGCCCGCCATTCGGACGAATCCGACGATCAGGCCATTATTTCCGCAGCGCAGGATGTCTGGCCGACGCTCCGCCAGGACGGCCAGACGGTCTTCCGTTGGGCCGTCTGGGAAATGGCGAAAGTTGCCCAGCAAGCCCTCGATGCCGCAGGGATCGAAGCCTCGGACCTGGCGGCGTTTGTCCCCCACCAAGCCAACATGCGGATCATCGACGAGATGGTCAAGAAGCTCAAACTTCCCGAAACCGTGGTGGTCGCCCGGGACATCGCTGAGGCGGGAAACACTTCTGCCGCCTCCATTCCGCTGGCCACGCACCGACTCCTCAAGGAGAACCCGGAACTCAGCGGTGGCCTTGCCTTGCAGATCGGCTTCGGTGCCGGTCTTGTGTTTGGCGCCCAGGTAATCGTTCTTCCGTAATTTCGGACCGCGCCTACCTTCAATTGAATAGTGCTTTGAAACCCAAGCCGTAACCGCGGTTTGCCCCCATTTCCGGCAATAGCCGGCACAACAAGAAAAGGAGCCAACAATGGCTAGCAACGAAGAAATCCTGGCCGGCCTGGCTGAAATCGTGAACGAAGAGACCGGCCTCGCCACCGAAGCCGTGGAGCTGGACAAGTCCTTCACCGAGGACCTGGACATCGACTCCATCTCCATGATGACCATCGTCGTCAACGCTGAAGAGAAGTTCGGCGTGCGCATCCCGGACGAAGAGGTCAAGAACCTCAAGACCGTCGGCGACGCCGTCAACTTCATCTCGAACGCACAGGCCTAGCCTGGCCTCAACTGTGCCGGACTTCGGGTGCGCCCTGTTGCATCCGAAGCCCGGCACAGCTGCTATATCTCCCAGAGTTTTTTCCTGCCTCCCCAGTGAGAACAGCACGTGGGTTGGCTGATCCGACAGAGAGTGATCTCATGGCACGCAAAGTAGTCATAACCGGTCTGGGCGCCACAACGCCCATCGGCGGCGACGTCCCCACGATGTGGAAGAACGCGCTCAAAGGGGTCTCCGGTGCCCACACACTCGAGGACGAGTGGGTTGCCAAGTATGACCTTCCGGTCCACTTTGCCGCCCGGTGCTCGACGCCGGCCCTCGAAGTTCTGAGCCGCGTTGAAGCCAAGCGCATGGACCCGTCCACGCAGTTCGGTGTCATCGCCGCCCGCGAGGCCTGGGCAGATTCCGGTATCACCGAAATCGACCACGACCGCCTTGCAGTCGCTTTCGCCACGGGCATCGGCGGTGTCTGGACGCTCCTGGACGCTTGGGACACGCTGAGGGAAAAAGGCCCCCGCCGGGTCCTTCCCATGACGGTCCCGATGCTCATGCCGAACGGCGTCGCCGCCGCTGTCAGCCTTGACCTTGGTGCCCGCGCCGGTGCGCACACCCCCGTTTCTGCTTGCGCTTCCGGCACCGAGGCGATGCACCTCGGCCTGGACCTCATCCGCTCGGGCAAGGCCGACGTCGTCGTGTGCGGTGGCGCCGAAGCTGCCATCCACCCGATGCCGCTCGCCGCGTTTTCCTCGATGCAGGCCCTTTCCCGCCGCAATGACGATCCGGAGCACGCATCGCGGCCATATGACCGCGACCGCGACGGCTTCGTCATGGGTGAAGGCGCCGGCGCCCTGGTCCTCGAGGCCGAAGAGCACGCGATCGCCCGCGGAGCGCGCATCTACGCCGAGCTCGCCGGTACATCGGTCACAGCCGACGCCTACCACATCACGGCACCGGACCCGGAAGGCCTGGGCGCAACCCGGGCTTTGAAGGCCGCCATGTTCGATGGCCGCATCCAGGCCGAGGACGTCGTGCACGTCAATGCCCACGCCACCTCGACGCCTGTCGGTGACAAGCCCGAGTACACGGCCCTCCGTGCCGCGCTGGGCGCTCACGTCGACAATGTGGCAGTCTCTGCCACCAAGTCGCAGATGGGCCACTTGTTGGGCGCTTCAGGGGCCGTGGAAGCAGTGCTGACGGTCCTCGCCGTCTACGAACGCCAGGCTCCGTTGACCATCAACCTTGAGAACCAGGATCCGGAGATCCCGCTCGACGTCGTCACTTCGGCACGCACTCTGCCCGCCGGTGACATCGTCGCCTTGAGCAACTCCTTCGGTTTCGGCGGCCACAACGCCGTCATCGCCATCCGCAACGTCTGACAGTCGCTGCCGGTTCGAGGCACAAGCTACGCACAAGAGGAGGGCCCCACCACGGTGGGGCCCTCCTCTTGTGCTATGGAAAAACTGTCTTCGGGAACTTTGTTCCCTGGCCGGGCTAGTGTTCCCCGACCGGCATGGTGTTCCCTAACCGACCTGGTGGAGCCAACGCACGGGAGCGCCTTCGGCGGCATGCCGGAACGGCTCGAGCTCTTCGTCCCAGGCCTCACCGAGCGCCAAGGAAAGCTCGTGGTAGACGGCGGCGGGATCTCCAGCCGCCGACTCGTAGGCGTAGCGGATGCGGTCCTCTGTCACCATGATGTTCCCGTGGACATCGGTGACGGCATGGAAGATACCCAGCTCCGGTGTGTGCGACCAGCGCGCGCCGTCCACGCCTTGACTGGGCTCCTCGGTCACTTCGTAACGAAGGTGCGCCCACCCTCGCAGTGCCGAAGCCAGTTGGGCGCCCGTTCCGGGGACTCCTACCCAAGAGAGCTCGGCGCGGAACATTCCGGGCGCGGCAGGTTGAGGGGTCCACTCAAGATCGGTCCGCTTGTCAACGACCGATCCGATGGCCCACTCGACGTGAGGGCACAACGCAGTAGGGGCCGAATGCACAAACAGGACACCGCGGGTTATTGCAACAGACATTCCATCCTCCATAGCTGTAGGTACGTCTTCCCCAACGACCTCTGCCTGGATGAAATTTTGCTGCGCGGGTGCCGCGCCGTTCCGGTTTCCCTACCTATCTATGATTTTTTCCGCAGCG
The DNA here is from genome assembly GCF_030209785.1 of Arthrobacter sp. efr-133-TYG-120. Taxonomy (NCBI): domain Bacteria; kingdom Bacillati; phylum Actinomycetota; class Actinomycetes; order Micrococcales; family Micrococcaceae; genus Arthrobacter; species Arthrobacter sp. efr-133-TYG-120. The sequence continues at coordinate 6,734 of NZ_JARVRI010000002.1, forward strand.
GAAGAACGTTCAAGTTTAGGTTGAAAGTTTCCCCACAGTGCTTTCATTTTGCCGTACGGACCGGAATTACGCCAGTGCGATTCACGGACGAGCGGATTTCCTTCCTCGGGACTCATCGAAGTGTTGCACGGTTTCCGGGTCTCTAAGCACGGGGATGGGCTTGCTGATAGCTCTTGCGAAGCCTGTCCACCGACACATGGGTGTAAATCTGGGTTGTTGCGAGGCTGCTGTGTCCCAGAATTTCCTGGACGGCGCGCAGGTCCGCCCCGCCGTCGAGCAGATGGGTGGCGGCAGTGTGGCGCAGCGCGTGGGGTCCGGTCGCGGCGGTATCCCCCAAGGCGGCCAGCAGGTCGTTGACGACGCTGCGGGCCTGGCGCTGATCGATGCGGTTGCCCCGTGAACTGAGAAAAAGTGCCGGTCCGCTACGCTCATTTGCGAGCCGTGGCCGGCCGCGGCGGAGCCAATCGTCGACGGCGAGCGCAGCCGGTACCCCGTAGGGCACCGTCCGCTCCTTGTTGCCCTTGCCGAGCACGCGAAGAGTCCGGCGGTCCGGATCGAGATCATCGATGTCCAGGCCGGCAAGCTCGCCGACGCGGATTCCGGTGGCATAGAGCAATTCGACGACGGCGCGGTTTCTCAACGGCATCGGAGAGCCATCCGCGGCTGCCTCTGACAGGTTCTCGAAGATCCTCGAGACCTGCTGCTGGTGAAGGACCCCAGGGAGCGTGTGGTCCCGTTTGGGGGCCTGGAGGCGAAGAGCAGGGTCTGAGGCGATGAGTTCTTCGCGCAGGGCCCAGGAGGTGAATGCGCGGACCGTCGCGGCATGCCGGGCGAGTGTTGCCCTGGACCTGCCGGATTCGCTTTGTGCCCCCAGCCAACGCCGCAGGGTGCCGAGCTCCAGGTCTGCGAGCTCCCCCACGCCCTCCGCGGCAGCGAAGCGCAGCAGGCTCTCCACGTCAGCGATGTAGGCCCTCACCGTGTGGGCGGACCGGGCCCGCTCGCTGTCGAGGTAACGCCGGAAGTCCTCGACAGACCCGGCGAGCGCTACGGGGAGCGGATTCTCTTGCACCCTTCCACTGTGCCAGCCGAGGGGCCGGACGGCCGGCATCGCCACGTTCCGTGCGGAGCCGGCCAAGGTCCGGGCTCGTGTGATCCCACCAGGCCCGCACCGCACTCCCCCTCAATATCTCTTCCCGGACCTCTTCCACGCGCCGCTCACTGATACCGCCAACCCCAACAGGCCTAGGCGTCCAAGACCCGCCCTGACGGACTCGGGGCTGAGTCCTGCCACAACCGCGAGCTTCTCCACGGAGCTCGTCGAACGGACCGGCAGGGCATCGAGCAAGATCAGGTCCTCAAGCGTGAGTCCATCGTGGTCCGAGGCAGCGGTTTCCTTGTCCTCGACAAGAGACTCACCGCTCGATCCCGCCAGTTCCGCGATTTCGCCGACATCCGTGACGCAGACAGCCCCGCCATCCCTGAGGAGCCGATGGCAGCCTGCGGAGTTGGCGCTGTGGATGGACCCCGGGACCGCGGCGACCGCCCTGCCAATTGATTCAGCATGATGGGCCGTATTCAGGGCGCCCGAACGCCATCGCGCTTCCACCACCACTGTCACGGCCGCCAAGGCGGCGATAATCCTGTTTCGCTGAAGGAAGCGGTAACGGGTGGGCGCCGAGCCCGGAGGAACCTCCGCGATGACCGCCCCTTGGTTTGCCACGGCACGCAGCAGATCCTCGTTTCCGGACGGATAGTATCGGTCCACTCCCCCTGCCATCACAGCGATAGTCGGCATGTCGCCGGTGCCCCCGGCCAAGGCCCCGCGGTGTGCGTGGGCGTCGATCCCGTACGCGCCTCCGGAGACGACGGTGCAGCCGCGCTGACCCAGCCCGTAGGCGAAGTCGCCCGTTACGGAGGCCCCGTAGCTGGTGCTATCCCGTGAGCCGACAAGGGCCACGACCCGCTTTACGGGTGGGAACTCCACTTCGTGTCCCCGCCACCACAAGCACAGCGGTTCATGAAGGCCCAGATCTGCCAACTGCACGGGCCATAGCGGGTCGCCAGGGATGACCATACGGCCGCCGAGGCGTTGCATGGTGGCAAGATCACGTTCCGGGGCAAGGTCCGGGATCCTTGGCGCCCACCGCCGTAGTGCAGCAGCCAATCCGGCCCCCGGGTTGGAAACCCCGCTGTCAACCAACAAGGAAGCCACTTCCTGCTCAAGCCCGGGCCCGGGAGCGAGCTCGCCGGTCGCGATTTTAAGACCGTCAACGGCCCCTGCAGCCTTGACCAGGGCGAGCCCGGCCGCATCTTGCGGTTCCATCAGCCGCGACAGTGCTGCCCGGGCCAGGCGTTCCCCTTTTCGCTCCGGAGCGTCCGTGGTGAGCTGCTGGCCGTGTTCAGTCATGGAGTGTCCTTTCATGCGGCCGCGACCGCCTGCCGCAAGCCAAGGGCCTGCCCGATGTCGTCGCTGTGGGGTTGGTCCCTGTGGCCTAGGTCCGCGAGGGTCCAGGCGAGACGCAGAACGCGGTCGTAGCCTCTCGCCGTGAGGATTCCGCGCTCCAAGGAGGTATCCAGAATCTTCGTGGTCGCGGAAGGGAGGCGCAGTTCGCCGCGCAGTACACGCCCGGGAACCTGCGAATTGGTTTCCATCCCGAGACTCCCCAGGCGTTGACGCTGCCGTGAACGTGCGGCTTGGACCCTCGATGCGACGGTGGCGGTGTCTTCCTCCACGCCGGATTGCCCGAAGTCCGCCAGGGATACACGTTCCACCTGGAGCTGGATGTCCACCCTGTCCAGCAGCGGCCCGGACATGCGCCCGAAGTAGCGGCGCCGCATCACCGGAGTGCAGGTGCAGTCGACTCCCTTGCCGGTCGCTTTCCCGCAAGGGCAGGGATTCGCCGCGAGGACCAGTTGGAAGCGTGCCGGATATGCGGCGGTTCCGGCCGAGCGATGGATGACGAGCTCTCCGCTTTCCAGAGGTTGCCGCAAGGCGTCCAGGACCCGGCGTTCATACTCGGGCGCCTCGTCCAGGAACAAGACGCCACGGTGCGCCCGTGATGCCGCCCCCGGCCGCGGCAGGCCGGAACCGCCGCCGATGATCGCTGCCGCGGTGGCGCTGTGATGGGGATTCTCAAAGGGCGGCCGGCGCAACAGCCGTACCGAATCAACATGGACAGCCGAAAGCGAATGGATCGCCGTGACCTCCATGGCTTCCCAGTCCCCCAAATCAGGCAAGAGTCCCGGGAGCCGCTCGGCAAGCATCGTCTTGCCGGCACCGGGCGGACCGCAAAGCAGCACATGATGTGCCCCGGCTGCCGCAACCTCCAAGGCGCGGCGGGCATCGCCCTGCCCCGAGACATCACAAAGATCCGGAACAACAGCGGCAGCGGCGTCCTGATCCCCTGCGACCTCGCCGTCGGCCGGGTCGTAATCGAGGGCCAGGTCCTGCGGGTTGGCCCCGAAATCAAACGCAAGACGAGCCAGGGTCTTGTAGCCACGGACCACCGCCCCGGGTACCAACTCGGCCTCGGCGACGTTGGCGTGGGCCACAACAATCTTGGGGTGGCCTGCTTGAACAGCCGCCATGACCGCCGGCAAGATGCCGCGAACGGGCCTCAACCTGCCATCCAGTCCCAACTCGGAGATGAAGACTGTGTCTTCTGTGGAACGGATATCGCCCGCGGCGCGCAATACTGCCATGGTGATCGCGAGGTCGAAACCCGAGCCACGCTTCGGCAGGGAGGCCGGAATCAGGTTTGCGGTGATCTTTCGACGACTCAGCGGGATGCCTGAGTTCTGTGCCGCGGAGCGGATGCGTTCCTTGGCTTCGTTCAGGGAGGCATCCGGCAGCCCCAGGATCACGAAATTGGGGAGGGTTTGGCCGATATCTGCCTCGACCTCCACGATGTAGCCGTTCAGGCCCAACAGCGCCACGGAGTAGCTTCGGCCGACTCCCATCTAGCCCACGCCCCTGAGGTGTTCGAGCTGGGGCTCGCCCACCCCGTCGTCGATGATTCCCACGACGTCCACCCGGCGGAGCAGGGCGCGCACCTCGTGGTCACGGCACCATGACCCGGCCAGGCGGTGGAGCCGGGCGAGTTTGGCGGCGCCGACCGCTTCGAAAGGATGCCCATAGGCCAGGTTCTTCCGGGTTTTGACCTCTGCGATCACCAAGGTGTCGCCGTCGAGCGCCACGATGTCGATCTCGCCGTCGGAGCATCTCCAATTGCGGTCCACAATCCGCATTCCCTGGGTTTCAAGGAAAGCTACGGCCAGCGTTTCACCGCGCTGTCCCAACACGTCTTTGGCTTTCATGACCACCTCCGCTTCCAGCCTGGAGGCGCGGAGAATTCAATGACAGGGGGCAGTTCGGCTATGTGGGAAAACTCCGTCAGTCAGACGGTGTGGAGGAGCAGTTGCCGGGCTTGGCTAATTGCCCAGGTTGCCGAGATCCCCCAGATCGCCGTCCTTCGGCAGGGAGAGTTCCTCGCTGCGCGGAAGTTCTTCGACGTTGACGTCCTTGAACGTAATGACCCGGACATTCTTCACGAATCGGGCCGAACGGTAGACGTCCCACACCCAGGCGTCCTGGAGCGTCAGGTCGAAATAGACCTCGCCATCGGCGCTGCGGGCCTGCAGGTCGACGTGGTTCGCCAGATAGAACCGCCGTTCGGTCTCGACAACGTAGCTGAACAAACCAACGACGTCGCGGTATTCGCGGTAGAGCTGCAGCTCCATGTCGGTTTCGTAGTTCTCAAGATCCTCGGCACTCATAGATCCATCTTGCACCATAGAGCGGGCAGGCGGCGCCACGGCCGGGCCGGCGGCGTCCAGGGCAAGGAAAAGCGAAGGCTAGACCAGGTTCCAGCTGGTCCGGTGGTACGGCGTGGGACCCAACGATCTGATGGCGTCGCGGTGGAAGGACGTGGCGTAGCCCTTGTTCTCATTCCAGCCGAAGGCCGGATATTCCTCGTGCAGCCCGACCATGATGCGGTCCCTGGCCACTTTGGCCAGCACACTGGCCGCCGCCACGCTGAGGCAGCTCAAGTCCGCCTTCACACGGGTGTGCACCGGGGCCTCACAAGCAGGACCGGCCACCTCGGCGTCGAACAAGGAACCTTGGGTCTGGGGCGAGAGCCAGTTGTGGCTCCCATCCAGCAGGACGAGGTCCGGATGCACGCCCGAGGCGAGAATCTCGAACCAGGCGCGTGTTCCGGCAAGGCGCAGGGCGCCCACAATGCCCAGCGCATCGATCTCCACTGAACTTGCGTGGCCCACTGCGGCGCCAACCGCCCATTCGCGTACCAGCGGTTCCAACCGCTCGCGGTCCTCGGGCTTGAGAAGCTTGCTGTCGCGGACATCGGCGAGCAGGCCGTGGTCCCTGAGGTCGACGACGGCGATCCCCACCGACACCGGTCCGGCGAGGGCTCCGCGACCTACTTCGTCGACTCCGGCCAGAAGCGTGACCCCTGGAGCCAGGAATCCCCGTTCGACGTCCAGGGTGGGAAAATCAGGAGCGTGTTTGGTCCGCGCGGCGGGTTTTCGCTGCGTTCGAACCGGCGTTGCCGCTCGCGCTCCCGCCGGAACCATCACTTGCTCGCTGGAGCCGTGGGTGAAGCCGTGTTCTGGGGCGACGGCGAAGGAACGTTGCGGAAGACCTCGGAGTGGTTGTCAAGGATCTGCCACCGGTTGATGGGCCACGCAATAACCGTTGCTTTGCCTTCGACGTCGGCGATGTCGATGAAACCACCATTGACCGATTGGTGTTCGCGGGAGTCGGCCGAGTTGTTGCGGTTGTCGCCCATAACCCAAATTTTGCCCGCAGGGACCACTACATCGAAAGACTTGGCCATGGGAACCTGGGCAGGATTGATGTAGCTCTCGTTGAGGACCGTGCCATTGACGCTGACCCGCGCTGAACTGTCGCAGCAGGAGACCCTGTCCCCCGGCAGGCCGATCACGCGCTTGACGAGGTGCTGATTGGTCTCGTCCGGAAGCAGTCCGACGAAGACGAGACCGTCCTGGAACCATTTGAAGGGTCCGGGAGTCGTCTTCTGCGTGGGCGGCAGCCAACCTTGTGCGTCCTTGAAGACCACGATGTCGCCCCGCTCCAGCGCGAAAGGTTGCGGGACCAGCAGATTAACGAAGATCCGGTCGTCAACGTCAAGGGTGTTGACCATTGACTCCGAAGGAATGAAGAAGGCACGGAACAGGAAAGTCTTGATGAGGAAGGACAACACGATGGCGATGACCACCACCGTGCCGATTTCCCTGAGCCAGCCGAGGAACGGACTGCCGTGGGTTTTAGCGGGAGTTTCGGAGCGATCGCTTTCGCCCGATTCCGGCCGTGAGCTCCGCCGTGCGGCGCGGCGCGGCGACTCGTGCTCCTCAGGCCGGACCGCCGTCGAGCCGGTCGCGCCCACGGGGGACGGATCGCCGTCGCCCGCTGCAAGATCCATGGCGGGAGCGGACGGTCCGTCCATGGGCCGGGCGTCGCCGTCGTGCCGTTCCGGCTTCCCGGGAGTTGTCTCGGGCATCTATTGTCCGTTCTTCGAGGTTGTACCGGCCCGCGCAGGGCGAGGCAGTTCTGCAAATCTATCAAGCGGCCAGATAATCCGGACTGGACGCCCGATGACACGCTCCAGCGGCACCATCCCTCCGCCGGGTGCGCCCAGAAGGCCGCGCGAATCGGCCGACCGCGAACGGTGGTCCCCCATGAGCCACAATCTGTCACTCGGAACGATGACGTCGAACCTCTGTTCGCTCGGCGTGTCGCCGGGATAAAGATAGGGTTCCTCAAGCTGCTGACCGTTGACTGTGAGTTTTCCGTTGCTGCCACAACAAGCCACGTGGTCTCCGGGAAGGCCGATGACACGTTTGACGTATGTCGTGTCGCTTCCCGTCAGGCCCAGCCAATGGCCGGCGGCGGCGACGGCATCGGCAAACGGTCCTTTGCCGCTGTTCAGCGGAGCGAACGTTCCCCTTCCGTCGAAGACCACGATGTCTCCACGGCGAATAGGGTCCCCGGCGAAATCGGTCCGGGACACCAGGATGCGGTCTCCGGTGCCCAGGATCGGCTCCATGGACTCGGACGGGATGAAGTAGACATCGAGCCACATGGACCGGACAAGCCCGCTGATGGCCACGGCCAGGAAAAGTGCGAGCAAAACAAAACGCCAGCCCTGTTTCCGGGGCTGGCGTTTTGCGTGGTCCATGATTCGTTTCCTGTTGCGTTGCGGATTTCTCCGGCGCAGGCCGGACACGAATCCAGGACCCGCTGTTGGTCGAAAGACCTACTTGCCGGTGGCGAAGTCGCGCTTTTCCTTGATCTTCGCAGCCTTACCGCGCAGTGCGCGCATGTAGTAGAGCTTGGCGCGGCGGACGTCACCCTTGGTGACGACCTCGATCTTCTCGATGATCGGGGAGTGAACCGGGAAGGTACGCTCTACGCCGACACCGAAGGAGACCTTGCGGACCGTGAAGGTTTCGCGAACGCCGTCACCCTGGCGACCCAGGACGAAGCCCTGGAAGACCTGGACGCGGGAGTTCTTGCCTTCAATGATGTTCACGTGAACCTTGATGGTGTCACCCGCGCGGAACTCGGGAACATCGTTACGCAGCGAAGCTGCATCTACGCTATCGAGGATATGCATTAATCCACTCCTGGTGAACGCCACAGGTCATCCACTTTGGGTCACGGCGGGCAAGCCCGGGGCGCAAGGCCGGCCGGAAATTACCGCCGAAGATTTTCAAGTCCGGTACCGCCACTGATTGGCGGTTCCGGGTTGTCAGGCTGTTGGTGACGCTCCCCCTGTGGCAGGCGCGAACCCAGTAGACACAAGGGTTAATTCTGCCACACCCCGCGGGTTCCGGCGAATCCCGCGAATGCGGCCCGGTTCCTGCGGTCGGGCGGAGCATGAAGTTGCCCGACGGCGGCAGGCTCAGTCCGGGAGGTCGCTGTCCGGGCGGCGCCGCAACCGGCCATCAACGACGTCGTACCCGAGTTCACCGAAAGCCGTGCGGTCCGCACGTGCCAGGTGGCCGGCGTCGAACTCTGTGAGGAGGTCAGGGCGGCGTTCCGCCGTGCGGCGGAACTGTTCGTGGCGGCGCCACTGGGCGATCTTCCCGTGGTTGCCGCTCAAGAGGACCGCGGGCACGTCACGATCGCGCCATGACGAGGGCTTCGTGTAGACCGGATATTCCAGCAAGCCGTCCGAATGGGATTCCTCCACCAAGGATTCGGGATTGCCGACGACGCCCGGAAGCAGGCGTCCGATGGCCTCGACCATGGCCAGGACTGCGACTTCGCCGCCGTTGAGGACATAGTCGCCCAAGCTGACCGGACGCACGGTGAAGTGCCCTGCCGCCCACTCCATGACGCGTTCGTCAATGCCTTCATAGCGGCCGCAGGCGAAAACGAGCTGCTCTTCCTCGGCGAGCTCATAGGCGAGTGCCTGGTTGAAGCGCTCCCCCGCGGGCGACGGCACAATCAGGACCGGCTTTTTCGCCGGCGCGTCCGACGAGCGCTCAGGCGCGGCAGTTCCAACTTCGGCATTTTGTGCAAAGGCAATGGATTCCAAGGCCTGGGCCCAGGGCTCGGCCTTCATGACCATGCCCGCACCGCCACCATACGGAGTGTCGTCCACGGTGCGGTGTTTGTCGGTGGTGAAGGCCCTCAAGTCATGGACATTGACCTCCAAGAGCCCATCCTGGCGGGCCTTGCCTATGAGGGAAAGCTCAAGCGGCGCCAGGTACTCGGGAAAGATGCTGACGACATCAATGCGCATTTAGGCGTCATCCTTGGTTTCAGCGTCGTCCTCTTCCGTATCGGTGCCGGAAGCATCAGTGTTCAGTTCGAAGAGCCCCGGCGGAGGCGTGAGCAACACGTAGCCGTCTTCGACGTTGACCTCGGGCACGATCTCTTCGACGAAGGGCACCAGGATTTCCTTGCCGTCAATGTCTTCAATGACCAGCAGGTCCTGGACCGGCATGGTGTTGAGCGCGGTCACCTTACCTACGGTCTGCGAGCCGACGCGGACCTCAAGGCCGACGAGCTCATGCTCGTACCAGCCTTCGTCGTCGTCCTCTTCCAGCTCTTCGGTCTCGATGAACAGCTTCGCGCCGCGGATTTCCTCCGCCTGGTTGCGCGTGGAGATCTCTTCGAAACCGAGCAATAGGATGTCCTTGTTCCACCGGGCGCTGCTGATGGTCAAGGGGCCAGCCTTCGCGGGCTCCACCACAAATTCGGTGCCCGGGACGAAACGATCGCCAGGGGCATCGGTGAGCACCTGGACGGTGACTTCGCCGCGGATTCCGTGGGGCTTGCCGATTCGGGCAACCTGGAGCTGCATGGGGTTCCTCTGATTTCTTCGCTGGGCCCGGATGAGGGACCCACGGCTGGGTTTGCTCGTAAAACAATCCGGCCCCTCCACCATAATCTGGTGAAGGGGCCGGATTTAAGACAAGTATTGCTGAGCGCGTTACCGGCGACGGTCGGTGTCGACGACGTCGACCCGCACCTGCTCGCCGCCCGCCAATGCCGCAATCACAGTGCGCAAAGCGCGTGCGGTGCGACCCTGGCGACCGATCACCCGTCCGAGGTCGTCCTGGTGAACGCGCACCTCGAGGGATTCCCCGCGGCGGTTGTTCTTGGCACTGACCTTGACGTCCTCAGGGCTGTCAACGATCCCGCGGACCAAGTGCTCGAGCGCTTCTGCCAGCAACTTACTCAGCCTCGGTGGTCTCTGCTTCAGCGTCAGCGGGAGCTTCAGTTGCTTCCGACTGCTTGGCCTTCTTGGTGATGGCTTCCGGAATGATGACGGAACCCTTCTCCGGTGCAACGAAAGCAGGCTTGGCGACCTTGGTCTTCAGCGTGCCTTCCTGGCCCGGGAGGCCCTTGAACTTCTGCCAGTCACCGGTGATCTTGAGGATCGCGGCAACCTGCTCGGTCGGCTGGGCGCCGACGGACAGCCAGTACTGTGCACGCTCGGAGACAACCTCGATGTACGAGGGCTCTTCGGTGGGGTGGTACTTGCCGATTTCTTCAATCGCACGGCCATCGCGCTTGGCGCGGGAGTCCATGACGACGATGCGGTAGTACGGTGCGCGCATCTTACCGAAGCGCTTAAGGCGAATCTTTACGGCCACTTTTGTGGTCACTCCTGTTTCTGAAACGGGGTTGAGCCCGTCGTTCTGCACCCGTGGGGCGGGCCATACTTGAGGGTTCCAAGGACAAGATGCACACACGGAGAGAGGGGCCGCGCGGATCGAGTACCTGTCCATTGTGCCAGATGGCGGACAGTATTTCGAACACGCGGTCCGTGCGGCGGCTTTTCTGCGGGATTACTGCTCAGCGGACCAGACGTAGAGACCGCCCCGTTCGGCCTTTTCGACGTCGCTCGCGAGGGCCGCCAACTGCTGGACGTACAGGCGGGCCTGTTGGGCATCAAAGGGCATGTCCTCTTGGGCCGCCCAGCGTTCGGCGACGTCGTCGAGGACGTTCCCTTCGCCTTCGGTCTCGTAGCTGAGGAGCTCAGACAGGGCACGCACCATCGCTTCCGGGACGCCCAGCAAGGCGTCGCTGGTGACGTCCACCAAAGCAAGCTCATAGTCGGCCCCGCCTGCGTGCACGGCCGTGCCCGCGAGGTCGCCGAGTTGTTCTACTTCGAAATCGCTGATTCCCGGGATCCGTACCGCGGCGCCGGATACGTCGCTGCCCTTCTCCAGGGCAGCGGCCCTCTTGAGTGCTTCATCGTGGGTGGCAACAAAGATTTCAGCAAAGCCCATGGAAAGTACTCTCATTCAGTCGTGCCAACGGAGCTGCGGCGCAGCGGCCGAGATGCGCCACGCCGTCGGATCAAGCGTAGCGGACCGCGACCCGCAGGCGGTTGCGCCACGGGTCCTCGAAGCGGAGCTCCTGGCCTGTGTGGTGCGAGGCGATGCCCGCTACCTTGAGGCGATCGGCGAGCGCGCCGACGTCGTCTCCTGACGGCACTTCGATGACCACCTCGCCGAGGCCGAGGGTGTCCTTGCGCGGGCCTGCACCGCGGCTGTTCCACACGTTCATGGCCATGTGGTGGTGGTAGCCGCCCGCGGAGACAAACAGGGCCTGCCCGTGCCAGCCGGCGGTCTGCTCGAAGCCGAGGGTGTCGACGTAGAAATCATGGGCGGTCTTCACGTCGCCCACCTGGAGGTGGACGTGCCCGACGCCGGCGCCCGCCCCATGCTGGCCCGTCACGGCCGCTTCACTCAGGTACTGCTGGAGGTAGCGCTGCGGCGGGAGCGGCAAGCTGTCCATCACGACCGAGCTGCCGTTCCACTCCCAGCCTTCACGGGGCTTGTCGTAGTAGAGTTCGATGCCGTTGCCCTCCGGGTCGGTGAAGTAGAAGGCTTCGCTGACCAAGTGGTCGGCACTGCCGACGAAGGCGTGGGGTTCGTACTGCGCGGCGGAGGCAACAGTTGCGGCGAGCGAGGGCTGATCCTCGAAAAGCAGCGCCGTGTGGAAGAGTCCGGCCTCTCCGCGGCCCGGGATCTGGAGACCAGCGGCCGGCGCGAGGTGCACCAACGGCTTGCCTAGCCGGCCGAAGTAGAGCCCGCCGTCCTGTTCGGCGACAACGTCCAGCCCCAGCGCCCGCTGGTAGTAGTCGCCCATGAGCTTCATGTCCCCCACTTTGAGCATGACAGTGCCCATGGTGAGTTCGGCAGGAAGGAGATCCTGGCTGGATGTGATGGTCATGTGAAACTCCCGGCTTTTTGTGGCGCCGCCCTTCGGCAACCTCTATGTATCTAAATTACTTGAAGCTTCAATTTATTCCTAATGCCCGGCGCTTCCTGAAATGTGTCCCCTCAGAACGGTGCATCGTGGCTGCAGCACGATCTCAAGGGACGCTCGGGGATCCTTTGCGTAGAGCACGACGTCTGCGCTGGCGCCTTCGCTGATGCCGTCGGCACCCAACCACTCACGGGCGGACCAGCAGGCAGCATCCAGGGCTGCGGCCGCCGGAAGACCCGCCCGCTGGAGTTCCAGGATCTCCTCGCCGATCCGGCCGTGTTTGATGACGCTTCCGGCGTCGGTTCCGGCGTACACCCGCACTCCGGCATCGAACGCCTCAAGGACCCGCTCATGCCGGCGCTTCCACAATGCGATCATGTGGGCGGCGTAGCGCGGAAATTTGGTTTCAGCCTGCTTCGCGATGTCCGGAAACGTCGCAATGTTGATGAGCGTGGGGACAATCGGCACATCCTGGTCCAGCAGCCGGGGAATGTGGTGGGGCAACAATCCGGTGGCGTGCTCGATGCAGTCGATCCCGGCGTCGAGCATGTCATCGATTGTCCCTTCGGCGAAGCAATGGGCGGTCACCCGCGCCCCCTCGTCGTGTGCGGCCGCGACGGCGTCCTTGACGACGGCGGCCGGAAAGGACGGGCCGAGATCCCCGGCGGAGCGGTCGATCCAGTCCCCCACGATCTTGACCCAGCCGTCTCCGGACCGCGCCTGCTTGCGGACTGCCTCCATCAGATCCTCCGGCTCCACCTCTTCGGCCAGCCCGGGGATGTACCGCCGTTGCCTCGCGATGTGCCTGCCCGCGCGGATGATCCTCGGCATGTCCGCCCGGCGTTGCAGCCAGCGCGTGTCGCTTGGGGATCCGGCATCGCGGATCAAGAGGGTCCCGGCATTCCGGTCCGCAGTCGCCTGCAGGCGGGCAGTCTCCTCGTCGACAGCTCCGCCCTTGCCCAAGCCAACGTGGCAATGCGCGTCGACCAGGCCGGGAAGCACCCAACCGTCCAGGACGACGTCGGGCTTCGCAAGGGGCCGGACGAAGGTCAGCCGTCCGTCGACCGACCAGAGGCCGCGCCGTTCCTCCTCCGGCCCGGTGAGGACGGCGCCGCTGAATTCGATGATTTCCGCCATGATTCCACCCTAGTTCCCGGGAGCTTCGCCGGCGCGGTCACATCTGTCACAAGCGCTGGCAGCTGTGGTAGCTTCGTCTACGACCACACGGGGGCCCTTGCAAGGGCTGAGATCGGGCTGATGCAGCCTGCGACCGTTGAACCTGTCCGGGTAATGCCGGCGAAGGAAGTGAGTAATCCTTTGAGCACCAAAGAAACACAGCTGAGCCCTACCCAAAAGGGATCGGACCACGATGTGACCCAATCCCTCAAGTCGCATTCCCTCGCGTTCCTGGAGGATGCCGACACGGGAATCCGGGTTCCAGTGACGGAAATCGCCCTCGAACCGTCCCCCAACGGCGAGGCCAACGCCCCGTTCCAGGTGTACCGGACCGCCGGACCCGGGAGTGATCCCGTAGTGGGCCTCGAACCATTCCGCAGCGAGTGGATCGAAGTCCGCGGCGACACTGAGGCCTACAGCGGCCGCGAACGGAACCTGCTCGACGACGGCAAGTCGGCCGTGCGCCGCGGCGCCGCCTCCGCGGAGTGGAAGGGGGCACAGCCGGTGCCCCGCCGCGCCGTCGACGGCAAGACCGTGACACAGATGCATTACGCGAAACAGGGCATCGTCACGCCCGAAATGCAGTTCGTGGCACTTCGCGAAAACTGCGATGTGGAACTCGTCCGCAGCGAGGTCGCTGCCGGCCGGGCCATCATCCCCAACAACATCAACCACCCCGAATCCGAACCGATGATCATCGGCAAGGCGTTCCTGGTGAAGATCAACGCCAATATCGGCAACTCGGCCGTCACCAGCTCCATCGCCGAAGAAGTGGACAAGTTGCAGTGGGCAACGCAATGGGGCGCCGACACCGTCATGGACCTGTCCACGGGCGATGACATCCACACCACCCGCGAATGGATCATTCGTAACTCCCCCGTACCGATCGGCACGGTACCCATCTACCAGGCCCTCGAGAAGGTCAACGGCGAAGCCAACAAGCTCACGTGGGAAATCTTCCGCGACACCGTCATTGAGCAGTGCGAGCAGGGCGTGGACTACATGACCATCCACGCCGGCGTGTTGCTGCGCTACGTGCCGCTCACCGCGAACCGCGTGACGGGCATCGTTTCCCGTGGCGGCTCCATCATGGCGGGCTGGTGCCTGGCCCACCACGAGGAAAACTTCCTCTACACCCACTTCGACGAGCTCTGCGAAATCTTCGCCAAGTACGACGTCGCGTTCTCGCTGGGTGATGGACTGCGCCCGGGCGCGACGGCGGACGCGAACGACGCCGCGCAGTTCGCCGAGCTGGACACCTTGGCCGAGCTGACGAAGCGCGCGTGGCAGTACGACGTGCAGGTCATGGTCGAAGGCCCCGGACACATCCCGTTCCACTTGGTGCGGGAGAACGTGGAGCGCCAGCAGGAGCTGTGTGACGGCGCGCCGTTCTACACGCTGGGCCCCCTTGTCACCGACGTCGCCCCGGGCTACGACCACATCACCTCCGCCATCGGCGCCACGGAGATCGCACGCTACGGAACCGCGATGCTCTGCTACGTCACTCCGAAGGAACATCTGGGCCTGCCCAACAAGGACGACGTCAAGACCGGCGTGATCACGTACAAAATCGCCGCCCACGCCGCTGACCTGGCCAAGGGACACCCCGGCGCCCACGAACGCGACGATGCGCTGTCCAAGGCCCGCTTCGAGTTCCGCTGGCGTGACCAGTTCGCGCTGTCGTTGGATCCGGTCACGGCCGAATCCTTCCACGACGAGACACTCCCGGCAGAACCGGCCAAGACGGCGCACTTCTGCTCCATGTGCGGACCAAAATTCTGCTCCATGCGCATTAGCCAGGACATCCGCGACGAATACGGCTCAGCCGATTCCCAAGCGGCCATCGCGGAAATGTATAGCGGCATGCGCGAAAAGAGCGAGGAGTTCCTGGCATCAGGGGGCAAGGTCTACTTGCCCGAGCTTGAGGTTCCCGCAGGAAAACGTGAGGCGGCGTCAGGAAACCTGAACTGATCAGGAAGCCTGGACTGATCCTGCGCGGCTGGCATCCGCGATGAAGGAGCGGATGATCCGGTCCCCTTCAACTGAGTCATGAGGCCGGTGTCCTCCAGCCGCAACGCGGTGGAGGGCGCCGGTTTCCTGCAAGTAGCCGGCGATCTCTTCGTAGAGGGGTTCCCAACCACCGGTCAGCACAAGCGTGGGAACTCCCGGCACAATGTGCAGGGGCGCTTCCCACGGCGGAGCCTGGAGCCGCAGGCGTCGCGCGGTTCGCCGGGCCTCCGGGGTGCTGAGGACAGCCGCCTCGGAAGAAAACGCCCTGCGGACGAATTCGCGTTGGTAATCGTCATCGCTGAGTTCGTGCCGGATCCGGAACAACGGCTCCATGAGTGCCCGGTACGCCGCGGTGGCGGGTAATTCAGCTGTCAAGGAAAGACAAGCCGGTTCCACCAGCACGAGGGAGCGGACCAGGTCCGGCCGCTCCACCGCGGCCAACATGGCGGAAATCGCGCCTTGCGAGTGCGCGACCACATGGCCCCCACGCGCGGGGCCGGGGGCCGATGCGGCCTCCCGAGCTCCGAGGCACTCGAGGATAATCTCCACATCGGCTGCAACATCGGATTCCAAAGGCTCGGCCTGCGCATCAAAGCCGTGGCGTTTCAGGAACAGTGCATCGTACGCCAGCGCCATGCCATGCTGTTTCGGCCACGCCGCAGCGCCGAATGTGCCTGCTCCATGGACGAACACGACGCGCTGCTTTTGCATCCCCCCAGCCTATGGCACGGGGCTGACAACCCAACTCACTAGCAGTTGTTGTCGTTCTGAGGGGTCAAAACGACACCTACTGCTAGCCAGTTGGGTGGGACGGCTACTTGCCGAGGAACTTGTCGAAGCCCTTGGGCAGGTTCAGCTGTGAGGGGTCGAAGTCGCCGGAAGGCTGGCCGAATGCCGCGCCGGTGCGGACGGCGTTCGCCCGCTTGTTCTCGGCGTCGCGCAGTTCCTGGGCAGCCTTGGCGGGGTTTCCGGAACGGGCCTTCTTCTTGGGCGCATTCTTGCTTGCCTTGCGGGACCCGCCACCGAGGCCGGGCATGCCAGGCATCCCGGGCATGCCGCCGCCCTGGGCCAGCTTCTTCATCATCTTCTGGGCCTGCGCGAAACGCTCCAGGAGGCCGTTGACCTCGGAGACGTGCACACCGGAACCACGGGCGATGCGGGCCCGACGGGAGCCGTTGATGATCTTCGGAGCCAGACGCTCGTGCGGGGTCATGGAGCGGACAATCGCCTCCACGCGATCGATTTCCCGCTCGTCGAACTGCTCCAGCTGCTGGCGGATGTTCTGCGCACCCGGCATCATCATGAGCATTTTCTTCATGGAGCCCATGTTGCGGATCTGCTGCATCTGGGCGAGGAAGTCGTCCAGGGTGAAGTCTTCCTGGTCGGCGAACTTCTTCGCCATCCGGGCCGCTTCATCCTTGTCCCAGTTCTTCTCGGCCTGTTCGATCAGGGTGAGAACGTCACCCATGTCGAGGATGCGGGAAGCCATGCGGTCCGGGTGGAACAGTTCGAAGTCGTCCAGGCCTTCGCCGGTGGATGCGAACATGACCGGCTTGCCGGTGACGGACGCGACCGAGAGCGCGGCACCACCGCGGGCGTCGCCGTCGAGCTTCGACAGCACGACGCCGGTGAAGTTGACGCCTTCGTCGAAGGCAACCGCCGTGTTGACGGCGTCCTGGCCGATCATGGAGTCGATGACGAACAGCACTTCGTTCGGGATGATCGCCTGGCGGATACGGCGCGCCTGGTCCATCATTTCGGCGTCGACGCCGAGGCGTCCCGCGGTGTCCACGATCACGACGTCGTGCAGCTTCTGCCGGGCTTCGTCGACGCCGGCGCGTGCGACGGCGACGGGGTCGCCGGTGGGAACATCCAGATCCGAGGTGGTGCCGGGGTGCGGAGCAAACACAGGTACGCCGGCGCGTTCGCCGACAATCTGGAGCTGCGTAACGGCGTTTGGACGCTGGAGGTCGGCGGCAACGAGCACAGGGCTGTGGCCTTGCGCCTTGAGCCATTTGGCAAGCTTGCCCGCGAGGGTGGTCTTACCCGCACCCTGCAAGCCGGCGAGCATGATGATGGTGGGCCCGGTCTTCGCCAAGCGGATACGGCGGGTCTCGCCGCCGAGGATCTCCTGGAGTTCCTCATTGACGATCTTGACGATCTGCTGGCTCGGGTTCAGTGCTGCGGAAACCTCGGCGCCCAAGGCGCGTTCACGGATGCGGCCGGTGAACTCGCGGACCACGGGCACGGCAACGTCGGCGTCCAAAAGGGCACGCCTGATCTCGCGGACGGTGGCGTCGACGTCGGCCTCAGTGAGGCGGCCCTTGCCACGGAGATTCTTGAAGGTTGCTGTCAACCGGTCAGAGAGTGAATTGAACACGCGCCGTGCACTTCTTTCAATGGTCTACGAATGGCGGCCGTTCCGACGCACCAATGTCTTGACGATTCCTGCCCCAAACAAATCTGACTCAACTGAGGGACTCGACTATCTAGGGTACCAAGACGCGCCTGCAAGATGGCATGCTGGCACAGTGACCAGCAAAACAACAGTAAATACGTTGCTCATCCTAGGCGCCTCCGGAGATCTGACGGGCCGATTGCTGTTGCCGGGCCTCGCCAGGCTCGTGGCAAGCGGCCTCGCGGACGGCCTGAAGCTTGTCGGAGCGGGCTCCGACCCATGGACGCCCGAACAATGGACCAAACGCGTGGGCGACGCCTTCGAGGAGGCAGCCAAGGGTGCAAGTGCCGCAGGCAAGAAAGCAATCGCGGCACTGGAGAAAAGTACCGAATACCATCAAGTGGATGTCACGGCGGACGGCCAGCTCGCGACGCTCCTGGCCGGGCTTGAAGCACCAATCGCCGTCTATTTCGCTTTGCCTCCACACATCAGCCAGAAGGCCTGCGAGATCCTCACCGCCCAGCAGCTCCCTCCCGAAACTAGCCTGGTGATGGAGAAACCCTTCGGATCCAGCTCCGAATCCGCCCGTGAACTCAACAAGACCCTCGCCGCTTTGGTCCCGGAAGACCACATCCACCGCGTGGACCACTTCCTTGGCAAGGCCACCGTCTTCAACATCCTGGGCCTGCGCTTCGCCAACAGGTTCCTGGAGCCGGTGTGGAACCGGGACCACATCGAAAAAGTGGAGATCATCTTCGACGAAGACCTCGCACTCGAAGGGCGTGCCCGCTACTACGACGGAGCCGGCGCCCTCAAGGACATGATCCAGAGCCATTTGCTCCACATCATGGCATTGCTTGCCATCGATGCCCCTTCCACCATCGGCGAGCGCGATCTCCGCGACGCCATTTCAACGGTGCTGCGTGCGAGCAGCATCACCGCGCCCTACAAGAAGTCCACCCGACGGGCGCGCTACACCGCCGGCCGGATCGGCGACCGGGACGTGCCGGACTATGTCGCCGAAGCGGGCGTGGACCCTGCACGGGAAACGGAGACGCTCGCAGAAGTCGAAGTGGGAATCGATAACTGGCGCTGGAAAGGCGTCCCCTTCATCCTGCGCTCGGGAAAGGCTTTGGGTGCCGCGCGGAAAGAGGCCATCATCACCTTCCGGCCCGTCCCGCACCTGCCGTCCGGATTCGAGGGCGTGGACTCCCCCAACCAGCTGCGCATCGGCTTCGGTCCTGACACCCTGCAGATCGACGTCGACGTCAACGGTCCCGGAAATATCTTTACTCTCGATCGAGTGACGCTCAACGCAGAACTGAATGCCTCCGATCTGCTGCCCTACGGAGAAGTGTTGGAAGGCGTCATTACCGGCGATCCGCTGCTCTCGGTCCGCGGCGACACCGCCGTCGACTGCTGGCGGATCATCGAGCCCGTGCTCAAGGCCTGGGCCAAGGATTCCGTGCCGCTCGAAAAGTACGACGCCGGCGGGCCGGGTCCCGCGGACTGGCCCACCGCCGTCGGGGACTAACCAGGCGGCCACGCTCCTGCGCTCCTGCGCAAGGGCACACGCAAGAGGGGCCGGGTACCTTTCCAGGTACCCGGCCCCTCCTTTGCGTTGGGCCTTAGATGGCTGCTGCGCCTCGCTCGCCCGTGCGGACACGGACTGCTTCGTAGACGTCCACAGTCCAGACCTTGCCGTCACCGGCACGGCCGGTATTGGAGGAAGCAATCAGGACATCGAGGATGTCGTCTGCCTGCTCATCCGTGGCCAGGACCTCCACGCGGATCTTGGGAAGCAGATCCACGTTGTACTCGGCCCCGCGGTACACCTCGGTGTAACCACGCTGCCGGCCGTAGCCGCTGGCCGCGCTGACCGTCAGTCCCTGTACCCCGTATGCTTCGAGCCCCTCGCGGATGGCGTCGAGCTTCTCCGGGCGGACGATCGCCGTAATGAGTTTCATGCCTGGACACTCTCCTTGCCTGATACGGATGCTTCGTCAGCTGCTTCGGACGATACCTTGCCGGTGATGAGGTCGTGAAGGGGCTGGAAGCTTCCGCCGTGGCCGCCGACACCGAACTCGTACGCCGTCTCGGCGTGCAGGCTGAGGTCTGCTCCGGCGATCTCCTGGCGTTCGGAGATGCGGAAGCCCATGAGCTTGTGGATCGGGTAGGCGATGATGAACGTCATCACGCCGGTGAAGACGATCGAGCAAAGTGCCGCGAGCGACTGCGCAACCAGCTGGGTGGTCCCCCCGCCGTAGAACAGGCCTGCGGGACCCTGGGTCGGGGTGGCGAGGAAGCCGATGGCCACGGTGCCGATGATGCCGGACACCAGGTGGACGCCGACGACATCCAGGGAGTCGTCGTAGCCGAGCTTGAACTTCAGGCCGACAGCAAGGGCCGAGGCGACGCCGGCTGCGATACCGAGGGCGATCGCGCCGAGCGGGGAAACGTTGGCGCAAGCCGGGGTGATGGCAACCAGGCCGGCGACGACGCCCGATGCCGCACCAAGCGACGTGGGGTGGCCATCACGGATGCGCTCCACGACAAGCCAGCCGAGCATGGCCGCTGCCGGTGCGACGAGCGTGTTGATCCAGATCAGGCCAGCCTGCTGCACGTTTGCGGCGGCACCGGCGTTGAAGCCGAACCAGCCGAACCAGAGGATGGCTGCACCGAGCATGACCAGGGGCACGTTGTGCGGGCGGTGGTTCGGGTCCTTGCCGAAGCCCTTGCGGTTGCCGATGATCAGGACGAGGATGAGGCCGGCCACACCGGCGTTGATGTGCACCACGGTGCCACCGGCGAAGTCGATGACGGGAGCGAAAGTCTGGCCGAACCAGCCGGTTGCCGAGAAGAGGCCGCCGCCCCAGACCATGTAGGCCAGGGGTGCGTAGACGAGGGTGGCCCAGATCGGGGTAAACAGCGTCCAGGCCGAGAACTTGGCGCGGTCCGCGATGGCACCGGAGATGAGGGCGACGGTGATGATCGCGAAGGTTGCGGCGTATCCAACGTGGAGGAGGTCTGCCGGATCGGTGAAGTTGTGCAGGCCGAAGTGGCTGAACGGATTCGCGAAGATCTGGAAGAAGTTGTCCGTGTTGCTTGTGGACATCGAGGCGCCCCACAGGACCCATACGAGGGTCACTGTGCCGATGGCGATGAAGCTCATCATCATCATGTTCAGGGCGGCCTTGGCACGGGTCATGCCGCCATAGAAGAATGCCAGGCCCGGGGTCATGAACAGCACGAAGGCTGATGCGACCAGGAGCCAAACGAGACCGGCGGTGAAGTCCATGTCTACGTCCTCTCTGCTTTTAGTTGCGGGCTGAGCCGCCTGTCCCAACGCATTTGCGTTCTACATAAGAGTTTTGCGGGGCAGTGTTTCACCTGCGAAGGTTTTAGATTGCGGGGCTGTTACAAGAACTTCTCGAACGTAAATGGTGCATATCACCCTTGTTACGGATATGTTTCGTCAGTTCCACTTTCCCCGCGTTCGTACTACCCAGAGGACCCCGACACCATGACTGCAAGCCCCGAATCCCCCGCCAATCAAGGAGCGAGGGCCGCGAAGGCTGCAATGCCACGGGACATCAAGGTGATGTTGGCGGCAGCGTTCCTGATTGCCTTGGGTTTCGGCCTCGTGGCGCCCGTACTCCCCCAGTTCGCCACGACGTTCGACGTCGGAGCAACGGCAGCCGCGGTGATCGTGAGCATTTTCGCGTTCATGCGCTTGGTGTTCGCTCCGGCCGGGGGTGCCCTGATGGGTCGGTTCGGCGAGCGTCCCGTGTACATCGCAGGGTTGCTGATTGTGGCTGCGTCGACGGCAGCCTGCGCCTTCGCCCAGAACTATTGGCAGCTGCTGGTCTTCCGGGGCCTTGGCGGAGCCGGTTCCGTGATGTTCACGGTTGCGGCGATGGGCCTCTTGATCAGGCTCGCCCCTCCGGAAAGCCGCGGACGGGTCTCCGGCGCGTACGCCTCCGCATTCCTGATCGGCAGCGTCCTGGGGCCCGTGGTTGGCGGGCTGCTGGCCGGCTTCGGCCTGCGCGTCCCCTTCCTCGCCTACGCGGCAGCCTTGGTCCTGGCGGCCTTGGTTGTTCGCACGCAGCTGACGGGACGTTCACGGGGAGCGACGCAAGGCGGCGCGGCGGGGCCGGCAATGCGCATGAAGGAGGCTTTGGGCGATTCTGCCTACCGGGCCGCCCTGCTCTCCAGTTTCAGCAATGGCTGGGCGACCTTCGGCGTGCGAATGGCCACTGTCCCCTTGTTCGCAGTGGTTGTGCTGGCCGGAGGCTCCGCCTCGGCGGGTTGGGCGCTGGCCGTGTTCGCGGGAGGAAACGCGCTGGCGCTGACCTTCTCCGGCCGCATGGCTGATAGTTTCGGCCGGAAGCCCATGATGCTGCTGGGCTTGATAGTCACCGGCCTGGCCACCGCGACCATCGGGTTGACCGGCAATCTTCCCGCGTTTTTCGCTGCGTCGGCTGCTGCCGGCTTCGGCTCCGGCTTGCTGAACCCGGCCCAGCAGGCCGCCGTCGGGGACATCATCGGCCGTGGCCGTTCCGGCGGCAAGGTGCTGGCGGCTTTCCAGATGGCCTCCGACGCCGGAGCTATTGTTGGCCCTGTCCTCGTCGGCCTCGTGGCTGATGGACTTGGCTACGGCTGGGCCTTCGGCGCAACCGGCGGCATCCTCCTGCTCGCCGCCGTCGGCTGGTCCGCGGCACGCGAGCCGATGCAGCGCGGCCAGGAAAGCGTCGACTCACCCAACTAGCTAGCAGTAGATGTCGTTAAGAGCCTTGAAAACGACAACAACTGCTAGTTAGTTGGGCTGGATGCGCCTAGTTGAGCAGGGCGTCGACGAAGGCTTCGGCCTCGAACGGCGCGAGGTCGTCCGGGCCTTCGCCCAGTCCAACAAGCTTCACCGGCACGCCGAGGGCCTTTTGGATCGCGACGACGATCCCGCCCTTCGCGGTACCGTCCAGCTTCGTAAGCACGATTCCCGTGATGTTGACTACCTCGGAGAAGACCTTGGCCTGATTCAGGCCGTTCTGTCCGGTGGTCGCATCCAGTACGAGCAGGACTTCGTCCACTTCGGCCAGCTTCTCGATGACGCGCTTGACCTTGCTGAGCTCGTCCATGAGGCCAACCTTGTTTTGCAAGCGGCCGGCGGTGTCGATCATGACGACATCCACTTCCTGCTCAATGCCGGACTTGACGGCTTCATAGGCGACAGAGGCTGGGTCTGCGCCGACGACGTGCGACCTGACGGTTGCGACGCCGACACGCTGACCCCACGTAGCGAGCTGCTCGGCAGCCGCCGCACGGAAGGTGTCGGCGGCGCCCAGCAGGACGTCCTTGTCTTCGGCGACGAGAACGCGCGCCAGCTTGCCGACGGTGGTGGTCTTGCCCACCCCGTTGACGCCGACGACGATCATGATGGCCGGGTGGGCGCCCTTGCGTTCCACGTTCAGGCTGCGGTCCATCGTGGGATCCACGAGCTTGATGAGTTCCTCGCGCAGGAGGGCCTTGACATCCTCGGGGCTACGGGTGCCTTGGACCTTGACCCGCGCACGCAAGGCATCGACCAGCTGCATGGTGGGCTCGGTGCCGAGGTCGGCGAGCAGCAGTGTCTCTTCGACTTCGTCCCAGACGTTTTCGTCGATCTTGTCGCTCGAAAGCAGGGCCAGGAGACCCTTCCCGAGAATGCTGTTCGATTTGACCAACCGCGCGCGAAGCCGGTTGAGGCGGCCCTCGACAGGCGCAGGGGTCTCCACCTGGATAAGTTCCAGTCCCGCGGCGTCGTCCGGAACGTCGGTCTCCGGTACGGCGAGGTCGGCGGGTTCGACGACTGGCCCGGGCGCCGTGCGATCCGGCGCGATCCCGGGGGCGTCGTCGACGATCGTTCCGCCGCCTGCCGGCGCCTTGTCGGCGGGGTCGTTGGCGTCGCGCTTTCCAGCGTAAGTCGAGGAGGACTTCCGCACCTTGAGCAGGACAGGAATCAGCCCTCCGACCACCACGATGGCAGCGACAATGGACAAAATAATGGGGAGGAGATCGTTCACTCCCCTAGCTTCTCACAAAGCTAGACCTCGGCACCGAGCCTTTGGCTGATGACGGTGGACACGCCGTCGCCCCGCATAGTCACTCCGTAGAGGGCGTCCGCGACTTCCATGGTCCGCTTCTGGTGCGTAATGACAATCAGCTGGCTGGACTCGCGCAGCTCTTCGAAAATCGTGATCAGCCTGCCCAGGTTCGTATCGTCCAACGCGGCTTCCACTTCGTCCATGACGTAGAACGGCGAAGGCCGCGCCTTGAAAATCGCCACGAGCAGCGCGACAGCCGTCAACGACCGTTCGCCACCGGAAAGCAAGGACAACCGCTTGATCTTCTTCCCGGCAGGCCGTGCCTCCACCTCGATGCCGGTGGTCAGCATGTCGTTGGGGTCCGTCAGCACCAACTTGCCTTCACCGCCGGGGAAGAGCCGCGCAAAGACGTGGTCGAACTGTTTGGAGGTATCGGCGAAGGCCTCGGCAAAGACCTGCTGGACGCGGTTGTCCACCTCCTTGATGATGTCCAAAAGGTCCTTGCGACTGGACTTGAGGTCTTCCAGCTGCGTGCTCAGGAATTGGTGGCGCTCCTCGAGTGCGGCGAATTCCTCAAGCGCCAGGGGGTTCACTTTGCCAAGGGCTGCGAGGTCCCTTTCGGCCTTGCGGAGCCGTTTCTCCTGCTCGGCGCGGACGAAGGGAACACCCTCGACGATGGCGTTCCCGTCCTCGTCCACCGGCGCGCGGAGTTCGGCCCACTTGTCCACGGCAGCCGCGGGCACGGGAACGGGCTGCTCCGGACCGAAGTCGGCCACGAGTTGTTCCGCCGACAGGCCAAGCTCCTCGATGGCGCGGGTTTCCAGCGTTTCGATCCTGAGCCGTTGCTGGGCTCGCGCGAGTTCGTCGCGGTGGACGGAGTCCGTCAGTCCCGCCAGCTCCTGGGCCAACTTCTCATTGCTGCTCCGGACATCAGCGAGTTCCTTTTCGCGCTGCTCCCGGACGGCCTCGGCGACGTCCCGGGCGCGGGCGGCCAGGTCCACTGACACGTCAACGAAACGCACGGTCTGTTCGACGGCGGAAGCAACGGCGGAAGCCCGCTCGGCTTGCGCTTTGCGACGCAAGGCCCGGCGCGCAGCTTCCTCCCGTGCCCGCCGTTCGCTCGCGGCGGCCCGCTCCAAGGAGGCGGCCCGGTTGCTGGTCGCAGCGAGCTGTTCTTCAGCGCTCCGCAAGCCCAGCCTGACCTCCATCTCACGGGACCGTGCTTCGCTGGCAGCCCTGGCCAAGGCATCGCGTTGCTCCGTGGACGGCTCTTCCTCCTGGGGGGCCTCTTCTGCTGCGGCCAACCGTTCCGCCGCAAGCTCAAGGGACTCCTCTGCCACGGCGATGTTCAGTTCGGCCTTGGCGAGGGACTCCGCCATTCGATCGCGCTCCGCGACGGCGCTGCGCAACTGGGAATTCAAGTGGCCAAGCCGTTCGGCGACGGCAGCCAGGCGGGCATCCGAATCGTGGAGTTTGTCGAGCGCCGCGTTCGCCCGTTCCTGGGCATCGGCCCGGCGTGCTTCGGCTCCAGCCAGGGCGAACTTTCCCCGCTCAAGACGGGTGGCGAGCTCCAGGAGCCGGGCATCGGCGTCGTCCACTGCGGCCTGGACTTCAAGGAGCGACGGCGCCGTGGCCGATCCACCGTCCACCGTCAGTGCCCTGAAGACATCTCCTTCCCGGGTCACTGCGGTAAGCCCCGGGTTGCCGGCAATGAGGCTGGCCGCCGTTTCCAAGTCGTCGACGACGGCGGTGGACGCCAGGAGGGTCATGACGCCTCTCGCTTCGGGAGCGTCAGCCGCCACCAACTCGGCGGCCCAGCGAGCGCCGTCGGGCAGCATCGGCGACTCCGGCAGGCCAGCCTCGGGACCCGCAGAGGGCACAGCGCCTGCCACCAAAAGCGAGGCGCGTCCGGCGTCGGCGTCCTTCAAGAGCCGCATCGCGGCGACGGCCCCCGCGCCGTCCGCCACCACGACGGCGTCGGAAGCACTGCCAAGTGCTGCGGCCACGGCAGTCTCATACCCGGGCTCCACCCTCAGGAGGGAAGCGAGCGGGCCCAACACACCGGGGTGGTCCGAGGACAGAAGCCGCGAGGAGCCATCCTTGCGGTTGAGTCCAAGCTGCAAGGCATCACGGCGGGCGGTGAGCGCATCGCGTTCGCGGACTTCATCGCGTTCGGCAGCCTTCAACGCCTCAATCTCGGCGTTGATCTCGTCAAGAAGGGCGCTGGCGTCTTCGTATTCGGCGTCGAGGCTTTCTTCGCCGTCTTCGACGCCGGCCACTTGCGACTCGAGGGCCGTAAATTCGCTTTGCGCGTGGCGACGACGTTCCTCACCGGCTGCCAGCGATTCCCTGAGCCTGCCCCGCTCAGCCTCGGCCGCCTCGGCCCGGGAGCGTGCGGCGGCCAATTGACCGACGAGCTTCGCGAGGCCTTCACGGCGATCGGCGGCTGCCCGCAACACGGCCGTCAGGCGTTTGTCTTCGGCGGCGGCCAGGTTCTCGGCGTCCTGTTTGGCTGCGGTTGCCTCAAGCAGGCCCGCTTGCTTCGCCAGGATGTCGTGCTCAAGCTCCAATTGTTCCTGCCGGACCCGGGCGGCCTGCCGGTCCAGATGGTCCGGATCGCGGCCTGAATCCGGGGCAGCGTCGGAGGCGCCGAGGAGGCGGCGACGCTCGGTCGCGAGCGATCCCAAGGCGCGGAGCCGGTCCCTGGTTGCGGACAGCTGGTACCAATCGTCCCTGGCCGCATTGAGCCGGGGTGTCGCCTCGGCCGCGAGCTGCTCGAGGCGGATCTGGCGTTGGCGGCCTGCGGCGAGCTCCGCTTCCACTACCTCGCGGCGCTCTTTCAACGCGGCCTCGTCGGCG
This sequence comes from Arthrobacter sp. efr-133-TYG-120, assembly GCF_030209785.1. Taxonomy (NCBI): domain Bacteria; kingdom Bacillati; phylum Actinomycetota; class Actinomycetes; order Micrococcales; family Micrococcaceae; genus Arthrobacter; species Arthrobacter sp. efr-133-TYG-120. The sequence continues at coordinate 33,030 of NZ_JARVRI010000002.1, forward strand.
ACATCCTTCTCCAACGCCCGGGTGTGCCGGACGAGATCATCGGCCAGCAGCCGGGACTTGGCGTCGCGGACGTCGAACTGCACGGTCTGGGCGCGGCGGGCGACTTCGGCCTGCTTGCCCAGCGGCGTGAGTTGACGACGGATTTCCGCCGTGAGGTCACCAAGGCGTTGCAGGTTCGCCTGCATGGCTTCCAGCTTGCGGACGGTCTTTTCCTTGCGACGCCGATGCTTGAGGATACCTGCGGCTTCTTCAATGAATCCCCTGCGGTCCTCGGGGGTGGCGTGCAGGACGCGGTCCAACTGCCCCTGCCCCACGATCACATGCATCTCCCGGCCAAGGCCTGAATCCGAGAGCAATTCCTGGATGTCCAGGAGGCGGCAGGGCGATCCGTTGATGGCGTACTCGGATCCGCCGGTCCGGAAGAGCGTGCGGGAAATGGTGACTTCGCTGTACTCGATCGGCAGGGCGCCGTCTGCGTTGTCGATCGTCAGGGCAACGTGCGCGCGGCCCAGCGGAGGCCGCCCCGATGTGCCGGCGAAGATGACGTCTTCCATTTTGCCGCCGCGCAGGGTCTTGGCGCCCTGTTCGCCCATGACCCAGGCCAGCGCGTCAACCACATTGGACTTGCCCGAACCGTTGGGGCCAACAACGGCGGTGACGCCCGGCTCGAAGTCGAACGTCGTGGCCGACGCGAACGACTTGAATCCCCGGACAGTCAAACTTTTCAGATGCAAGGTGTTTCGGATCTCTTTCAATGTCGCCGGTGGCTACTTTACGGCTAAATCTACTGCCCGACGGCGGAAATCCCCGGATTTGCGGGGCAAACCGGCGAATCCGCGCTACCAGCGGCCGTTGCGCGGCTTCGGCTGGCAGATCGGGCACGTGTACGAGGAGCGGTTCATGAATTGCTCGCGTTTGATCACACCCGGAAGTCCAACGGCGGAACACCGCCTGCACGGCTCGCCCGCCCGTCCATAGGCATCCAAGGACCGGGCGAAGTATCCCGAAACTCCGTTGACATTGACGTAAAGCGAATCGAAGCTCGTCCCGCCGGCTGCGAGGGCGTCGCTCATGACTTCCTTCGCGGCATCGACGAGCCTCACGGCATCGGCCCGCTTGAGGGTGTCTGTCGGTTTGGCATAGTGCAGCTTGGCCCGCCAGAGCGATTCGTCGGCGTAGATGTTGCCTATCCCGGAGATGACTCCCTGATCCAACAGGGCACGCTTGAGCCCGGTCTTGCGGGCTTTGACCTTGCGGTAGAAGTCGTCAAAGGAAAAATGCGGGTCCAGCGGATCGCGGGCGATGTGCGAGGCTTCTTCAGCAATTTCCGGGAGGGGTGTCTCGCCCTGGCCGCCGGGACCGCCGTCGGAGGTCGGTACAAGCGAGGTGACAAACAGTCCGCCGAAGATCCGTTGGTCCACGAACCGCAACTGCTCCGGCATGCCATCCGACGTGCTGAGGCGGAAGCGGACTTTGAGGTGCTTCTCGTCCGGAACCCCCGGATCCTGCATGAGGAGCTGCCCGCTCATGCCGAGGTGCGCCATCAGCGCGACGCCGGGGACCGCTTCGCCGGGGATCATTTTGCCGGACACAGCCCCGCCGGTGCCGCCGGGTTCCTCGGTCCGCAGGGGCATCCACAGGAACTTGCCGCGCCGGACGACATCCAAAACCGTGGAGTTCTCAAGGTTCCCGATGAAGTCTTCCGTGCCCAACGCGTGACGGCGGATGGAACGGGGATCGAGCACCTCCACGTCAGTGATGGTCCGGCCGCGCACCCAGCGTGCCAGGCCGCGGCGGACCACTTCGACTTCGGGCAGTTCCGGCATGTGAAGAATCAGGCGCTGTGCGCGGGATCAGCCGGAGAGTCGGCTTTGCCATTCAGCGCGACCTTGCTGTTAAGGGTGCGCCACGCATCTGCTGCGGCTTCCTGCTCGGCTTCCTTTTTGGAGTGGCCCGTGCCTTTGCCGTAGGCGGTGCCGCCGATCTGGAGCACTGCCTCAAAGCTGCGCGCGTGGTCCGGGCCGGAGCCTTCGACTGCATAGTAGATGGACCCGAGCTGACGGCTTGCGGCAAGCTCCTGCATGCTGGTCTTCCAGTCGGTGCCGGCGCCGAGGGCTGCGGCATCCTTGAGCAAGGGTCCAACGAGCCGCATCACGAGCTGCCGGGCGGTCTCAATGTCGTTGGAAAGATACGTGGCGCCGATGAGCGCTTCCATGGTGTCCGCAAGAATTGAAGACTTGTTCTTACCGTCGGTGAGCCTTTCGCCCTGCCCGAGGTAGATGAATTCGCCGATTCCGAGGTCCCTGCCGATACCCGCCAGTGCGCGGGTGCTGACGACGGCGGAGCGTCGCTTCGCGAGTTCGCCCTCCGGAAGCGCCGGGTTGTCGCGGTAGAGCGAATCGGTCACGGAAAAGCCCAGGATGGAGTCGCCCAGGAATTCGAGGCGCTCATTGGTGGGAATCCCACCATTTTCATACGCGTATGAACGATGTGTCAGAGCAAGACGAAGCGTCTCGGCGTCAATGGAGACACCGAGACGCTTCAGAAGCTCTTCAGTTGAAGACATCCTTGTCAGCCTTGTGGCGGATTTAGACGTCTGCGACCTTGCGGCCCTTGTATTCAAGGAACAGCGCGGTCCCGGCAGAGTCGGTGACGACCTTTGCCTGGTGCGGCAGGCTGTAAACAACCTGGCCGTTTTCGATGGTCTTGACCAAGTTGGGGGCAGTTGCCTTCCACTGGGCACGGCGGGCGCGTGTATTTGCGCGAGACATTTTCCGCTTGGGAACAGCCACGGCTATCTCATTTCTCTTTTAGTCAACACTTACTAATCAGTTTGCCGGTCGGTCTTAGCCAGTTCAGCTAGGGCAGCCCAGCGAGGATCCAGGTCCTCGTGGTGGTGCCCCGGCTCGTCTTCCAGACGCACTCCGCAGATTGAGCAAAGGCCCTGGCAGTCTTCCCGGCACACCGGCTGGAACGGCAGCATGGTTACAACCGCGTCCCGCAACACCGGTTCAAGATCGATTAGATCGTGCTCGACTCGACGTTGCTCTTCATCGTCTTCTTCGTCCGAAAGCTCGACGCCTTCATAGAAGAAAAGTTCTTGCACATTGACCTCAAGGTCATACGCAAGGGGATCCAGGCATCGTCCGCATTCGCCCTTGACTTCAGCGAACACAGTTCCAGATACCAGAATTCCTTCGTGTACGGCCTCAAGCCTCAAGTCGAGCTCGATATCCGAGCCTTCCTGTACGCCAATGAGTGCCACGCCAAGGTCACTTGGCGCGGGTACATGTTCCGTGAGCGTCCGCATGCTTCCTGGACTACGTCCGAGGTCCTTGACGTCCAGCGTCAAGGGCGAACTTGCATCTCGCTTAATGAGAACTCCTGTAGAACATATGACCGACGTACCATCTTAGCCTGAACGCGCGAGCGGACTCAAACCGGGTCAATTACAACGCGTTCTGCCCGAGGTACCGATCCAGCTTACCCGTTGCGGGGCTACTCCGCTGCCGACCCGCCAGCAAGGAGCCTCCTGAGCACCGATTTAGGCACGAAATCGGAGACATCCCCGCCCAGGAGGGAGATTTCCTTGATGAGCGTGGACGACAAATGCAGGTAATGGGCCTCAGCCGGAAGAAAGACGGTCTCGACGCCGGACAACTGGCGGTTCATGGTGGCCATGGGAAGTTCGTAGTCAAAATCCGAGGACGAACGCAAGCCCTTCACGATCGCCGAAATTCCCCGGTGCCTGCAGTATTCGGCGAGCAGTCCCTCACCCATGGGCTCCACGATGATCCCCCGCAAGGAAGCCAGGGTCTCCCGGGCCATGTCCATGCGCTCTTCCAAGCTGAAGCGGTACTTCTTCGCGTAGTTGGTGGACACCGCGACGACGACTTCATCGAACAAGCCGGCGGCCCTTGCGATGACTTCCAGATGTCCGTTGTGGATAGGGTCGAAGGAGCCAGGGCACACAGCGCGTCTCATGGTTCGAACCTACCCCATCCGGGGCCGCAGGCACTATGGCGATACCATGGCTGAAACGGCGGGCCGGACGAGCCGGAAGCCAGCACCCAGGAAGGCAACCCCACAGTGACGAGCCCGGCCTCTCTCAGCCAGAACACGTCCGCCGCGCCATGGCAGCGAGCCGCCAGCGGAGCCAACCTGCTTTCGGCCGACGGCAGCCTAGGAGTGACCATCTTCGAAGAAATGACCACCCTGGCGATGTCCACCGGCGCCATCAACCTGGGCCAGGGATTCCCGGACGAGGACGGGCCGGCGGAAATCAAGGCAGCAGCCCAGGCGGCCATTACGGCGGGAGCCAACCAGTACGCTCCCGGCAAGGGCATCCCTGAACTTCGCGAGGCCATCGCCGCACACCAGGAACGCTTCTACGGACTGACCCCGGACCCGCAGACGGAGGTCGTTGTGACCACCGGAGCCACCGAGGCCATCGCCGCCGCATTGCTCGCATTCATCGAGCCCGGCGACGAGGTCCTGACTTTCGAGCCCTTCTATGACTCTTATGGCGCCATCATCGGACTTGCCGGGGCCAAGCATGTGACAGCTCCCTTGCTGGCACCGGACTTCCTTCCGGACGTGGATGCCATGGAATCGGCATTCAGCGAGCGCACCAAGGTTGTGCTGCTCAACAACCCGCACAATCCCACGGGGGCGGTCTTCCCGCGCGAGGTGCTGGTACGCGTCGTCGAACTCGCCCGGAAATACGATGCCGTGATCCTCAGCGATGAAGTCTACGAGCACCTCACCTTCGGTGTGCAGCACCTTCCGGTCGCCGGTATCCCCGGAGCGGCCGAACGAAGCGTCACGATTTCCTCGGCCGGCAAGACGTTCTCGTTCACCGGCTGGAAGATCGGCTGGCTCAGCGGACCCGCCCACCTTGTGGCGGCGATCCGCACCGTCAAACAATTCCTCAGCTACAGTTCCGGCACCCCCTTCCAAAGTGCGATCGCAGTGGGCCTTGCCCTTCCCGATGAGTTCTATAGCGGTATCGCGTCCACCCTCCAGCACAAGCGGGACATCCTGGCCGAGGGACTGCGGGCCGCCGGCTTCGGCGTCTACACGCCGCAGGGAACATACTTCATCAATGTGGACACCGCGCCCCTCGGCATCAGGGACTCCGTGGACTTGGCACGAAAGCTTCCCGAGCTCGTAGGAGTGGCCGCCATCCCTGTACCCGTGTTTTGCCACCCGGAAGGCGCGGAGAGGACGCGCAGCCTGCTCCGGTTCGCGTTCTGCAAGAAGACCGAAGTATTGGAAGAAGCGGCCGCCCGGCTGGCCACCCTGCGGAACAAGCTCTGACCGTGTCAACGGAGCAAAATCACGAGGGGCGTCGATTCCTGCGGGCCACCGGCCAGCATGCCGCAATCGAAGCCGACACGCTGATCGACGGCGCCTACATCCTGCGCATCGGCGACGCCGAGCAATCCCATGTCAACCTCGCGGAACCCGCGGAAATCTTCTACGAATACCTGCGCAGGATCGGCCATGTGGTGGATCTGGCCGCGCCGGCCGGACAAGCAATCACTGCACTTCATCTCGGCGCTGGGGCCTTGACCCTGGCCCGCTATATCCAGGCGACGAGGCCAGGTTCGGAACAACACGCCGTCGAACTCGAACGTGAATTGCTCGACTTCGTGCTGCAGAAGTTGCCCATGCCTGACGGCACCCTTTTGGAGACCCATATCGGCGACGCGCGCGAAACACTCGCCGAACTGCCCGCGGAACTCGAGTTCGACGTCGTGATCCTGGACATCTTCTCCGGTCCCGAGGCTCCGGCGCATATCGCCTGCCAGGAATTCTATGAAGAGGCCGCGGCGCGGCTCCGGCCCGATGGAGTGCTCATCGTCAACGTCGGCGACGAAGCAGCCCTGACCCTGGTACGCAGCCAGGTCGCCGCGATGCGCCGGGCGGTGCCGGACGTTGCCGCGTTCGCTGAGGCTGGCATGTTCGCCGGCCGCTATCCCGGCAACATCATCCTGGTGGGAACGCGCCGGCCGTGGCCGGCTGGCTGGACAGCGGAACTCCTGGCCCGGGGGCCGCACCCGGCGGCCGTACTGAGCGGAGTGGAACTGGACCGGTTGTCGGGCTAGCGCCGGCTTTCGGGCTAGCGCTAGACGGGCTCGGCGAACCAGAGCTTGGTTTCGCCGTACTTTTTGTCGGCAAACCGTTCCAGGGTGTCCGGCCAGTCCGGTTCCGGGGACCGTGAGGAACGCTCGACGACCACCACCGCGCCTTCATCGAGGTGGAAGGCAAGCTTGGTGAGGACAGCCTTGAGGGAAGGCTCATCCAAAGGGTACGGCGGATCCAGGAACACCAGGTCCCAGAGGACGTCATCCGCCGCGCGCTCCAGGAAGGACTCCACTTTGGAACGTAGGACCGAGACAGTCCTTCGCCCCAGCACTTGGTTGGCCATGTCTGCATTTCGCTGGCAGACCTCGGAGGCGCGTGCATCAAATTCCACGAGTTCGGCAGAGCGCGCGCCCCGGCTTGCACTTTCGATGCCGAGAGACCCCGAACCCGCGTAAAGATCCAGAACCCGGGCGTCGTCGATGGCGTCGAGCGCCTCGAGCCGGGAGAACAACGCTTCCTTGACGCGGTCCGTCGTGGGCCGGGTGGCGTTTCCGGGGACGCTGACCAGCGGGTTTCCGCCGACCACGCCGGCAATGATCCGGCTCACCGGCCACCTCCCGGTCCGGCGCACCCAGATGTGCCTTCAGGCGTAGATTCCTTAGCCGCGTTCAAGGAACGCCTCCTTTTCGGGGTTCAGATACTCGTCAATTGCGGCGGCCAAGGCCTGTTGGCCCTCCAGTCCGGGATCGTTGGCAACGAGCCACTGGGCATCGGTGCGGGCGCGGGCGATCACGTCCTCATGCTCCAGGACCCGCAACAACTTCAGGGTGGAGCGCCCGCCGGATTGCGAAGCGCCCAGGATATCGCCTTCCCGGCGCAGCTTGAGGTCTTCCTGGGAAAGCTCGAAGCCGTCGGTAGTGGAAGCAACGGCATCCAGGCGCCTGCGGCTTGGGTGGCCGGGTTCGAGCGTCGTGACCAGCAGGCAAGTCCCCGGAAGACCACCGCGGCCTACCCTCCCACGCAACTGGTGGAGTTGCGAAATGCCGAAGCGGTCGGCGTCGAGGATCACCATCAGGGTGGCGTTATGGACGTCCACGCCCACCTCAATGACCGTGGTGGACACCAGTAGCTGGGTCTGGTTGGCGGTGAACGAGGCCATGGTTTCGGACTTGAGTGCCGGATCCTGCCGTCCGTGGAGGGGCTCCACCCGGACGCCGCGCAGGGCGGGCTCCTGGCTGAGCGTTTCAACGACGGCGGTCACCGAGGCGAGCTCGCGCGCGGGGCCTTCCTCCGAAAGTTCGGCGTCGCTGGGTTCCGCTTCACCCGGGCTGAAGTCGCCGTCGTCGTCGTCTCCGATCTTGGGACACGCGACGTACACCTGGTGGCCGGCGTCGATCTCTTCCCGCGAGCGTTTCCAGATCCTGGCCGCCCAGCCCGGGTTTTCGGCGAGCCCGACGACATGGGTGGAGATGGGCGCCCGGCCCGCAGGAAGTTCGTCCAGCACGGAGGTTTCGAGGTCGCCGAAGACGGTCATGGCAACAGTGCGCGGAATCGGGGTAGCCGTCATCACCAACAGGTGGGGTGGCCGGTTGGCCTTGGCCCGCAGGGCGTCGCGCTGCTCCACGCCAAAGCGGTGCTGCTCGTCCACCACGATCAGGCCGAGATCCTGGAACGAGGTCTTGTCACTCAGGAGCGCATGGGTGCCGATCACAATGCCGGCGTTGCCCGAGGCCGCGTCCAGCATGGCTTGCTTGCGGGCAGCTGTCGGCATCGAGCCCGTCAGCAAGGCGACCTGGACCGTACCGGGTCCACTCCCGGGCTCGCTGTCCAACAATCCGGCCCCGCCCAGCATCCCGGCACCTCCGAACAAACCGTCGCGGGACAGCGTGCCCAGGGTCTTCCGGATGGAATCAAAGTGCTGTGCCGCGAGGACCTCCGTCGGGGCAAGCAGCGCCGCCTGCCCGCCGGCATCCACCACTTGCAGCATGGCCCGCAAGGCGACGATCGTCTTTCCGGAACCAACTTCGCCCTGCAACAAGCGGTTCATGGGCGAGTCCTGTGCCAGCTCGTGGGAAAGCGTCTTTCCGACGGCGGCCTGGCCGGCAGTCAACGTGAACGGAAGCTGCCTGTCGAAGGCAGCGAGGAGCCCTTCGGGCACCGGCCGACGAGCGGTGGCCTCCTCTGCGGCCAACTGGGCCCGCCGCCGTGCCAGCGCAGTCTGCAGAACCAGTGCCTCCTGGTAGCGGAACCGGTCACGGGCGCGCTGCCAGTCAGCCGCCGTTTCCGGAGAATGGATCAGCCGGTACGCGTCCCCCACCCCCAGGAATTTCTCCCGGAACACGATTTCGGCAGGCAGCGGATCCTCGATGCTGTCCACATCGATGGTGTCCAGCAGCGTGGTGATGACCTTGTGGATGGACCAACTGGTGAGCTTCGCCGTGGCCGGATACACGGGAATGGGCATGGCTGCAAGCTTTTCCGGATCGACGGAACCGGCCAGCTCCGGATCCTCGTCGAGCAGCATGAAGTCCGGATTGGTCATGCCCAGCGATCCGCCGTAGCGGCTGACCTTGCCGGAGAACATCACCCTGCGGCCCGGTTGAAGCTCATTGCGGGCGCGGAAGCCGTTGAAGAAACTGATCTTCAAGGTTCCGGGAATCTGCTCACCGCTGGCCTCGTCCGTCACCACGACGTCCGTCAACGATCCGCGCCTTGCCCGCATTTGGCGGGTTGAATTGGACAGCACCCTGGCAATGAGGGTGGCCTCTTCATCCAACGGCAGATTACTGATGGGCGTCAGCTCCCCGCGGCTCAGGTAACGACGGGGAAAGTAGTTCAGGAGCTCCCCTACAGTGTCCAGGCCAAGGTGCTTCTCGATGACGGACGCGGAGCGTTTGCCGATCCTCCGCTCGAGGGGAAGGTGAAGCTCAGTATTCATGCCCGTGCAGGCCTGCCGGAAGGCCTGGGTCGCGCGGCATGGAGAGCTGGCTGACGGAGATATCGGTGGGCTCGCCGAGCGAGCGGATGACTGCCACGGCGGATTCAGCTTCCGGAACGTGGACGTGGACGCGCCACCGGTAGCTGGCTTCTGCGGCGTCCTCGTCGTCATCGTCGTCGTCCCCGCCATCATTCGGTCCCGATGGGCCGCTCGCGCTGCCCACTTGGCTCATGATGACGGAGTCGCCAAGTTCGTCCAGCCGCTGACGGAGCGTGGCAGCGTCCAACGGTGAAAGGCTGATGGTGCACATGACCTCGACGCCGTCGTCGTCGGGCATTCCCGCATGGATGTGCGGATCCTGCAGGTCATAGCCGTGCAGCCCGTCCAGGAGCTCATCCTGGAGTTCTTCCCCAAGCACAGCCGAACGCAGGCAGTCCAGGATCAAGAGCATGCCCACCCCACCCGCATCCACTACGTGCGCGGCGTGTAGCGGCGCGAGTTGGTCCTCGGTTTGCACCACAGCATCCAGCGCGGCATTGACGGCGGCGTCCAGGGCAAGGCCCAGCGCCTGGTTGCTGTCGTCGCCGTTGTGGGCACTATCGCATTCGCCTGCCGCCCTGGCGGCAGCTTCGAGAACGGAGAGCATGGTGCCCGGAACCGGCTCGCTCAAGGCCGACCATGCCCTGATCTGGGCCCGGTTCAGGGCTGCGGCAAGCAGGGGCGCACTGAGGCGGGTGTGCCCGACCAGCGGCTCGGCCATTGCGCACAAAAATACAGCAAAGAGTGTTCCGGAGTTCCCCCGGGCCTGCTCCATCGCCACCCGTCCGGCCGCGGCCAGAACGGCGCCGACGTCGTTCACCGGTTCGTCGGCGATGGAACGATCTGCGAATGATGCCGCGGCGGAGCGGACAGTGAGGTAGAGGTTCGTGCCGGTGTCGCCGTCGGCCACCGGGAAGATATTGATGGCGTTGAGGCGGTCGCTGTGGTTCCCGAGCGTCGTCTCCGCTTTGCCCAGCCACCGCTTCATGGCGTGCGTATTGGCGGCAATCTTAGTCTGCAAAGTGATCCCATCCCACGGTGTCAGCGGGCATTCCCGCTATCCGGACGCCGCTGTGCTGTCCTTCGGCAACGGCCTGGATCGAGCCTATCGCAGTGAAGCCGGAAGGTAGCTGAACATCTGCTGGAAATGTCACCAGCAGGCCGTGGTCCTCTCCCCCGCCCAGGATCCAGTCCATGGGATCGCGGCCAAGGGGAGCCGAGGCAGCTTCCAAGGGTGCGGCGAGTGCCTTGAGCGCGATGGGATCGAGGTCGAGCGCGACGCCGCTGGCTTCGGCGAGGCGGGAGCCGTCGCGCAAGAGCCCGTCGGAGACGTCCATCATGGCCGTCGCTCCTGCCTTGGCAGCCTGCGGGCCTGCGGCGAGGGGCGGCTGCGGCCGGCACTGGCTGTCCATGAGTGCGCGCTGGGCGGCGTCCAGCTTGCCTACGGGTATGGTGCTTTCGAGCAGGGCCAGGCCGGCTGCGGCACGTCCAACAGTTCCGGCAAGGGCGAGAATGTCTCCCGGCCGGGCCCCGGACCGCAAGACAGCAGGGAGTCCGTGCATTGTCCCGACGACGGCGACGGTCACCGCGATTTCGCGGCCGCGGCCCAGGTCTCCCCCGGCAACCGAACAATCGGCAGCCCCCAAGCCGACGATGCCGGCCGTGAGGCCATCCGCGAAGTCCACGACCCACTGCACCGGGGTGCCGGGCGGCATGGTCAAGCTGACGACGAGGGAGACGGCGGTACCACCCATTGCGTTGATGTCGCTGAGATTCTGGGCTGCCGATTTCCAGCCGACGTCATAGCCTGTAGTCCGGTATCCGTTGTTCCATTCCAGGCGGAAGTCCTGGTCCTGGGTCTGGGTGTCGATGGAAATGAGGGTCCGGCCATCCGGGGCGGCGACGACTGCGGCGTCATCCCCCGGCCCGAGCAGCACGCTGTTGCTGTGGTTCAGGCGCGGAAAGATGCGCGCGAGGAGCTCGCCTTCGGAGAGCTCACCGACAGTCTGTTGTTCTTTGGACACAGCTCTACGCTATCGCGAACCGCCGACAACAAAGAGCTGTCCGTGGCGCCCGCTTCCCCGATCCTCGGCTCGCCGCAGCCGCGATAGGCTTGATCAATGCATCAAACGAAAGCCGCTGTGTACGTCCGCGCCCTCTGTTCCTTGACAGCCGCGGCGGCTTCGGTTCTTGCCCTTGCAGCCTGCTCCCCCGTGGTCGACGTGAAGCCCGCGGCCGATGCCGCGAATGCTGCCTGCGCGCCCATGATGGTTTCGCTCCCGGACACCATCGGCGACGCCGCCCTGCGGAAGACCAATAGCCAGGCCACGGCGGCATGGGGCGACCCGTCGGTGTTGATTCTGCGTTGCGGCGTCAACGTCCCCGGCCCCACCACCGACCGCTGCGTCACCGTCAACGACGTCGACTGGGTCATCAAGGAAGGCGACCCGGTATGGACCCTGACCACGTACGGGCGCGAGCCCGCCACGGAAATCCTCATGGACCCGAACAAGATCAGCTCCGCCACGGTCCTTGCCGATCTGGCGCCTGCGGCGGCGAAAATCAAGGCCGTGCGCAAATGCGTCGGCCAGCCTGAGCTGCTGCAGAACCTGCCCACGAGCACCCCCGGCAAGTAGCAGGCTCAGCCCAGGCCGGTCGTCGGCGCCGGCCGGCTATCAGCGCAGGCCGGTTTTGCGGTTGAGCGCCAGGTAGATGAGTTCGTCGATCAACTCGGCATAGCCCAACCCGGAAGCCGCCCACATTTGCGGATACATGCTCTTCGGGGTGAATCCGGGCATCGTGTTGATCTCGTTGATGATAAGTTCGCCGTCCGGAGTGTAGAAAAAGTCCACGCGGCTGAGGCCTTCGGCACCGACCGCATCGAACGCGGCCGCCGCGAGCTCGCGGACGCGCGCAATGGCCTCGTCGGGAATGTCGGCCGGGCAGCTAAGGGCTGCTGCGCCGTCCTCCACATATTTGGCGTTGAAGTCGTAGAACTCGTGTTCTCCTGGAGCGACGGCGATTTCCCCCGGCATGGAGGTTCGCGGGGCCGCAGTGCCACGTCCTTCAAGGACTGCGCACTCGATTTCGCGGCCGACAATCCCGGCCTCGATCACCAGCTTGAGGTCGTGCCGCCGTGCTTCTTCGATGGCGGCATCCAAATCATCCATCGAATCAACCTTGGAAATTCCCATCGAGGAACCGGCGCGGGCGGGCTTCACGAAGACGGGAAAGCCGAGACGGTCCACGCGCTTGCGCACGGCTTCGGCGTCGTTGATCCATTCGCGGTCAGTGACGGCGACATACGGTCCCACGGTAAGCCCGGCGGCCTCGAAAACGACCTTCATGTAGTGCTTGTCCATGCCGACGGCGGATGCGAGGACTCCCGCTCCAACGTAGCGGGTGTCCGAGAGCTCCAAGAGGCCCTGGATGGTGCCGTCTTCGCCCCACGGGCCGTGCAGGAGCGGAAAGACGACGTCCACGGAGCCCAGTTCCTCGGGCACCGCATTTGGCGCCGTGACGATCAATTGGTGGGCTCCGCCCACCTCGGCGAGGGTTACGGTCTCGCCGGAAGGCAGCACTTCAGGCAAGGCCGAGGCGCTCAGCGACCACTGGCTGATGTCAGCCGAGGGAATCACCCACTGCCCTGACTTGGCTATCCCGATGGGGACGACGTCGTACTTGCTCTTGTCGATGGCGCCCATGACGCCGGCCGCCGTCACGCAGCTGACCGCGTGCTCGCTGGATCGGCCACCAAAGAGCACGGCGACGCGGGGCCGCCGATGTTTGGCCGGCTTCGCGGACCCGGCAGTTCCGGCAGAAGCGGTTGTTCCGGCGGACTCAGCGGTTCCGGCAGACAGGGATTCTTCGGTCACGGTCAGTAATCGCCTTCGGACTTCAAGGAGCGGGCCAGGAGTCTGGGCCCAAGTTCATCAACGGACAGTTTGCCTTCGAGGACGGCCACAACGGCCGCGGTGATCGGCATGTCGACACCGAGTTTCCCGGCTAGTTCGTAGACAGCGTACCCGGATTTGATGCCTTCCGCCGTCTGAGTCATGTGCTCGGTGACCTGTTCAAGGGTCAAACCTTCGCCGAGCAACCGCCCGGCCGTGTGGTTTCGGGACAAGGGCGAAGAACAGGTAGCCACGAGGTCTCCCAGTCCGGCAAGTCCGGCCATCGTGCGCGCTTCGCCGCCCAGGGCAAGAGCCAGCCTCGATGTCTCCGCGAGGCCGCGAGTGATCACGGACGCCTTGGTATTGTCGCCCATTTGCTTGCCTTCGCAGATACCGACGGCAAGGGCAATGACGTTTTTCACGATTCCCCCGATTTCGACGCCGACCACGTCGTTGCTCGTGTAGGGGCGGAAGTACGGCGCGGTGCAGTAGAGCGCGAACGATGCAGCCGTGGCTTCGTCGCTGCAGGCCACCACAGAGGCTGTCGGTTCCTGGCGGGCGATCTCCATTGCCAGGTTGGGTCCCGAAACAACGGCCACGCGTTCCTGCGGAATGTCGAGTTCCTCGGAAATGACTTCGCTCATGCGGGAATCCGTACCGAGTTCAAGGCCCTTCATGAGGGAAACGACCACGGCGCCGGGTGCCACGAGCGGTTTCCATTTGCGCAGTTGAAGCCGAAGCGACTGCGCCGGCACGGCGAGGATCACGATTCCGGCGCCCGCAAGGACCTCGGCCACATCCGTTGAAGCCGTGATGGAGTCCGGCAGTGCAATGTCCTTCAGGTACTGCGTGTTGCGGTGCTCCGCGTTGATCTGGTCGACCACTTCGTCCCGCCGGCCCCAAATGCGGATACTGCGCTCCGCACCGCTCGCAAGTGCAGCATCAGCCAGGACCTTCGCGAACGTCGTACCCCAGGATCCCGCGCCAAGCACAGCCACAACGCCTTTGTCGGCGATGAGTTCTTCCCCGGAAGTCACTTCAGTCCGTCCGTGCCATCGGTGCCCGCGGTTCCCTCAGTCGCTTGGAAGCGGCCGTGCTTCGACTGATTGTGGGCAGCAGGGTCCCAGCGTTCCTTGGGCGGTTCTTCCCCGCGCAAGGTAGCAAGAAGCTCCGTGATGGCAACCATGATGATGTCCGTAGCCTCAACAAGGGTGGCCCGGTCCAGCGGCCGGCCCTGGAAAGCGCTGAGGTCCACGGGATCGCCTACCAGGATGCGGGATGTCTTCCGCGGGAACACGTGCAGGCGTTTGGCGTAACGGGGAAACACCTCATGGGCACCCCAATGGGCAATGGGAACCACAGGGGCACCCGTCTGGATTGCCAGGCGGGCAGCTCCCGTGTGGCCCTTCATCGGCCACAAATCCGGATCGCGCGTCAGGGTGCCCTCCGGATAGATGATGATGGCGCCGCCGGCATCCACCACTTCCTGGGCGGCTTGCAACGAGCGGTTCGCCCCCGTCGTCGAGCGCTCCACGGGAATCTGGTTCGTGGCGCGCAACAGGCTGCCGAGGACCGGCGCCTTGAAGAGGCCCGCCTTCGCGAGGAAATGCGGCGGACGCTTCATGTTGTAGAGCATGTGCCCCACGACGATGGGGTCGATCTCGGTGCAGTGGTTCGGGGCGGCGATGAAGCCACCCGCGGGAAGCTTGTCGGTCCCCTCCCACTTCTTTGCCATGAGGACGTTCATGAGCGGTCGTGCAAGTCCCGCAAGAACAGCGAACATGGCACGGCTCTGGGCCGATTCCTTCAAGGTGTCCCCCGTTACTTGGATTCGGTGAGGTCGAAATCGGCGCCCAGGCCGGCGAGCTTTTCGGTGAAGCGCTCGTAGCCGCGGTTGATGATGTCGATCCCGGTCACCCTGGACGTGCCGGTCGCGGCGAGCGCAGCAATGAGGTGGCTGAATCCGCCACGGAGGTCGGGGATGTCGATGTCGGTTCCCCTGAGCGGAGTGGGTCCTGAGACGACGGCGGAGTGCAGGAAGTTGCGCTGGCCGAAGCGGCAGGGCACGCTTCCGAGGCATTCACGGTGGACCTGGATGGTTGCGCCCATGCGGGTCAGGGCGTCGGTGAAGCCGAAGCGGTTTTCGTACACGGTTTCGTGGACGATCGACACGCCTTCAGCCTGGGTCAGGGCGACCACCAGGGGCTGTTGCCAGTCGGTCATGAAGCCCGGGTGCACATCCGTCTCAAGGACGAGCGGGCTCAGCTTTCCGCCAGGGTGGTAGAAACGGATGCCGTCCTCGCGGATGTCCATTCCGCCGCCCACCTTGCGGTAGGTGTTGAGGAACGTCATCATGTCCCGCTGGGAAGCGCCCTCCACGAAGATGTCTCCCCGGGTCACCAAGGCAGCCGAAGCCCACGACGCCGATTCGTTGCGGTCTGCCAGTGCGCGGTGGTCGTAGCCACCCAGGTCCCGAACGCCCTCGATCCGGATGGTGCGATCGGTCTGGACGCTGATGATGGCACCCATCTTCTGCAGCACAGCGATGAGGTCGATGATTTCGGGTTCGGTGGCGGCACCGCTGAGTTCGGTGATGCCCTCGGCGCGGGTGGCACTCAGCAGGACCTGTTCCGTGGCTCCCACCGACGGGTACGGGAGTGAGATCTTGGCGCCGTGAAGTCCCTTGGGAGCGGAGATGTGGATGCCGCCCGGGCGCTTTTCGACGACGGCGCCAAACTGGCGGAGCACGTTCAGGTGGTAGTCGATGGGCCGGTCGCCGATCTTGCAGCCACCGAGATCGGGAATGAAGGCTTCTCCGATCGCATGAATCAAGGGACCGCAGAGCAGGATCGGGATACGGGAGTCCCCGGCGTGCGCGTCGATCGCGGTGCTGGACGCCGTCTTCGCATTCTTCGGATCCAGAGTGAGATCGCCGGTGACGGGATCCTTCTGCACAGTCACGCCGTGGAGCTGCAAGAGGCTGGTGACCACCTCGACGTCCTTGATTTCCGGGACGTTCCGCAGCACCGACGGTTCGTTGCCGAGGAGGGAAGCCACCATGGCCTTGGGAACAAGGTTCTTGGCACCTCTGACGGTGACGCGGCCAGTCAAAGGGACGCCGCCGCGGATTGTCAGAACACTACTCATCTATACCGGTTTCCTCACGAGTTGATGCCCCCACACTTACGAAGGCTCCAGCTAAGCATAAAAGCTGACGTTACCGATTCGAAATGCCGGGGCGCGGCGAAGGCCGGCTTTCAGCGACGCGGGGTCACTTACGGCCCATGTTGCCGCCCGGCATGGGCCGTAAGTGACCCCGCGTTCGTGCCCGATCCATGGATAACCCCTCATTCCAACCCCAACGACAACCATGGAGGCACAGTTGCAAGAATGGCCCGGCACAATGAGCTGGTCCGGATTTGCCGGGGTTTGTACCTTCCGGTCAGCCGCTGGATGGAGCTTGAGGATTGACCGTTGTCCGCTGGATGTGGCCGGAAGCGCAAGACGGTGCCGAACTCTTGGTGACGCTGCACAACGCCGGGATCAGGCCATGGCCACATCCCGCGAAACGCGTCACGCAGACGAAAAGGACCGGCGCACCCGTTCTTTCGGGTGCACCGGTCCTTTCAAGGTACGGAAGCTGCTCGGTTCGCGCTACTGGGTGCGCGCCGGCAGGGTTTTCGGTTTGAAGGAAGGCCTTGTGGCCTCGTAGGCCGTGATGTCTTCCTCGTGCTGGAGCGTCAGTCCGATGTCATCCAGGCCCTCGAGGAGGCGCCAGCGGGTGTAGTCATCGATCTCGAAAGGTGCGACGACGTTTCCGCACTCAACGGTCTTGGACACGAGGTCCACCTTGACTTCGGTGCCGGGCGCGTTTTCAAGGACTTTCCAGATGAGCTCGATGTCGTCCTGGGCAAGCTCGGCCGCCAGGAGGCCTTGCTTTCCCGAGTTGCCGCGGAAAATATCCGCGAACCGGGACGAGAGCACGGCTTTGAAGCCGTAGTCCTTCAGCGCCCAGACTGCGTGCTCGCGGGATGAACCGGTACCGAAATCGGGTCCCGCCACCAGTACGGAGCCGGCGTTGAAGGGTTCCTGGTTGAGGATGAAGGACGGGTCCTTCCGCCACGCCGAGAACAGGGCGTCCTCGAAACCGGTACGCGTAATCCGCTTCAAGTAGACCGCGGGAATGATCTGGTCCGTGTCCACATTGCTCTGGCGCAGCGGGACACCGATGCCGGTGTGGGTGGTGAACTTTTCCATGGGGCCCTCCTAGGCGGCGTCGGTGGTGGTGGATGCGGAAACAGAGGCGGGCTCCAGGTCCGAAGGCGAGCTCAGCGTTCCGCGGACTGCCGTGGCTGCGGCGACTACCGGCGAAACCAGGTGGGTACGTCCGCCCTTGCCCTGGCGTCCTTCGAAGTTGCGGTTCGAGGTGGAGGCACAGCGCTCCCCCGGTTCCAGCTGGTCCGGATTCATGCCCAGGCACATGGAGCAACCGGCGAAGCGCCATTCAGCGCCGAATTCCTTGAACACCTTGTCCAGGCCCTCGGCTTCGGCTTCAAGGCGGACGCGTGCCGAGCCGGGGACCACGAGCATGCGGACCTTGGGGTCCTTTTCGCGCCCGCGTATGACATCGGCGGCGGCCCGGAGGTCCTCGATGCGGGAGTTCGTGCAGGATCCGAGGAAGACCGTGTCCACCCGGATGTCCTTCATGGGCGTCCCGGCTTCGAGGCCCATGTACTGCAGCGCGCGCTCGGCAGCCAGCTTGGCGTTCTCGTCACCGAAGTCCGCGGGGAACGGCACTGCCTCGTTGAGCGAAATGCCCTGGCCCGGGTTGGTCCCCCAGGTCACGAACGGCTCCAAGGTATCGGCGTCGAGGTCCACCTCGACGTCGAAAGTTGCGTCGTCGTCGGTGTGCAGCGTGTTCCAGTATTCGACGGCGGCATCCCACTCGTCGCCTTGGGGGGCGTGCGGGCGGCCGTACATGTAGTCGTACGTCGTCTGGTCCGGGGCCACCAGGCCAGCGCGGGCGCCGGCCTCGATGGACATGTTGCAGATGGTCATGCGGGCATCCATGGAGAGCGCCCGGATGGCCGAGCCGCGGTACTCCAGGACGTAGCCCTGCCCGCCGCCGGTGCCGATCTTGGCAATGACTGCAAGGATGATGTCCTTCGCCGAAACGCCCGGACGCAGAGTGCCTTCTACGTTGATGGCCATGGTCTTGAACGGCTTGAGGGACAACGTCTGGGTGGCCATGACGTGTTCCACCTCGGAAGTGCCGATACCCATGGCGAGTGCTCCGAAGGCGCCGTGGGTCGAGGTGTGTGAATCGCCGCAGACAACCG
The DNA here is from genome assembly GCF_030209785.1 of Arthrobacter sp. efr-133-TYG-120. Classification (NCBI taxonomy): domain Bacteria; kingdom Bacillati; phylum Actinomycetota; class Actinomycetes; order Micrococcales; family Micrococcaceae; genus Arthrobacter; species Arthrobacter sp. efr-133-TYG-120. The sequence continues at coordinate 51,329 of NZ_JARVRI010000002.1, forward strand.
TCATGCCGGGCTGGGTGAGGCCCAGCTGGGGTCCGACAACGTGCACAATGCCCTGCTCGGCGTCGCCGAGCGAGTGCAGGCGGACTCCGAACTCCTTGCAGTTGTTCCGCAAGGTCTGGATCTGGGTGCGGCTGGTCAGATCGGCAATCGGCTTGTCGATGTCCAGGGTCGGAGTGTTGTGGTCCTCCGTGGCGATCGTGAGGTCCGGGCGGCGCAGGGGTCGTCCAGCAAGGCGCAAGCCCTCAAAGGCCTGCGGGGAGGTCACCTCATGCACGAGGTGCAGGTCGATGAACAGAAGATCGGGCTGGGCGTTGGCTCCTTCGCCTTCGCCCTTGCGCACCACGTGCGCATCCCAAACTTTCTCGGCCAGTGTCTTTCCCACGGCCTGCTCCCTTCACTGCGGTTGGCTTGACTACTTCCACTGAACATCAGTGATCCGAACTGCGCCAGTGAAACAACTTGCATCTCAGATATTGAGACGGCAATATCATTACATGGACAATTCTAGTGGAGTCGGCGTCATCGATAAAGCGGCCCAGGTGCTCGACGCACTTGAGGCGGGGCCAACCACCTTGGCTCAACTTGTGGCGGCAACAGGGCTGGCCCGCCCCACGGTGCACCGCCTTGCGCTGGCGCTCGTCCACCACCGCCTCGTGAGCCGCGACATCCAAGGGCGTTTTGTCCTCGGCAGCCGCCTTGTCGAGCTTGCTTCGGCCGCCGGCGAAGACCGGCTCATCGCTTCCGCAGGCCCCGTCTTGATCCAGTTGCGCGACGCCACCGGAGAGAGCGCCCAGATCTTCCGACGCCAGGGCGACTGGCGCGTCTGCGTTGCCTCGGCCGAACGTCCGATCGGCCTGCGCGACACCATTCCCGTAGGCACACAGCTCTCCATGAAGGCCGGCTCCGCCGCCCAGATCCTGCTGGCATGGGAAGACCACGACCGCCTCTTGGACGGGCTTCAGAACGCCCGGTTCACGCCGACAGTGCTGGCAGGAGTACGACGCCGGGGCTGGGCCCAGAGCCTCGGCGAACGCGAGCCTGGAGTCGCCTCGGTCTCCGCACCCGTGCGCGGCCCTTCCGGCCGGGTCATTGCTGCGGTGTCCATCTCCGGCCCCATCGAGCGCCTGACCCGCCAGCCCGGACGCCTGCATGCCGAAGTCGTCTGCAACGCCGCCCGGGTACTGACCGAAGCCCTGCGCAAGAACAACGACTAAGCGCTTCCCGTTTCCCGCCAGCCTCCCCGTCTGCGCCCCTCCTGCAGACGGGCGCAGGTAGGGTAGGCGCATGAACAGCTTTGCCGTGTTCCTGCGCGGGATCAACGTGGGCGGGATCAACATCAAGATGGCCGACCTCAAAGCAGCCCTGAAGGCGTACCCCTTCACCGACGTCAAGACCTTGCTGGCCAGCGGCAACGTGGTGCTCCGGAGCGAGCTCGACGCAGCGGGAGTCAAGGACGAATTCGAAAAGTGCTTGAGGTCGGCATTTGGCTACGACGCCTGGGTGGTGGTCCTGAGCTCCGAAAGGGTTGCCGAACTAGTGGAAGCCTGCCCCTATCCGGCAGACGATAAAACCACGCACAGCTACATCACGCTCGCCTCGGACGCGGCCATGCTGGACGAACTATTCAACGCCGGCGCGGCCCTCGGCGCACCAGGGCAGGGCGGCGTCGAGCAAGTCCGACTGGGTCCCGAGGCGATGGCGTGGCTAGCCCCGGCGGGAGGAACCTTGGACAGCCCCTTCAGCAAGCTCTCCGCAAAGACCCGCTACAAGGCGAGCACCACCACGCGGAACCTCCGCACGCTCATCAAGGTCAGGGATGCTGCAGAGGCCCTTCAGAAGACCACCTGAGCTGCCAGCCGTACTGCTCCCCCTTTATTGAGGGGAGAAATCCACACGAACTTTGGGCAAAGAAAAATCCCCCGGAACCTGATGGTTCCGGGGGATTCATTTTGTGACCCCAGCGGGATTCGAACCCGCGTTACCGCCGTGAGAGGGCGGCGTACTAGGCCGCTATACGATGGGGCCTTGCACTTTGTTTTACTGCCATATTGAATACCGCTTCCGGCATTCAAGCTGAATGAGTATTTCATACATCCAGCATTGTTTCAAATCGGCGAACCGTTTTGAAACTCCAAATTCCCGCGCAAATTCGCGTATTATTCAGAGCTGGGATACCAGGACTCGAACCTAGAATGACGGTACCAGAAACCGTAGTGTTGCCAATTACACCATATCCCATTGGCGCTTTTAGGCCGGATTCGATGGCGTAAACCTTCGCTCCGTGCCCCTCAGCACGAGTAATTACTTTACCCGAGACTTTCGATGCACACAAATCGACCGCGCACGCCCGCGCCCGCCCGATGCGCACCTCGACAATCCCCCGGCAAGGATGACGACATCGAAAAAACCCTTGCAATCGGCAGGGTCTTAGCTTTACTCTCGGTAAGTTACCAATCGGTAACCAACGCCACGCACTTGTTTCGTGGCACAGCTACAGGCCGGGTCGCCTGTTAGCTGCGTCACATGGGGGGATCCCTGGCAGCAGCGCCGCTGTCGGGAAAGTCATCGAGAGGAATTGCCCATGACACCGAACCCTGCAACTGCCACCAGAACGCGGAGCCGTGCCCAGATAATCGCCATTGCCGTGCTCGCACTCCTGTTGATCGCGCTCCTCGGCTTCTACACCCTGGTCATTGGGAAGATCGCGGCGGGGTCGGCGCAGCTGAATGACGGCGCAGGCCAGGCATCCGCCGGCGCAGGCCAGCTCAAGGACGGCGCGGCAAGGCTTGCGGGTGGAGCCGCGGAAGCCGGGACAGGTGCGGCCAAGCTGGCTGATGGCGCGTCAAAAGTCCAAAACGGAATCCAAGGCAAACTAGCCCCGGGAGCCCAGCAGTTGAAGGACGGAGCCGACAAACTCGCAACTGGGGCCGTGAAAATCCAGAATGACGTCAACGCCAAGCTTGCGCCGGGAGTCTACAAAGTGGACGACGGCGCACAGAAGCTCGCGGCGGGTGCCCTGCAGCTTTCCGCGGCACTGACTCCGACGCCGGGCGGCAATGCTGAAAACAATCTCGGAGACGGCGCCACCCAACTAAACAACGGTGCGAACCAGCTCAACAGCGGAGCCGCCCAGCTCAACTCCGGTGCCGCCCAACTCGATGCAGGTGCTTCCAGGCTCGCGGCGGGCACCGACCAGCTGAAAGGCTACCCGGGTGCCGGAGACGATCCCACCAAGGGAACCGGCTCCGCTGCGTTGGCCCAGGGGCTCCAGCAGCTCGCCGACGCCGCCAACGGTATCCAGGGCGTGGTGCCCCTGGCAACGCTGAAGGCCCAGATCAATGCGCTCAACGAGGGCGCGCACCGCCTTGACGCCGGAGCCTCGCAATTGCAGGCCGGAGCTGGCCAGCTTTCGGCCGGAGCGGCGCAACTGCACGCCGGCACCGGACGGCTCGCCGACGGCACCGGGAAGCTGGCAGCAGGGACCGGCAAACTGACGGACGGTTTCGCCATCCTCGCCCAGAAGCTCAACAGCCAGGATCCGGCGTCCCCGGGCGTGGTTCTGGGAACCCAAATGCTCGCCGATGGAACCGCAAAGATCCGCGTGGGCATGGACGGCGTACCTGGCGACCCTGAGCATCCGGGCCTCCTCAAAGCCACCGCCAGCATGACGGACGGCACGTCCCGCTTGGCTGCAGGCACGGACTCGCTGATGACAGGGATCAAGGGCAGCCCTGCTGATCCTTCCTCACCCGGTCTCCTTGACGGTTCCACTGCGTTGGCAGCGGGCGCCTCCAAGTTGTCCGATGGAAACGACAAACTGGCAGCAGGCTCAGCCCAGTTGTCCACCGGTGCCGACAAACTCGCGGACGGAAATGCGCGGATCGCGGCGGGCACCGCGGAACTGCATCAAGGAGCTGCGGCGGTGTCGCCGTCGAGCATGGCCGAAAAGTCGGATACCGGCACGGCGCTCGGACTTGTGGGCGTCCTGGGAGCGGGTTCCATCGGAACGTTCGTGTTCCTGCGGAAGTTCCGGCTGGGGGCTTAGCTGCAGAGCTTCAGGCGAGCAGCCGGGTCAAGGAGTCTATTTCCCGGCCGGAAAAGTCGGAGGCGAGCTCACCAGTGCGATTCAACCAGATGCCCAGCAATCCGGCAGCAGTGGCGCCGTCGGCGTCGAGAAGGCGGTTGTCTCCCACAAAAAGGGTCTCGGCCGGGGTGGTGCCCAAGCGACGGACCCCTTCCAGGTAAATGGCGGGGTCCGGCTTGGGCACGCCTACGGTGTCCGTTCCGACAAGGACCGAGACCCGGGCAAGCCCCGCACTGTCGAGCTTGACCCGCTGGTAGTCGTGAACGTTGTTGCTCACGGCGCCGTAGGGGATGCCCGCGGCGTCGAGAGCGTCGAGGACGGGCAGGACGTCGCTGAACGCCCTGACATAACTGGGCTGCAGGCGCGAGTAGTCATTGAGCCACGTGTGGGAGTCCTCTCCCCCGAGCTCCACACCGAAATGCCCAAGGGCCGCGCGGCCACGGAGGAGCCGCTGCTCGTTGAACGTCAATTCACCGGCTAGGTACCGGTCATAGAAATGCGTGGTTTCGTGCGTGAAGATCCGTCCGAACTTCTCCCACCCGGCCTGGTCCAGGCCGGGCAGGAGGTGTTCGCTCACGTCACGCAAGGCCGTGGTCATGGCGTACTCAAGGTCCACCAGGGTGTCGTCGATGTCGAACAGGACACCGCGGACCGTGCCGAATGACTCATGAAGTGCGTTGATCACGGAGTGCCTGAACTAGCCGCGGAACGCGCGCAGGCGGGTGAGCGAGGAATCCTTGCCCAGGATAACCATCGATTCGAACAGCGGCGGCGAGATGCGGCGGCCGGAGATTGCCGTGCGCACCGGGCCGAACGCGAGGCGCGGCTTGATCCCAAGACCTTCCACCAACGCTTGCTTGAGCGCTGCCTGGATGCTTTCCGCTGTCCAGTCGGCGAGGGGTTCCAGCGCAACCAACGCGGCGTCCAGCACCTCGACCAGGTTCTCGGGAAGTCCCTTGCGGGCGTCCTCGGCGATGTCGATCGCGTCGTCCTTCTTGAACAGGAAGGCGAGCATCTCGGGAGCTTCGCCCAGCAGGGTGATCCGTTCCTGGACCAGCGGCGCGGACTCGGCAAGGATCTCTTCCTGGCGCGGAGTCAGGATCTCCCCCACGAAACCTGCGGCACGCAGGTACGGCACGAGCCTCTGACGGAAGTCCTCGGGCGTGAGCATGCGCACGTGCGTACCGTTGATGGCCTCGGCCTTCTTGATATCGAAGCGCGCAGGGTTGCCCAGGACATCGTGGATGTCGAAGTTGGCCACGAGCTGCTCCACGGTGAAGATATCCTCATCGGCGCTCAGCGACCAGCCCAGGAGTGACAGGTAATTGAGCAATCCTTCACGGATGAACCCACGTTCACGGTGCAGGAACAGGCTGGATTCCGGATCGCGCTTGGAAAGCTTCTTGTTGCCCTGGCCCATGACATAGGGAAGGTGGCCGAACTCGGGCATGTACTCAGCCACGCCGATGGCGTAAAGCGCGCGGTAGAGGGCGATCTGCCGGGGAGTGGAGCTGAGCAGGTCCTCGCCGCGGAGGACGTGCGTGATGCCCATGAGTGCATCGTCCACGGGGTTCACGAGCGTGTACAGCGGAGCTCCGTTGGCACGCACCACAGCGAAGTCAGGCACGGATCCCGCCTTGAACGTGATCTCCCCGCGCACAAGGTCGTTGAAGGTCAGGTCTTCGTCCGGCATGCGCAGGCGCAGCACGGCATTGCGGCCCTCGGCCTTGTACTGGGCGAGCTGTTCCTCGGTGACGTGCCGGTCAAAGCCGTCGTAGCCGAGCTTCGGATCCCGCCCTGCGGCGCGGTGCCGTGCTTCGATCTCCTCGGGAGTGGAGTACGACTCATAGATGTGACCGCCGGCCTTGAGCTTGGCGATGACGTCCTGGTACATGTCGCTGCGCTGCGACTGGCGGTACGGTTCGTGCGGCCCGCCAACCTCGACGCCCTCGTCCCAGTCGATGCCGAGCCACTTCAACGCATCAAGCAGTTGGTGGTAGCTCTCCTCGCTGTCGCGGGCCGAATCGGTGTCCTCGATCCGGAAAATCAGCTTGCCACCCGTGTGCCGCGCGTAGGCCCAGTTGAAGAGGGCCGTGCGGATCAACCCAACGTGCGGAGTTCCCGTAGGTGAGGGACAGAACCGGACGCGGACCGGGGTTTCGGCGTTCACGGCGGGAATGGCGGCAGAGTTCGGCGCAGCAACAGTAGTCATAGTGGTTCCAACTTTACCCCGTGGCGGTGGGCGGAATGCCCAGTGCCAGCGGGTCCAGAGCGACCGGCTGGGCGGAACGCCGAGCCTCTTAGCGGCGGACTACCGGGTTGGACAAGCGGCCGATGCCTTCGATCTCGATCTCGTAGCGGTCGCCCTCCTGGACCAGCCCGACGCCGGCAGGAGTCCCGGTCATGATGACATCACCCGGAAGCAGGGTGAAAGCCTGCGAAACGATCGACACCAGCTCGCGCACGCTGCGGATCATCTGGTTCGTGCTGCCGTCCTGGCGGAGTTCGCCATTGAGCCAGCCCTTGATGGCCAGGTCTTCGGGATCGAGTTCCGTCTCGATCCACGGGCCGAGCGGCGCGGAGGTGTCAAAGCCCTTGGCACGCGCCCACTGCAGGTCCGTCTTCTGGACGTCGCGGGCCGTGAGGTCGTTGCCGCAGGTGTAACCGAAAATGACGTCGTCCACGCGGTCCTCGGGCACGTCCTTGCAAATGCGGCCGATGACGACGCAGAGTTCCGCTTCGAAGGAGACTTCCTCCGAGAACTCAGGCAACACGATCGGATCGTTGGGGCCAACGACGGCGGTATTCGGTTTCAGGAACAGCAAGGGGTGCTGCGGAACTTCATTACCGAGTTCCCGGGCATGCTCGGCGAAGTTCCGTCCGACGCCGATGACCTTGCTGCGGGGAATAATCGGGGCCAGAAGGCGAACGTCCTCCAGCTTGTGGCGGACCGAGGTCCGCTCGACGCCGTTGAAGAAGGGGTCGCCGTGGATGACAGTGATCATTTCACTGCCTGGCTCACCTTCAACGACGCCGTAGACGGGATCAGAATCAACAACAAACCGGGCGATACGCATGGGTTCTAGCGTACCGTCCGCCGGCGGCCGCTATGCGCGCACTGAAGAGGTGCCTGCTAGCCGCGCAGATAGTCCAATTGCGCCGCCACCGAAGTTTCAGCTGCCCAGCGCACGGAAGGATCGACGTCGGGATACACCGCATCGGTGACAGCTTGGACTTCGGCTTGGGCGCCGAGGCGCGCGAGTGCTTCACGGATTTGGTCCAGGCGCATCTCCCTGTGGGCCCGGTACTCGCGGCACACGGCGTCGACGGCTGGCAGGACGGGGCCGTGTGCGGGCAACAGCGTCGCCGGACCGAGGCTTTCGAGCTTGTCGAGGCTGGAGAGGTAATCCCCCAGCCGTCCGTCAGGATAGTCCAGGACGGTGGTGCCCCGCCCCAGGATGGTATCGCCCGTCAGCACCGAGCCGTCCGGTCCGTCGCCCGGAAGGTGGAAGCAGACTGAGTCCGAGGTATGGCCCGGCGTGGCAAGAACCCGGATCTCAACGCCTCCGGCCTCGATGACCTCGCCACCGCGCAACGGCTCGCCGCCGTGGCAATAGGCGGGATCCGCCGCACGGACGGGCGCGCCGGTGAGTTCGTGGAACACCTCAGAGGCCTCGGTGTGGTCCTTGTGGCGATGGGTGATGAGAACGAGCTCCACAGGCCCCGCGGCGGCCAGGGCCGCGAGGTGCGATTCGTCGAGCGGCCCGGGATCCACGACGACCACTCCAGCAGCGTCCGGCGCGGCAATGACGTACGAGTTGGTGCCGTCAAGGCTCATCGGACCCGGATTAGGCGCGAGCCGCGAGCGGGTGAGGTGGCTGCTGTTCTGGAAAGTGGCGTCATTGACCGGATTCACTTCTCCATCTTGGCACACGCCAAGTGGCGGGACCTTGGACGGGAAGCCCGGTTCCGCGAGCCAGGAAGCAAGAGGCAGGCACGGCACACGACGTAACATGGTGCCAAGGAACTGGGACGGATACATGTGGACAGTTGCGGAGGAGGAGCCGAATTGGGGCGGAATCACACCCGACGAAGAGAACTTCTCCGGACGACGACGGCGATCGCCACCGCCTGCCTTTCCGTCCTCGCACTCCTCAGCGCCTGTTCCTCCGACACCGGACCACGGTCCGCCGCGGCCCAGCCCACCGTGGTGATCATCGGAGACTCCCTCAGCACGGGTCACGGCACCTCGCCTGACGAGGCCTGGCCAAAGCTGGTGGAGAACGATCCCGGCTTTCAACAGCTCCAAGCGACCATCGTCAATGCCGCACGGGATGGCAGCGGCTACGTCAGTGTCGGCGAGGACGGATCGACCTTCGGTTCCCAAGTGGACACAGCGGTAACCGACGAGACCCGCCTGGTGCTGTTCTTTGGTTCCGAAAACGATATGGGAACGGCCGCAGGAGAAACCGAGGCTGCGGCCACGCGGGCGTTCGCCTCAGTCAAGTCCCGCGCTCCCCAAGCCGACATCGTCGTGGTCGGGCCGCCGTCGTACACGAGCACGCCCGAAGCCGAAAGGCTCGACATCCGCGACCAGGACAAGGCCGCTGCCCTGAAAGCCGGCGCGCACTTCGTTGATCCGATCGACCTCGGCTGGATCATGGACGATGCCGCGGAGCTCATTGGTCCCGACGGCGACCACCCGTCCGCTGCGGGCCAGCAATATCTGCAGGCCAAGATGGAAGCGCTCATCGGACCGCGGATCCAGCAAGCCAGCACCGGTAACAACCAGCTCACTGGTTAACGGCGACGGCGACCCTCCCACCAGGGTGGGAGGCCGCCGTCGGGCATTTTCCAAGACAGGGCCCACTCCGGCGAGGGACCCAAGCCACGCTTGCGAGGCTTGGGAGCCGGTGGGGACTTAAGCCAGTCGGGTGAGCCAGCCGTGCGTGTCCTCGACCGTTCCGGTCTGGATGCCGAGCAACTGCTCGCGGATGGCCATGGTGGTTTCACCTGCCTTGGCGTCCTCGGAACCGATGAACTCGGTCTTGTCCTTGAGGACGCCGATGGGGGTGATGACGGCGGCGGTTCCGCAAGCAAAGACCTCGGCGATTTCGCCGGAGGCCACGCCGTCGCGCCACTCGGCGAGGGTGATCTTCCGTTCGGAAACCTCGCGGCCCATGTCCTTCGCCACCTGGATGACGGAAGAACGGGTCACGCCTTCGAGGATGGTTCCGGTGAGTGCCGGAGTGACGAGTGAGCCGTCCTTCATGACGAAGAAGACGTTCATGCCCCCGAGTTCCTCGACGGCATCGTCGTTGAAGTGGTCCAGGAAAAGGACCTGCTTGCAGCCGTTCTCTTCGGCTTCCATCTGGGCAATCAGGGACGCGGCGTAGTTTCCACCGCACTTGGCTGCACCGGTGCCGCCGCGGCCGGCGCGCGCGTACTCACGGGAGATCCAGATGGATACCGGCTTGAGTTCGCCGCCGAAGTAGTTGCCGGCCGGAGAAGCGATGACCCGGAAGGAGACCTCGCGGGCTGCGCGGACACCCAGGAAGGCTTCCGTCGCGATCATGAACGGACGCAAGTACAGGGCTTCGCCGTCGCCGGACGGAACCCATTCCTTGTCCGCCTGCACGAGTTCGCGGATGGCGCCGAGGAAGTACTCCTCGGGCAGTTCCGGGAGGGCCAAGCGGCGTGCCGACTTGTTCAGGCGGGCGGCGTTGGCCTCGGGACGGAACGTCCAAACGGAGCCGTCAGCGTGGCGGTATGCCTTGAGGCCTTCGAAGATCTCTTGGCCGTAGTGCAGCACTGCCGCCGAAGGGTCCAGGGAAATCGGTCCGTAGGCCTCGACGCGGGCACTGTGCCAGCCGCCCTTGCCCTGGGTGTCGACGCTGTAGTCGACAATGACGGTGTTGTCGGTGAAGTAGTCGCCAAATCCCGGGTTTGCCAGGATAGCTGCACGCTCCTCAGCAGACTTCGGGGTCTCCGAGAGCTGCTGGCTGAATTCGACGCCGTGGGCAGTCTGAGTCATGTTTCCTCCAGTCGGCTACCAGGCAGAGCGAACCATCTCTTGGAGGATATGGTTCAGCGACGGACCACGGCAGCAGTAAATAATTCAAGTAAAGCTTACGCCCGGGTACAGACCCTCAGTGCCAGTACGGGCCCTAGAGCGCGGCAGCGATGGCATCGCCGACGGCAGCGGTGCTGCGGCTGTCGCCGTTGCGGCTTTCGATGTCGGCGACGACGGCGGCTTCGATCCTGCGGGCGGCTCCCGTGTAGCCGAGGTGGTCCAGCAACAAGGCCGCGGACAGGATGGCGGCGGTTGGATCCGCCTTCTGCTGTCCGGCGATATCCGGGGCGGAGCCGTGGACGGGTTCGAACATGGAGGGCGCGGTGCGGTCCATGTTGATGTTGCCCGAGGCCGCGAGACCGATCCCGCCGGTGATGGCGGCGGCGAGGTCAGTGATGATGTCTCCGAAGAGGTTGTCAGTGACGATCACGTCGAAGCGGGAGGGGTCGGTCACCATGAAGATGGTGGCGGCGTCGATGTGCAGGTAGTCGTGGGTGACCTCGGGGAATTCCTTGGCCACGGCCTCCACGGTGCGCTTCCACAAGTGGCCTGCGAAGACCAGGACGTTGTGCTTGTGGACGAGGGTGACGTGCTTTCGGGGACGCTCGCTGGCGCGGCGGAAGGCGTCACGGACAACGCGCTCGACGCCGTGGGCCGTGTTGAGCGATACCTCGGTGGCAACCTCGTGGGGGGTGCCCCCGCGGAGCGTACCGCCGTTGCCGACGTACGGACCTTCGGTGCCTTCGCGGACCACGATGAAATCGATGTCGCCGGGATTGGCCAGCGGGCTGCCCACCGTCCCGTAGAGCCGCGAAGGGCGCAGGTTCACGAAGTGGTCAAGGCTGAAGCGGAGCTTGAGCAGCATTTCGCGTTCGATGATGCCTGAAGGAATGCGGGTGTCCCCCGGTGCCGCACCGACGGCGCCGAACAAGATCGCATCGCGGGTACGCAGATCGGCCAGGACCTCGTCCGGGAGGGTCTCGCCGGTTTCAAGCCAGTGCTGGGCTCCGAGCTTGTATTCGGTCTGCTCGAGGGTGACGCCTTCTTCGGCGACAACCTTTTCCAGGACTTTGAGGGCTTCGGCAATGACTTCGGGGCCAATGCCGTCGCCGGGAATGACAGCCAGGTTGATCGTTGCGGCGGGTTGCGTTGCACTCATGTTTTCAGACTGCCAACGCATCCACATGTTGGTCAAAATCGTCTCACCATTTGAGCGATCGAAGTCCATGCGGAGCGCGCCTCGGGAGAAGCTACTGGCCTGGAACAAGTGAAGCTACCACCGCGACATTCTTGCCCCAGAGGTCCTGCGTGTAGCAGCTGATCAGGACCAGGCGGTTGGGCACCGCTGTCCAGACGGGACTGTCTTTCAAAGTCGATTTTGTGTAGGTGGTGACGGAGTCGACTTTGTATGTCATCGCTCCCGTTGCCGTGACGACTTTGAGCTCGTCCCCCGGTGCCGCTGCATAGCTGAGGTGGTTGAACGGCGCGTCGAGCCCTTCCCAACTGTGCCCGATGACATAAGTGGTATTCGTCGATCCCGCTCCGGGGGTACCGAAGGGACTGAGCCAATATCCGTCCATCGTTTCCGGCGGCTCGATGCTCTGCCCGCCAGCAGGGTCCGGTCGCAGCGGATGAACCAGCACATCCAGGCCAACCGCCGGATAGGTAATCTGCACCGGGGCCGACGCCGCGGGCAGGTGCGTTCCCGCCGCAGTGGCAGGAGCGCCCACCGCCGCGCGGTTCGGCTCGGCCTTGCCCGCGGGAGCCGCCGTCGAAAGCGCCCGATTCCCTGAGTCGAAAGCGGCCGGGTTCTGGCCGGATACGCCATAGACCAGCCAGGCACCAAGCAGCCCTCCGGCGCAGATCGTCAACACGAGAAGATCCCTGGAACTGATCAGCAGGCCACGGACGCGAAGTGCGTGAGGCTGCCTCGTGAAGCGGTGACGGGCCATGACCACTCCTGGAGATAGTGAAGCAGGTGGCTGGGTGCCGCCCATCGTAGTGCGGCACCCGGCCGGTTTTGCCTAGTGCCTGGCCTTGCGGGCCCGCACCCCGCTCCTCGCGACTACGAACACAGCCACGGCACTGAAGAGACCAGTCAGGCCGGCAAGCCACGCGGGGATACCTGTGTTTGCCTTACCGCCAACGGCCGTCTGGACGTTGTAGCCCACGTTGGTGATGGGGGCGTCCGGAGTGGCTGCGGCACCGGCCGCAGCTGGAATGACGGCTGTGGGCACAGTCGCCGACGGAGTGACGGCTGCGGGCACGGTCGCCGCAGGGGCAGCGACCGGAGGAACCACGGGGGTGACGACCGGCTGGGTGGAGACGGGTTCCACGTGCTCCACGGGCGGGGTGGTCACTGACGGGCTCGTCACCGGGTCCGTCGGCGGGCTCGTCACCGGGTCCGTCGGCGGGCTCGTCACCGGGTCCGTCGGGGTAATCACCGGCAGGCCGGCCACCTTACAACCGGCGTTGAGGATGGCGATGTTTTCCGGGGTGAGGTTTTGTCCGTTGGGCATGTAGTCGCCTGCGTTTGCAGGAACGATGTCGTTGGTGTCGGCGATATGCCCGGACAGCGCCGACAAGTTGATGGTCACCGCTACGTAGGGGTTCGACGCCGAATGCGTGGCGTGGCAAATGGTGATCTTGTCTGAGGGAGCAGCATTCGCCGACACCGTGGCACCCAGCAATCCCAGGCCCACGACCCCCAGGGTCGCAATGGTTCGTTTCATTTCGATCCCTCCACATCAGGTCCGAGCTGACCAGACTTTGCGGAGTAACCGTCTTCGAGACCCAGGAAGGACAAGTACGGGAGACCTCAACAAGCGAGATGAATCTTGACAGTTACTCCCCAGAAAGTGTCATCAGTTCGCTTGCTCTTCAGGCTAGGTTTCGGTCTCCTGATTAACGCGAGTGGTGGGTACGCGTTTACCGGCAGGAAACAGCGTCCCTTGTCCCGGCTGCTACCTGCGCCGAGTGGATCCCCACTCGCCAGCGCGAAGAGATCACTTGGAAGTCCAGCGAGCCGCCGGATCCGCCTCGGGACGCTTACCAATCATGGGACGGGAAAGGGAACACCCCCTCACCCGGTGGGATGAGGGGGTGTCACGCGCAGCAAGAGTGAGCGGGCGTCCGCCCAAAAGGCGACTTAAGTGAGCGGGCGTCCGCCCAGAAGGCGACTTAAGTGAGCGGGCGTCCGCCCAAAAGGCGACTTAAGTGAGCGGGCGTCTAGGACTCGGTGGGCTCCTCGTAACGCGGGAAGATCGGGGCCGGCGGCGGGAGCTCCGTACCGGGGACGATCGGCGTGGCGACGGCCGCGAACTGGCGGGGCTCGCCGTCGGGCTGTCCCAGGACCTCAAGCAGCTTGGCGGCCGACGTCGGCATGACCGGCTGGGCGAGGATCGCCACGATGCGGACAACCTCCAGCGTGACGTACAGGACCGTGTTCATGCGCTCGACGTCGGTCTTGCGCAGCACCCACGGGGCCTGCTCGGCAAAATACGCGTTGGTGTCGCCCAGCACGGCCCAGATTGCCTCGAGGGCACGGCTGAATTCCTGCTTCTCGAAAGCCGCGCGGGCCACGTCCAAAAGTCCGGCGGCCCGGGCAAGCAGCGCGGAGTCCTCTGCCGAGAAGTCTCCCGGAACCGGAACCCTGCCTTCGCAGTTCTTGGCCACCATGGACAGCGAACGCTGCGCCAGGTTGCCGAAGTTGTTCGCGAGATCGGCGTTCATGCGGCCCACGATCGCCTCGTGGTTGTAACTGCCGTCGGCGCCGAACGGAACTTCGCGGAGGAAGAAGAATCGCACCTGGTCCAGGCCGTACTGCTCCACGAAGTCCTTGGGGGCCACAACGTTGCCGAGGGACTTGGACATCTTGACGCCATTGTTGGTCAGGAAGCCATGGATCATGACGCGCTTGGGCAGTTCCAGGCCCGCGCTCATCAGGAAGGCGGGCCAGAAGATCGCGTGGAACCGGGAGATGTCCTTGCCGATGATGTGGACGTCGGCGGGCCAGAACTTACGGAACGCCTCAGAATCGGCATCAGGGTAACCGACTCCCGTCAGGTAATTGGTCAGGGCATCAACCCACACGTACATGACGTGTTTGTCGTTGCCCGGCACCGGGACACCCCAGTCGAAAGTCGTCCGGCTGATGGACAAGTCCTGAAGGCCCTGCTTGACGAAGCTGATGACCTCGTTGAAGCGGTACTGGGGGGCGCCGAACTCCGGCTGCTCCTCGTACAAGGCCAGCAACTTGTCCTGGTAGGCGGACAAGCGGAAGAAGTAGCTCTCCTCCGCGGTCCACGTTACTTCGGTATCCGTACCGCGCGAGTAGCGGACGCCGTCGTCCTTCAGTACTGTCTCGTCCTCGGTGTAGTAAGCCTCGTCGCGGACCGAGTACCAGCCCTCGTATTTGGACAGGTAAATGTCCCCCTTGGCTTCCATCTTCTTCCAGATGGCCTGGGAGGCGGCATAGTGGTCGGCATCCGTAGTGCGGATGAACCGGTCGTAGGAGATGCCCAAGGCAGCGTGGGCGGCCTTGTAGATTTCGGCATTCCGGTCCACGAGTTCCTTGGGCGTGATGCCTTCCTTCTCCGCAGCCTGGGCAATCTTCATGCCGTGCTCGTCCGTGCCGGTCAGGAACATCACGTCATAGCCATCGAGGCGCTTGAACCGGGCCATCGCGTCGGTGGCGATGTACTCGTAGGCATGCCCGATATGCGGCTCGCCGTTCGGGTAGGTAATGGCGGTGGTGATGTAGAACGGGGGTTTATCTGGAGACGTCACTCTACGAAGTTACCTTCTCTTGGAGATGGAAAGACCGGACCGGCCGCATGTGACGGCCGGTCCGGAAGCAGCGGGCTACTAATTCAATTCAGTCAGCGTATCGCTGAGCCTGACAAGCTCGTGGTCGTGGGAGGCCACCAGAACGGCGATACCGTCGCTCGTGGTGTCCTTCAGGATGCTGATGATGCGGTTTGCCGAAGTACGGTCCAGGCTGGCCGTTGGCTCGTCCACCACCAGGACCCTGGTGCCCAGGATCAGGGCGCGGGCGATCGCGACACGCTGGCGCTCACCGCCGGACAGCTGCGCCGGACGGTGGCGCATGCGCCGGCCCAGCCCCACCAGGTCCAGCAAGTCCTTGGCCATTTCGGTGCGCTGCTCCACTTCGCCGTCGGGGACGGCCGGCAACAGCACATTCTCCAAAGCGCTCATGCCGTCGATCAGGGCGCCGCCCTGGTCCACGTACCCGATGAGGGCGCGGCGGCGGTCGGCGATTTCGTCGTCGCCCATCTTCTCGAGGGAATCGCCCTCCCAGAGGACACGGCCCGACGTCGGAAGCGTGAGTCCCGCTCCCACCGTCAGGATGCTGGTCTTGCCTGAGCCGCTTCGCCCGGCGACGCAGTGCATCTCACCGGCGTGCAGGGTGAGGTTGAAGTCCTCGACGACCGTGACCGGCTCCGCCCCACCCTTGTCACCGCCGTAGCGGATGGTGATGTTGCTCAACTGCAAGGGCATGCCGTGGTCCGCAGCCCGCACGATGGTGTTGGCGCGGGTCTGGAACGACTCGTCGGTGGATTCCGTGGTCGCGGTCAGATCGGGTTCGAGGTTGTCAGTCATTTGACCACTTTCGTTGCAATGGGAATCCAGCAAATTACGGCCACCACTCCGGCCAAAGCGGCCCAAAGTGCGGCATAAGGAGCGAGCAACAGGCCCAGGCCCAGCGCCCCCACGACGCCGAGGATCAGCGCCACTGCTCCGACCAAGGCATTTTCGAAGAAACGGACCTGTCCCAGCATGTCCGGGTTCCAGCCCATGGCCCGGAGCGTGCCGAGCTGTTCGCGCCTGGCCTGGAGTTCGAAGCGACCGGTGACCAAGGTCAGTACGAGGCCAACGAGCACCCCGCTCACCGCCAGGATGACGCTCGGCAAGGCGATCGTGGCGGAGGCGAGCCCGCTGAGGGCACTGGCTCCAGCTGCGCGCGGGATGTCAATGAGCAACGCGATCAGCGCGCCCACGGCAGCGCCGAACACGCCCACGGCAACGGCCAGGGCCACTGAGCTGAAACGGTGGGTAACCAGTTGGCGGTACGCGAACGTGAGCGGCGAATCCACCGGGATCAGGCGTTCGTCGTGTTGGGGTTCCTGGTCAACGATGTCGCGGTGCCGCAATTGCTGGGCCGCGATGTAGGCGGCGGCGCAGTAAATGAGCAACACGGACGCCGAAACAATGACCGTGGCCAGGTTCCAGCTCAGAAGGCTTAGCGCAATGCCTGCCACGGCAACGATCCCCGCACCTATACCGAACTCTTCGAGGACCCAACTTCGGATCTTCCTTTGGGTCCAGCCCATGGCGCGGAGGATCCCTGCCTCGCTGCGTCGCTGGCGGATATAGCTCACGGTTGAAGCGCCGGTCAGGAGGGTGGCCCCGCACAGCGTCAGGAAGAGGAGGGTGATGTTGGTGCCGGTCAGGGAGCCGGAAACGGCGTCGGCGGCATCCTGCCGGACCCACGACTGCTGGACGGTACCCAGCGCGGATTCCTTGCCGGCGTCGTCCTTGGAGTATCCCGGGACGAAGATGTTGGCGTCTTCACGCGCGGAGCCGGCCACCACTGTGGCTTGGAGACCCATGTCGCGGATCTGGGCCGCGAGCTTGTCGACCTCCGGTTGGGCCTGCTTCCAGTTGCCTGGCGCGCTGGCGCGGACCCTGACGGCGTCGATCACGTTGGCGTTGGAATCGTAACCACGCGCTGCGGCAAGGCCGTAGTAGTCGGTGATGGCACCGGCAGACTGGCTGACCAGGCCGGTGGCGCTCAGCGAAGGCTTGAGGCCCTTGGCTGCGGTGTCATTTCCCGAAGCGTCCTTCTGGAGCGTCATCGGGGCCGGGTCGTAGCCACCCAAGGGCAGCTTGTTGACGTCGCCCGCTGCTTTCTGGATCTGGGCCGGATCAAACGTCCCGTAGACCATCGGCAGCGGCGTAGCGGGCTTCGATCCCGTGGCAAGGTTCTCCCGGTACGAGCGCTCATCGACCGGCTTGCGCTGGCTCTGGTCGACCATCGCCCCGAAGGCCGACTTCTCGGGCAGCTTGTTGACGGTCACCCAGTCTCCCGGCGTGGCGGACTTGCCGACGGCGCCGTTCGCGGAAGTTTCGCCGTCCTTGTACTTGGGTGCCGCGGCGAAGTCGGTGCTCCACTGGGCCGGCTGGTACAGGCCTTGGCTGAAGTTGCCCATATTACCGAGCAGCTGGCTGTGGTCCGTGGATCCTGGCCATGACAGGGCGAACGGCGACTTTGACACGAAGGGCAGGTAGTCCTTGTCCAAAGAGCGCGAGACAGTGCCGACGTCGTTGACGACCTTGCCCGAATCATCGATTTCCTGGATTTGGACCGAGTACTTCAGATCCAGCGAGGTTCCCTGCCGGACGATCAAAGGAATGGCCTGTGAGGCATCCGTGATCTGGCCGGAGAGCTTCGCCTGCTGGTACTGGGTCATGAGGGGTGCCCAGTATTTGAGCTTGACGCCCATGAAATCCGGGCCTTGTTCGAGTTCCTGCTGCGTAGGGCTCTTGGCGAAGAGCTGTTCGAAGTAGCGGCCGATTGCGCCTGCGTTGCGGGTGTCGGCCGGCGGCGCCTTTTGCAGCGGTGCGAGGAAGTCTCCGGCGGAGCCCAAGAGCGCGCGCTCGGCGGTCGGATCGACGGCGACGACCGACTCGGTGACCTGCGGAGCCATGGGCAGCGCTACGGAAAGGTTGAAGAGGTTGTGTTCCGAGCCGCCGGCGGGAGCGGGGAACTTGATGCCGGTCTCCCCCGCGGGTCCGGCGATGCGGATGCTCTTGCCTCCGGCAGTCTGCTGCTCAACAACCTGCCCCTTGCCGAGGGTGCCTTCGGCGCTGGTCTGGAAGAGGGTTTGCTGGGACACTCCGTCGGAGCTCACGGCGGTGGCGGTCAGGCGGTACTTCTTGGGCTTCGCGGGAAGCACGGATTCCGGTGCGGGCCAGCTCTTGGAGTCCGTTCCGGTCGGATCTCCCGCGGTGGCTCCACCAGCCAGTCCCGCGTTGTAGCCAAGGTAATCCATCGCGTCGAGACGCGGGGTTTCCAGGTTCTGTGTTACCCGGGAAACGAGGCTGATGGGCGCCGCGACCGACGCGCCGCTCAGCCCACGGATCTTCTCGAGTTGCGGGAAGCTGATGCCGCCCTGGCCGTTCGCGATGTCCGGCTGGAGGAGCGCCCCGCCGTCCTTGGTATTCGCGGACTTGGCCTGGACCAGGATGTCGTACAGGCCGCGTGAGTTCTCATCCACTGTCCGGTTCAGCGCGGCCTGCGACTGGCTCTGGATGAATACGGACAAACACATGGCGACGATCAAAATGGCCGCGGTCAACAGAAGCACACGGCTTCTGATGAACCTCTGGACGGCGTTCATAGGGCTCCCTGAGTCCTGGATTGCGGGTGTGCACACTGCTGTCCCTGGAACCATGCCGAGGCAATAGGAATCCACCGGGTGTGTGCAAAAGTTATTGGCCGGCCTGCCGCCGGTTCCGAATTTCGGACCAAGCCATTGTAGGCAGACCGGCCAATGATATGTGGCCGATGTGAAGTGCGGCACACTTTTCTAGCTCAAACGGTGAGGATGCTAGTCCTCCAGATCCACTTCACGAACCATGTCGGCGCCGATGCCGGCCTTGATGGCTTCAAGGACCTGCTGCGGCACCGAAGTGTCGATCGTGAGCAGCGCCAGGACCTGGCCGCCTTCGCTCTGGCGGGCCACCTGCATGCCACCGATATTGATGTTGTTCATGCCCAGGATGTGGCCGATGGTGCCGATGACACCGGGACGGTCCGCGTAGGAAACAACCACGAGGTGCTCGCTGATCGGGATTTCGACGTCGTAACCGTTGACGCCCACGAGCTTCTGGACCTGCTTGGGTCCGGTGAGCGTTCCGGCCACGGAAATCTGCGATCCGTCGCTGAGTGCCCCGCGGATGGTCAGGACGTTGCGGTAGTCCTCGGCTTCCGGCGTCGTGATCAGGCGGGTGTTGATGCCGCGCTGCTCGGCGATGACGGGTGCGTTGACGTAGGAGACCTGCTCGGTCACGACGTCGGCGAACACGCCCTTGAGCGCCGCCAGTTCGAGGACCTTCACGTCCAGGCTGGAGATTTCGCCCGCGACCTCGACGTCGATCTGCGTCAGGGATGCGTGGGTCAGGGCCGTGAAGATCCGGCCGAGCTTCTCGATCAGCGGGATTCCGGGGCGGACGTCGGAAGCGATCACGCCACCGGCCACGTTGACTGCATCCGGGACGAGTTCGCCGGCGAGGGCGAGGCGCACGGACTTCGCCACGGAGACGCCGGCTTTTTCCTGGGCTTCGTCCGTGGAGGCACCCAGGTGGGGCGTCACGATGACATTGTCCATGCCGAAGAACGGAAGGTCGGTGCTCGGCTCCTTGACGAAAACGTCGATGCCTGCGCCGGCGATCTGGCCGTCTTCCAAAGCCTCGTGGAGGGCTTCTTCGTCGATCAGGCCGCCGCGGGCGACGTTGACAACGTAGGCCGTTTCCTTCATCTTCTTGAAGGCATCGGCGCCCAGCATGCCCACCGTTTCCGGGGTTTTGGGCATGTGGATGGTGATGAAGTCGGACTTCTCCAACAGTTCGTCCAGGGTGACGAGCTTGACGCCGAGCTGAGCGGCGCGCGCGGAGGTGATGTAGGGGTCGTAGGCGAGGATCTCGGTCTCGAAGCCCTGCAGGCGGGCGGCCACGAGCGCTCCGATGCGTCCGAGGCCGATGATGCCGATCTTCTTCTCGAAGAGTTCGATGCCCGTGTACTTGGAGCGCTTCCACTCGCCGCCCTTAAGGGCGGAACTGGCCTGGGGGATGTGGCGGGCAAGGCTGAGGATGTGACCGACCGTCAGCTCGGCAGCGGACACAATGTTCGACGTCGGGGCGTTGACCACCATGACGCCGGCCTGGGTAGCGGCCTTGATGTCCACGTTGTCCAGGCCGACGCCGGCACGCGCGATGATTTTGAGGTTCTTGGCTGCGGCAATTGCCTCGGCGTCCACCTGGGTGGCTGAACGCACGAGGATGGCGTCGACGTCGACGATTGCGGAGAGCAGCTGGGAGCGGTCCGCGCCGTCGGTTTGGCGGATCTCGAAGTCCGGACCAAGGGCCTCGATCGTGGCGGGCGAAAGTTCCTCAGCGAGGAGTACTACTGGCTTGGTGCTAGTCACCGGTGACCTCTTTAGCTCTCTTTTTCAGGTGGGGTTTTGGTGAAACGATTCTTTGACGACGAAGGCCGGACCCGGTATACCGGGTCCGGCCTCCATGCCGGGCGGCTTCATTTCGAGCCTATCCCGAACGGCGTTCTGTGTTGAATTGCTACGGCTCCTGCCGCGGCTTCAACGGTTGCCTTGACTAGCGGGCCGCGGAGCCTTCGACGTAGTCCTCGTCCTGCTGCTGCCAGGAGAACAAGGAACGCAGCTCGCGGCCGACCCCCTCGATCGGGTGCTGCTCTGCCTTGGCACGCAGCTCCTTGAACTCGACTGCGCCGTTGTCCTGGTCGTCGATGAAACGCTTGGCGAAGGCACCGGACTGGATGTCCGCGAGGACACCGGCCATGTTTTCCTTGACGCGGGGGTCGATGACGCGCGGGCCGGAGACGTAGTCGCCGTACTCTGCGGTGTCGGAAACGCTCCAGCGCTGCTTGGCGATGCCGCCCTCCCACATGAGGTCAACGATGAGCTTGAGCTCGTGAAGAACCTCGAAGTAGGCGATCTGCGGCTGGTAGCCGGCTTCGGTCAGGGTCTCGAAGCCGTACTGGATCAGCTGGGAGACGCCGCCGCAGAGGACAGCCTGCTCGCCGAAGAGGTCGGTTTCGGTCTCTTCGGTGAAGGTGGTCTTGATGACGCCGGCGCGGGTGCCGCCGATCGCCTTCGCGTAGGACTTGGCCAGGTCCCAAGCGGAACCGGAAGCATCCTGCTCGACGGCGATGATGTCCGGGATACCTCGTCCGGCTTCGAACTCGCGGCGCACGGTGTGGCCCGGAGCCTTCGGGGCGATCAGGATGACGTCAACGCCCTCGGGCGCCTCGATGTAGCCGAAGCGGATGTTGAAGCCGTGGGCGAAGGCAAGGGCCTTGCCGGCGGTCAGCTTGTCTTTGATGGAGTCGTTGTAGATCGCGCGCTGGTGCTGGTCCGGTGCCAGGATCATGATGACGTCGGCCCATTCGGCGGCGTCGGCAACGTTCTTGACCGTGAAGCCTGCGTCCTCGGCCTTTGCGATCGACTTCGAGCCTTCCTTGAGCGCGATGACAACCTCGACGCCGGAGTCGCGCAGGTTCAGCGCGTGGGCGTGGCCCTGGGAACCGTAGCCGACAATGGCAACCTTGCGACCCTGGATGATCGACAGGTCTGCGTCGTCGTCGTAGAACATTTCAGTCACTTGCGTAACTCCTCTTGAGTGGTTTTGTAGATATTGTCTGTGGTTCGGTATCGGGCTACTACGCGGTACTAGGACAGTGCCTAAGCGCTGCGCAACGCCCTGTCACTCATGGAGCGGGATCCCCGCCCAACGGCCAAGGTGCCGGACTGCACTATTTCGCGGATGCCGAACGGCTCGAGCACTGAAAGCAGCGCTGCAAGCTTTTCCGGGGTACCGGTTGCCTCGATGACCACCGAGTCTGTGGAAACGTCAACCACTGAGGCACGGAACAAGTCTGCAGCTTGGGTGACCTGCAGGCGTGTCGCGGCATCCGCACGTACCTTGACCAGGATGTGGTCACGTTGCACGGAAGATTCTGAAGTCAGCTCCACAATCTTGATCACGTTGATCAGTTTGTTGAGCTGTTTGGTGACCTGCTCGATGAGGTCGCCATCGGCGTCGACGACGACGGTCATCCGGGAAATCCCGGAGACCTCGGTGGGGCCGACGGCCAGGGAGTTGATGTTGAAGGCCCGCCGGGCGAAGAGGCTGGCCACGCGGGTCAGCACGCCGGGCTTGTCTTCGACCAGAACGGACAATGTGTGGCGGCTCATGGCTAGTCCTCCTCTTCCCATTCCGGGGTCATGTTGCGGGCAACCTGGATCTGGTCGTTAGAGACTCCGGAGGGGACCATCGGCCACACCATGGAGTTCGGGCTGACCACAAAGTCGATGACCACGGGACGGTCATTGATTTCCAAGGCCTTCTGGATGGTGGCGTCAATGTCCTCGTCCCGCTCGCAGCGGAACGCGGCACAGCCGTAGGCGTCCGCCAGCTTGACGAAGTCCGGGATACGGACGGTGTCGTGGCCGGTGTTCAGGTCGGTGTTGGAGTAGCGGCCTTCATAGAAGAGGGTCTGCCACTGGCGCACCATGCCCAGCGAGGAGTTGTTGATGATGGCAACCTTGATGGGAATCTTGTTGATGGCGCAGGTGGCCAGTTCCTGGTTGGTCATCTGGAAGCAGCCGTCGCCGTCGATCGCCCAGACCACGCGGTCGGGTTCGCCGACCTTGGCGCCCATGGCTGCCGGCACGGCATAACCCATGGTCCCGGCTCCACCCGAGTTGAGCCAGGCGTGGGGACGCTCGTACTTGATGAACTGGGCGGCCCACATCTGGTGCTGGCCAACGCCTGCAACGTAGATGCCTTCCGGACCCGTGAGCGCACCAATGCGTTCGATGACCCGCTGGGGGGCGCTGAGTCCGTCTTCCGGCTCGGTCCAGCCAAGGGGGTAGGTGTCGCGGAGGTTGTTGAGGAACGCCCACCAACCGTCGAGGTCCGGGGTGCCGGATTGCTCGAAAGCGTTGCGGACAGCCTCGCTCAGTTCCGGAATGATCTCCTTGACGGAGCCCACGATCGGAACGTCGGCCGTACGGTTCTTGGAGATCTCCGCGGGGTCGATGTCCGCGTGGATGATCTTTGCGTGCGGAGCGAACGTGCTGAGCACACCCGTCACGCGGTCATCGAAGCGCGCACCAAGGGTGATCAACAGATCGGACTGCTGCAGTGCGGTAACCGCGGAAACCGTGCCGTGCATGCCGGGCATGCCGACGTGCAGGGGGTGGGAATCCGGGAACGCGCCGCGGGCCATGAGCGTTGTCACCACGGGAGCGCCGGTGAGTTCCGCGAGCTCGCGCAGTTCGGCCGATGCGTGGGCCTTGACCACTCCGCCGCCGACATACAGGACAGGCTTGCTTGCCGCAGCGATCAGCCGGGCGGCTTCGCGGACCTGCTTGTTGTGCCCGCGGACCACCGGACGATAACCCGGCAAATCGATCTTGGGCGGCCAGGAGAAGGTCATGGTGCCCTGCTGGGCATTTTTGGCGATATCCACCAATACGGGACCGGGACGACCGGTGCTCGCAAGGTAGAAAGCCTCGGCCATGACGTGCGGAATGTCATTGGGATCCGTCACCAGGAAGGAATGCTTGGTGATCGGCATGGTGATGCCGACGATGTCCGCTTCCTGGAAGGCATCAGTGCCGATGACGGAAGCCGATACCTGGCCGGTAATGGCCACGAGGGGCACGGAGTCCATGTGGGCATCCATGATGGCGGTAACGAGGTTGGTGGCACCGGGGCCCGAGGTGGCGATGCAGACGCCGACCCGTCCGGTAACCATGGCGTAGCCTTGCGCTGCGTGGCCGGCTCCCTGTTCGTGACGGACCAGGACGTGATTCATCTTGGAGGCCATCAAAGGGTCATAGGTGGGGAGGATCGCGCCACCGGGCAAACCAAAAATATCGTCCACGCCGAGTTCTTCGAGCGAGCGGACAATAGCTTCCGAGCCGGTCATCACCGTTGGGGGTACAACGTTGTTCGGCCCGAGTACAGGAGAGAGAGTTGCAGCAT
This sequence comes from Arthrobacter sp. efr-133-TYG-120, assembly GCF_030209785.1. Taxonomy (NCBI): domain Bacteria; kingdom Bacillati; phylum Actinomycetota; class Actinomycetes; order Micrococcales; family Micrococcaceae; genus Arthrobacter; species Arthrobacter sp. efr-133-TYG-120. The sequence continues at coordinate 75,316 of NZ_JARVRI010000002.1, forward strand.
TGTCGACGACGGCGTCAGCCGGACGGTCGACCTTTTCCGGAGCCTTGGGGGCTCCAGCGGACTTTGCAGCCATCAGCGAGGGGCTGATCGGCGATCCTTTGCTCATCGGACTCTTCCTTTGGGGATCTTCAATTAGTGAAAGTTACTGCGTGGGTACTGCGTTCATGCTGGTTCTTGCTCAATGCGCCGTCCCCTGCGGGAAATAAAAAAACCCCTCAGCCTTGCGGCTCTTCGAGGGGTTGCGCGTGACGGTTCGTTACCAGTCGGGCTAGGAGGCCACGCGCTTGGTAAGTACGACAGTGCCCACGGTGGCGCCGACAGTAACGAATGCGATCATGCGTTCAGTGTTCCCTCTTAGTGAGATAGGTGTCAAACGATGAAGATGTCATCTCACTATGTGGACCTCATTGTCCACGGACTGGTCCTACCCCAACCCTCACCCAACTAGCTCGCAGTTGTAGTCGTTATGAGGCGTCAAAACGACAACAACTGCGAGTTAGTGGGGAAGGACCCGCCGTGGGACTGCTACCCGCAATACGCGCCTGTGGAGGCGCTGTGCACCAGCTTGGCGTACTTCGCGAGGACGCCCTTGGTGAACTTGGCCGGGAGGGGCTCCCAGCCGATCTTGCGGGACTCGAGCTCGGCTTCGTCCACCAGGAGGTCGAACGAACGGGCAGCGATGTCCACGCGGATCTTGTCGCCGTCCTTGACGAAGGCGATGGGTCCGCCGTCGACGGCTTCAGGCGCAACGTGCCCGATGCAGAGGCCGGTGGTACCGCCCGAGAAGCGGCCGTCGGTCAGCAGGAGCACGTCCTTGCCAAGGCCCGCGCCCTTGATGGCGCCGGTGATGGCGAGCATCTCACGCATGCCCGGGCCGCCCTTGGGACCTTCGTAACGGATCACGACGACGTCCCCCGCCTTGATCTCGCCCTTGTCCAAGGCGTCGAGCGCACCCTGCTCGCGCTCGAACACGCGGGCGGTTCCTTCGAAGACGTCGGCGTCGAAGCCGGCGCTCTTCACGACGGCACCTTCCGGGGCCATGGAACCGTGCAGGATGGTGATGCCGCCGGTCTTGTGGATCGGGTTGTCCAGGGCGCGCAGGATCTTGCCGTCGAGGTCCGGCGGGTTGATGGAGGCCAGGTTTTCGGCAAGGGTCTTGCCCGTGACCGTCAGGCAGTCGCCGTGCAGCAGGCCGGCGTCGAGCAGCGCCTTCATAATGACCGGCACGCCGCCGATCTTGTCGACGTCGGTCATGACGTAGCGGCCGAAGGGCTTGAGGTCGCCCAGGTGCGGGATCTTGTCGCCGATGCGGTTGAAGTCGTCCAGGGTCAGTTCGACCTCGGCTTCCCGGGCGATCGCGAGCAGGTGCAGGACGGCGTTGGTGGAGCCGCCGAAGGCCATGGTGACGGCGATGGCGTTCTCGAACGCCTTTTTGGTCATGATGTCCCGGGCGGTGATGCCGAGGCGGAGCAGGTTGACCACTGCCTCGCCGGACTTGCGGGCAAAGTCATCACGACGGCGGTCTGCCGAGGGCGGGGCAGCCGAGCCCGGCAGGGACATGCCGAGGGCTTCGCCGATGCACGCCATGGTGTTGGCCGTGTACATACCGCCGCAGGCGCCTTCACCAGGACAGATCGCGCGTTCGATGCGGTCCAGGTCGCCCTTGCTCATCTTGCCTGCAGCGCAGGCGCCCACGGCTTCGAAGGCGTCAATGAGGGTGACTTCCTTCTCCGATCCGTCCTCAAGCTTGACCCAGCCCGGCATGATGGAACCGGCGTAAAGGAAGACGCTGGCGAGGTCCAGGCGGGCGGCTGCCATCAGCATGCCCGGGAGGGATTTGTCGCAGCCGGCCAGCAAAACGGAGCCGTCGATGCGCTCGGCCTGCATGACCGTTTCAACGGAGTCGGCAATGACTTCGCGCGAAACAAGGGAAAAGTGCATGCCCTCGTGGCCCATGGAAATGCCGTCCGAAACGGAAATGGTGCCGAACTGCATGGGGAAACCACCGCCGGCGTGAACGCCTTCCTTGGCGCCCTGGGCGAGTCGGTTCAGCGAGAGGTTGCAGGGGGTAATTTCGTTCCACGAGCTCGCGACGCCGATCTGGGGCTTGGCGAAGTCATCATCGCCCATGCCTACGGCCCGGAACATGCCTCGCGCGGGGGCGGCATGGATGCCGTCCGTTACGACCCGGCTGCGTGGCTTGATGTCCGGCTGGTTGTCTGTCGCAATTGGGGTGTGGTCACTCATGGGCACGAGTCTATGACTCTTGGGCTGTGGCCAACGAACATGATCGGCGGGTTAAGGCGAATTTGGCACTATTTCAGCCAATATTTCATTCAAATAATGGACAGTCGTCTCGCTATGTGAGACATGGGTCTCATTGTCGGCTGCTGGCCTATCCGACAGGATCGCTGATGCGCTGAAGGGCCGCGAATCGATTGACTAACCTAGACAGCCCCGTGACACGGACGTAACGTCAAATCACGACAGCTGCGCCACTCGAACAGACATGCGCCAATTGAACAGACAGAAGGGCTCCTCCCATGGATTGGTTGATCTGGGTCATCGTCATCGTGTTGATCGTCGCGATTGTTTGGTGGCTCCTGAGCCGCAATAGCGCGAAGTCTTCTTCGGGCTCCGGGGCTTCGCCGTCGCAGGCCGCCTCGTCACCACAAATGGACGTCACAGCAGCCGCATTGACAGGCTCCGCCCCCTTGGTCGCCGCAACCGCGACGGCCGATCAAGAGCTAGCCGAGTCGCGCGCAGCCGCACCCGAGCCGGAGCCGGAAGCCGAAACTGAGGCAGGCGGCGTCGACGTCGACGACTGGGAGCGCCCCGGCCCTCCCCTCGAAACCGGCATGGCCGCCCCGGAAGAAGAATCCTCAGCGGCCGGCCCCTCGGTGGTGGAGCCCGTGTTCGAGGAGCCCACGCTCTCGGAACCCGTACTGTCCGAGGACGCGGTTTCCGAGGCTACGGCCTCAGAGACCGCCGCACCGCTGGCTGCCGAGCCGGAACTTGAAGGGGGCGTGACGGCCGACGACGTTACCGCGGCCGACGCCGGGCCGTCCGTTCCCGCGGCTGCCGGCGTTCCGGCGTCGTCGGGCTCGGAACCAGCCACCCCCGAACAGTTGGCCGACAGCGCCGAATGGGAAGCGACCTGGAGCGAAGGCAGCGCACCAGTGGCTCCCGCCCCGATCCACCACCGCGAATACACGGACGCCCATGCACCGACGCTTCCCGGCGCGGAATCCGCCGCGGCGGAGGCAGTCGACACTGCAGCCGAAGGGGCGCAGGAAGACCGGGCCGAAAATCCCGACGCGGCACCTTCGCCGGTTGAGTCAACCACCGTGGCCCAGGATTCCGCAGCCGCATCGCCGCTGGGCGGGCATCTCGCAGCCGAGCAGCCGTATGGCGAAGGCTCCGCCGCGGCCGACGCTGACGGGAGCGGCCCTGATGGCTACACCGTCAAAGGCAACGCGGACACCATGACCTATCACGATGAAGACAGCCCGTCGTACGACGAGGTCAAGGCTGACGTCTGGTTTATTTCCAGCGCCCACGCCGAGGCAGCCGGCTTCCGACCTCCTCGCAGGAACCGCCGCTGAGAGCCCCAAGGAGCTGACCCAGGGCGGCAAGCAGCCCTGCAACCAGGACCCAAGCAATGAACCAGGCAAAGGCGGGATCCGGGAGCCTCTTCCGGTCCCGCCTTGGGCTCGTCCGGGCTCCCGTAGCGGTGGCCTGCCTCGTGGCCCTGTTGCTGAGCGCCTGTACAGGGAGTGCCCCCGGACCGGGGCCTACCCAAGGCAACGGACCCGAGTTAATTCGGAAGCTTGACCTGAATCTGACAATTCCGTGGTCGATCGTGTTCCTCGACGACGGTACTGCCGTCATCTCCGAACGCGACACCAAGCTGATCAAATCGGTCCGGAACGATCGGGCCACGACGGTAGGCGAGGTTCCCGGCGTCGTACCCGGGGGCGAAGGCGGGCTGCTGGGGCTGGCGCTCTCCCCGACGTTCGCCAGCGACCGCCTGCTCTATGCCTACTTCACCGCTGAATCGGACAACCGGATTTCGCGCATCCGGCTGGAGCAGGCCGCAGACGGGCGGTTGAGCCTCGGCACACCCGAAGTCATCTTCACCGGCATTCCCAAAGCCGGCACCCACAACGGCGGGCGCATCCGCTTCGGTCCCGACGGGTTCCTCTACGTCGGCACGGGAGACGCGCAGCACCCGGAGCAAGCACAGGACCGCACTGCGCTTGGCGGGAAGATCCTGAGGCTTACCCCGGAGGGAAAGCCGGCACCGGGCAACCCGTTCGGCAATCCCGTTTACAGCTACGGACACCGCAATGTGCAGGGTTTGGCTTGGGACAGTGACGGCAGGTTGTGGGCGAGTGAATTCGGACCCGACGTCAACGACGAACTCAACCTCATCGAAGCGGGCGGCAACTACGGTTGGCCACAAGTGACCGGTGCGCCCGGCCGCGCCGGTTACATCGACGCCAAGGTGGTCTGGCCGTCGACGGCGGATGCCTCACCGAGCGGTCTGGAAATCGTGAACGGAACGGCGTTCACGTGCGCGCTGCGCGGTCAGCGTTTGTGGACCGTACCGCTGCGCGGAGAAACGGCGGGGAATCCCGTGGCGTACCTCACGGCCCAGTACGGACGGCTGAGGGACGTTTCGCTAGCGCCGGACGGCACACTGTGGGTCCTCAGCAACAACCAAAACCCCGACTTTGCACTGCTCCTGAAGCCTCCCCGCCAGTGACGCGCAGGAGGCCCGGGCCGATTTCACACTTCGGCAAGTGTCGTGTAGAGTTACATGTCGTTGCGGAGATCAACGAGGGAAGAAAAGCCCTCAGCCGATCGAAATCGACAAATGCACCTCTAGCTCAATTGGCAGAGCAATTGACTCTTAATCAATGGGTTCCGGGTTCAAGTCCCGGGGGGTGCACCAAAGGGAAGGACCCTTGAGCGGCAGTTGCCGCTCAAGGGTTATTTCTTTGCGTTGCGAGCAACAAACAATTGCACCTCTAGCTCAATTGGCAGAGCAATTGACTCTTAATCAATGGGTTCCGGGTTCAAGTCCCGGGGGGTGCACCAAAGGGAAGATCCCTGGATGGCTGAATGGCCGTCCAGGGATCTTTTTTATTTTCCCCCGGACTCGGCCCGGAGCCGCTTCCGCCCGGACCTGCGGAGGCCTAGTTGGAGGGCTCGCCCGGCGCCACAGCTGAATCCGCTGCGGCCACAATGTCGTTCACGACTGCCGAGGAATGATTGTTTGCCAGTTCGCGTACAAGCGACTGGAGCTCCCGCCGCAGTTTGGCGGTGTCCACGGGCACGGGTGCAAGCACTTCGCGTTCCAGCTGCGTGGCGAGTCCGAGGGTGCGCTCCCCCGCCTCGGTCAAACTGACCACTTGGCTACGGCGGTCGGACACGCTGCGTGCACGGCTGACGTGGCCGTGTGCCTCCAGCCTGGTGAGCGTCTTCCCCATTGTCTGCGCCTGAACCCGGACGATCTGTGCGAGCATCGACTGGGTGGTCGGTCCGTTGACGGCAAGTACTTCCATGACAATGACCCCGGCATGGGTCAGGTCCATACCGCGCAGTTTCTCGTTCCAGGCATGCTCCACGAGTCGCGCGGCCGTGGAGAGCAGGCGCCCAGTGGGCCACCGTTCCATATCAGGCATAAGGGCCAGTATATAGACCGCTGCGCGCGGAGCAGGACCGGGGTTCAATTCGTGAAGCGGCCAGCCGATCACTAAGCTGAGTGATCGCGAACGCTAGCAAGGAGCACAAATGGCTGAACGACTCATTCCAGGCGACATTGCCCCGGACTTCACCCTCAAGGACCACGCGGGCCGCGAGGTCAGCCTGGCGTCGCACCGTGGCCGCAATACAGTCATCTATTTCTACCCCGCGGCTTCCACCCCGGCATGCGCCAAGCAGGCCTGCGACTTCCGCGATTCCCTCGCAACCCTCCAGGCCGCCGGTTACGAGGTTCTTGGCATCTCTCCGGACACCGTGAAGGATCTGGAGAAGTTTGTGGCCGAAGAATCATTGACCTTTCCACTGCTGTCCGACGAGGGGCACCACGTGGCTGAGGCCTATGCGGCGTGGGGCGAAAAGAAGAACTACGGGCGCACCTACCAAGGGCTGATCCGCTCAACGATCGTGGTGGACCCCGACGGCAAGGTGGCCTTGGCCCAGTACAACGTGCGGGCCACCGGCCATGTCGCCAAACTCCGCAGGGACCTCAAACTCGACAAGTAGCCACCGCATCGCCGCATAGGCGCGGCTGGAATGGGTGGCGCGAAACCGCGGGTACAATGGAGGCCGGTAGAAGACCGGGGCGGCAATCCCTGAATCCCGGTCCGGAGACCAACACCAGCGCGAGTGGTGAAATTGGCAGACACGCAGGATTTAGGTTCCTGTGCCTTCGGGCGTGGGGGTTCAAGTCCCCCCTTGCGCACATTCAGGAAGTGCCCCGGTCCTTGGCCGGGGCACTTCCAGTTTCCAGCCGGGACTCAGGGCCCTGAACTAGACTGGACCGCGGTCCGGCTGCCGCGGGCCCCAAGCCCGTCCAACTGCCTTGAGGGGACAAGAGTGGTAAGCAGCAAGCTTCGCCGAGTCACGCTACAAATCGGCGCAGGCCTTCTGGCCCTGGCCTTGACCTCGTGCACGGTAAGTCCTGGACCGGCACCGTCAGCCTCGGCCGCGGGCAGCACCAAGGCAGAGCCGAGCAAGACCTTCAACTTCGGCACCCCGTCGATGCCGCTTGGGCTCGATCCCGCCGTGACGAACGACTCCGAGTCCTATCGCGTGACCCGGCAAGTGATGGAAGGCCTTGTGGGGGTCGACGCGTCCACCGGCCAACCAACTCCCCTGCTTGCCACCTCTTGGTCACAAGGGAACGACGGACTCAGCTACGACTTCACGTTGCGGTCGAAAGTCACCTTCCACGATGGCACCGTCTTTGACGCCGCCGCCGTCTGCAGCAACTTCAACCGTTGGTTCAATTTCCCGGCGACCGTGCGTCAGCAGGCACCGGGCATCGCATTCAAGAGCGTCTTCAAATCCTTCGCGGACGACGCTTCGCTTTCGCTCTTCAAGAACTGCAAGGTCATCTCCCCCGATCACGTCCAAATCAACCTGGCCAAGCCCTTCACAGGCTTCCTTCAGGCTTTGACCCTGCCGGCGTTCGCGATGTCCTCCCCGAAAGCAATGGCCGACGGCAAGGCCGACGTCCTGGACAAGAAGCTGTCAGGCCAGCCGGCGTCAGCCTATGCCTCCCACCCCGTGGGCACGGGACCTTACGTTTTCTCCTCCTGGAGCCAGGACCGCATTACGCTGACCAGCTACAAGGGCTACTGGGGCGACCGGGGAGAGATAGCCACGGTCAACTTCATTCCGTTCGACTATCCGCAGGCCCGGCTCCAGGCCTTGCTCGCTGGAACCATCGACGGATACGACCTTGTTACCGCCGGCACCTTCGACCAACTGGTCAAGAAGGGCATGCAAATCGTCCAACGGGATCCGTTCTCCGTGATGTACCTGGGGATGAACGAGTCCGTGGCGCCCCTCCAGAACCTTGGCGTGCGGCAGGCAATAGAGATGGCCATCGACAAAGACACCCTTATCCACAAGTTCTTCATCGACAACACCTCACCTGCGACCCAGTTTGTTCCCCCCAAGCTGAGCGGCTTCAACAACAACGCACCGTCCTTGGGATACGACCCGGACAAGGCCAAGCAACTCCTCGCCAAGTCGGGCTACAAAGGCGAGGAGCTCAAGTTCTACTACCCGCTCAATGTCACGCGCGCCTACCTTCCCACTCCGGAGAAGATCTACGCGGAGATCAGCGCGGAGCTCACCGCCATCGGACTGAACATCAAGCCGGTGCCCGTGAACTGGGACGACGGCTACCTCCAGAAGGTCCAATCACCCGGTGACCATGCGCTGCATTTGCTCGGCTGGAATGGCGCCTACTCGGACCCGGACAACTTCGTTGGAACCCTCTTCGGTGAAAACAACGGTGAGTTCGGCTACAGCGATCCCCAAGTCTTCTCAAAGATCGACCGGGCCCGGGGACTCCCCGACGGCGCTGACCGCAACTCGCAGTACCAGACCATCAATGCGCAGATCGCTGCCACCGTCCCGGCGGTACCCATCGCCTTCCCGATCTCGGCTTTGGCCCTTTCCGACCGCGTCGAGAAGTACCCGGCATCGCCTGTCTTAAACGAAGTTTTTACAAACGTTCGCCTGAAGTCTTGACGTCCCGCCGCAATTTCAGTTATGTGCCCACGCGGGGATATTCTGTGACAGCCAGTGCCGCCGCTATCGGAGATAGATCGTGACCTTCATTTCCAAGACACACCACGCTGACGTCGTCCTTATTGGGGGCGGGATCATGAGCGCAACCCTGGGGGCGTTCATCAAGCAACTCGAACCCAGCTGGACCATCTCCCTTTTTGAGCGACTCGACGAAGCCGGCCTGGAAAGCTCCGGACCGTGGAACAACGCGGGAACCGGGCACGCAGCGCTCTGTGAGCTTAATTACTCGCCCGCAGCCAAGGACGGCTCGGTAGACCCGTCCAAGGCCCTCCACATCAACGAGCAGTTCCAGCTCTCCCGGCAGTTCTGGTCCCACCTCGTGGACAACAAATTGATCGGCTCCCCGAAGGGATTCATCAACACCGTCCCGCATATGAGCTTCGTCATCGGCGACAAGCACGCAGACTTCCTCAAGACCCGCTACGAGGCACTCAAGCCCAACACGCTCTTCCGCAGCATGGAATACACGGAAGACCAGGCACAGATCGCCAAGTGGGCTCCGCTGATCGTCAAGGGCCGCGACGCCAAGCAGCGCGTTGCCGCCACCCGCGCCGCTGAAGGCACCGACGTCGACTTCGGCGCCTTGACCCGCGAACTGACCGGCTACCTCGCCGCGAACGGCGTTGAAGTCAACTATGGCCACGACGTCACCAATGTGAGCAAAGCCTCCGACGGCGGCTGGGACCTTTCACTCAAGTACCCCGCTTCCGGCGAACACAGCCGGATCCACGCCAAGTTCGTCTTCGTCGGCGCGGGCGGCGGAGCACTCCACCTGCTCCAGGCATCGGGCATCCCGGAAAGCAAGGGCTACGGCGGTTTCCCGGTATCCGGACAGTTCTTCCGCTGCACCGACGAGGCCATCGCCAGCCAGCACAGCGCCAAGGTGTACGGCCAGGCCTCCGTCGGCGCCCCGCCCATGTCCGTGCCGCACCTTGATACCCGCTACGTCGGCGGCAAGCGTTCCCTGCTTTTCGGCCCGTACGCCGGCTTCTCCACCAACTTCCTCAAGACGAGCAGCTATCTTGACCTTCCGCTGTCCATCCGCCCGAGCAACATCATCCCGATGCTGGCCGTGGCCAAGGACAACATGGACTTGACCGCGTACTTGATCAAGGAAGTGGCCAAGCGCCACGACGCCAAGGTGGAGTCCCTTCGCGAGTACTACCCCCAGGCCGACGGCGGCAACTGGGAGCTCATCACAGCAGGCCAGCGGGTTCAGATTATCAAGAAGGACTCCAAGAAGGGCGGCGTGCTGCAGTTCGGCACCGAGGTCATCACGGCCCGTGACGGATCCATCGGAGCACTGCTCGGCGCCTCCCCCGGCGCCTCGACCGCCGTCCCCATCATGATCGAGATGCTCCAGCGGTCCTTCCCGAAGAACTTCAAAGGCTGGCAGTCCAAGCTCAAGGAAATGATGCCGGGCTACGGCGTCATTCTAAACGACAATCCCGACCTTGCGGCCGAGCTGGAAGCGAGCACTGCCCGTTCGCTCCAGCTCGAGCCCGCCGACGCCGTCCAGCACTAGCAACCGTCCGGGCTGCGGCCGGTTCACGACAAGAGACAGACCGTAGATCCCAGGAGACAGTGCAATGTTCCGTCTGGCAAAGCTTTCACTGGCGAACAGGGCACTGATCGCGCTGATCACCGTCTTCGCGGCGGTGTTCGGCGTGATCACCATGTCGTCCCTCAAGCAGGAACTCATTCCCTCGATCGAGTTCCCGCAGATCTCGGTGATCACGGCGATGCCGGGCGCGTCGCCGGAAGTTGTCGACAAGCAGCTCAGCCGCCCGCTCGAAGCAGCACTGAACAGCGTCGAGGGCCTGGAATCGACCACGTCGACATCGCGGAACGGTGTTTCGCAGATCTCCATGGTGTTCACCTACGGTTCGAACCTGGACCGCGCGCGCAACCAGATCGACCGCGCCATCTCCAACGCCAAGCGTGTGCTGCCGGCCGACGTCGAGCCCCGATCCTTTGCCGGCAGCATCAGCGACTTCCCGATCGTGTACCTGGCGGTGTCTTCGGACAAGCCTCTCAGCGAGCTGAACACGGACCTGCAGCGATTGAGCGTTCCCCGGCTCCAGAAACTGGACGGGGTCCGCAGCGCTGACGTGACAGGCGGGGCCACCCAACACATCCTGATCCAGCCCAAAGCCCAAGCCATGGCCGCGAGCGGCGCCACCGTCCAGTCGCTCACGAACGCCCTCAAGAACAACGGGACCCTGGTCCCGGCAGGAACCATCGAGGACCAGGGCAAGACCCTTTCCCTGCAAATCGGCAGCCCGGTGGACTCCCTCGACGTCATCAAGGGCTTGCCGCTCACCGGCGCCAAGGGCGGAACCACCATCGGCTCCGTTGCCGACGTGAGCATCAAGGACGACGCCGCAACCTCGATTACCCGGACCAACGGGAAGCCGACGCTGGCCCTGTCCATCACGAAAAAGCCCGACGGCGATACCGTTGCCATTTCGCACGCCGTGAAGGATTCCATTGCCCAGATGGAAGCCGAACTCGGCTCCAATGCGCACTTCACGCCAGTGTTCGACCAAGCCCCATACATCGAAAAGTCCATCAAGGACCTCACGACGGAAGGCCTTCTTGGGCTGGGCTTCGCGGTAGCGGTCATCCTCGTGTTCCTGATGTCCGTACGCTCAACGCTCGTGACGGCGGTCTCCATTCCGTTGTCGCTCCTGATCACGTTCATCGGAATATCGGCGACCCACTACTCGCTCAACATCCTCACCCTCGGCGCGTTGACCATCGCGATCGGCCGCGTGGTGGATGACTCGATCGTGGTGATCGAGAACATCAAACGGCACCTCAGCTACGGCGAGCACAAGCTCGGGGCCATCCTCAATTCGATCCGCGAAGTTGCCGGCGCCATCACAGCGTCCACCCTCACCACGGTTGCCGTGTTCCTGCCGATCGCCTTTGTGGGCAACCTGGCTGGCGAGCTGTTCAGGCCCTTCGCCCTGACGGTGACCATCGCCCTGTTGTCCTCGTTGCTCGTCTCCCTCACCATCGTTCCGGTCCTGGCTTACTGGTTCCTCAAGTCGCCGTCGCCGGCTTCGGCTGCGGAGGACGCCCGTATCGCCGAGGCCGCCCGATCCAAGGCGCACGAGGCGGAGCAACGCAGCCGCCTGCAGCGCGGCTACTTGCCCATCCTGGCCAAGTCCCAGAAGCACCCGGTCATCACGATCGTCGCTGCTGTGCTGGTCTTGGGCGGGACTGCTGCCATGTCTCCCCTACTCGCTACCGACTTGCTGGGTAACTCCGGCCAAAACAGCATGACCGTCCGGCAGGTCCTTCCTGCCGGCACCAGCTTGGAACAGACCGGCGCCGCCGCCGCCCAGGTGGAATCGGTCCTCCGCGGGATAGACGGCATCAAGGACGTCCAGGTCACGTCAGGCAACGCCCAAACGGGATTCGCCGCGCTCACCTCGAGCGGCGCTTCCAACTCGACGTTCACCGTGGTGACTGACGATAAGGCTGACCAGCAGAAATTGCAGGACACGGTCCGGTCCCGGCTCGCCAGTGCCTCGGCTCCCGGGAAGGTCACTGTCGGTGCACAGCAAGGCGGGCTGGGCACCTCTTCCAGCGTCGACATCACTATCAACGCCGCCAACTCGGCGGATCTCAAGACCGCAAGCGACGCCGTGGCGAAGGCCATGGACGGCGTGCCCGGGAGTGCCGAGGTAGCCACCAACCTGGATGCCAGCCAGTCCGTAGTCCAGGTGAAGGTAGATCGCGCCAAGGCCGTCGCCGCCGGGCTGAACGAGGAACAAGTCGCCGGGGTCCTCGCGTCCACGGTCAGCCCGATCCCCGCAGGCACCGTCCGTATCGACACCACGGACTTCCCGGTGCAGATCGGCGAAGGCACGCACTTCACCAGCATCTCCGATGTCAGGGCCATCAATCTCCCGACGCCGGCCGGGCCCGTTCCGCTGTCGAGCATCGCGTCCGTGGATCAAGTTGACACCCCGGTCTCCATCACGAGCAGCAACGGCCAGCGGAGCGCGAAGGTGACCGTCACGCCGTCGGGCTCCAACCTTGGAGCCGTCAGCACGGCAGTCAGTGACCGGCTGGCCTCGGTGCAGCTCCCGGCAGGCGTTACCGCCACCATCGGCGGCGCCACGACGCAGCAGGCCGACTCCTTCCGACAGCTCGGGCTCGCGCTCCTGGCCGCCGTCGCCATTGTGTATGTCATCATGGTGGCCGCGTTCAAGTCCCTCATCCAGCCCCTCATCCTGCTCGTGTCCGTGCCTTTTGCGGCGACGGGCGCCATCGCTCTGCTCCTGGTCACGGGCGTTCCGCTGGGACTGCCTTCCCTGATCGGCATGCTCATGTTGGTGGGAATCGTCGTGACCAATGCGATCGTCCTGATCGACCTCATCAACCAGTACCGCAAACCACACGATGGCAGCCCCGGAATGAGCGTGGCAGACGCCATCACCCACGGAGCCAGGCAGCGGCTACGCCCGATCCTCATGACGGCGCTTGCTACCGTCTTCGCCCTGACACCCATGGCTTTGGGCCTCACGGGCGGCGGCGGGTTCATTTCCCGGCCGCTGGCGGTTGTGGTCATCGGCGGCCTCGTTTCGTCCACGGCGTTGACGCTCGTCCTGGTGCCCGTCCTTTACAAACTGGTCGAAGGCCGGCGGGAGAAGAAAGCGCTCCTCAAGGCACTCACGCAACGCCCCGACGTCGCGCAGGACGGGGTCGCGGGCCACGGCGACGGCGACCACCTGGACTGGACCACCGGAATGATTCCCAAAGTCTCCGGCCGCCGATCCGCCTCCAGCCCCGCCGAGTAGGGCGACACGCCGGGAACAAAATGATGCCTCACCCTGTTGCAGGCAGTGATACATGCAAATGCATCTATTTTGGGATAGACTGTTGGCAGAGTCCGGACACCAAATCGGGCAGGCAGAAAGGCACATCATGGAGATCGGCGTATTCAGCGTCAGCGACATCACCACTGACCCCACCACGGGCCACACCCCCACGGAGAACGAGCGCATCAAGGCCGCCGTGGCGATCGCCAAGAAGGTCGAAGAGATCGGCATGGACGTCTATGCGATCGGCGAGCACCACAACCGCCCCTTCTTCTCATCGTCCCCCACCACCACGCTGGCGTACATCGCAGCGCAGACTGAACGCATCACGCTGTCAACGTCCACCACGCTGATCACCACGAACGATCCCGTCAAGATCGCCGAAGACTTCGCGATGCTCCAGCACCTGGCGGATGGACGCGTGGACCTCATCATGGGCCGCGGCAACACCGCCCCCGTCTACCCCTGGTTCGGCAAGAACATCCAGGACGGGATCGAGCTCGCCATCGAGAACTATTCCCTGCTGCGCAAGCTCTGGGATGAAGACACCGTCAACTGGAGCGGCAAGTTCCGTACCCCGCTGCAGAACTTCACCTCCACGCCCCGCCCGCTCGACGGCGTCGCGCCCTTCGTCTGGCATGGCTCCATCCGCAGCCCGCAGATCGCGGAACTTGCCGCCTACTACGGCGACGGCTTCTTCGCCAACAACATCTTCTGGCCCAAGGAGCACTACCAGCAGCTGATCGGCCTGTACCGCGAGCGCTATGAGCACTACGGCCACGGCAACGCAGACCAAGCCATCGTCGGCCTCGGCGGGCAGTTCTTCATGCGCAAGAATTCCCAGGATGCCGTGAAGGAGTTCCGCCCCTACTTCGACAATGCACCGGTGTACGGCCACGGGCCCTCGCTCGAGGACTTCACGTCCCAGACACCGCTGACCGTCGGCAGTCCGCAGGAAGTCATCGAAAAGACCCTGACTTTCCGCGAATACTTCGGCGACTACCAGCGCCAGCTGTTCCTCGTGGACCATGCGGGCCTCCCGCTCAAGACCGTCCTGGAACAACTGGACCTCTTCGGCGAGGAAGTCCTGCCCGTCCTGCGCAAGGAATTCGAGGACCGCAAGCCGGCCCACGTGCCCGACGCACCCACCCATGCATCCCGGGTGGCAGCGTCCGTGATCGCCTCGGCCAGCGAGGCGGTTGCCGATTCCGCCGGGCGGACCCCGTGACCACCGCCGCGCCCACCTCGTCGTCCGTGCGCCTCGCCGCCGAAACCTGGGAGTCCTTGTTCCGCTCCCAGGTGGCGGTGATGCGCCGCCTCCAGGCCGGGCAGGCGTTCAAGAAGCTGCCCATCAAGGAGTATGACGTCCTGTTCACTCTTTCCCGTTGCCCCACGGGCAAGCTGCGGCTGAACGAGATCAACGATCACGTCCTGCTCAGCCAGTCCAGCCTGAGCCGGCTGGTTGACAGGTTGGAGAAGCGCGGGCTCGTGGAGCGCAGCATCGCTCCCGACGACGGACGCGGCATCCTACTGGGGCTTACCGCGGCCGGGCAGGAGCTGCAGAAGGAGATCGGGCGGGAGCACGTCCGCGACATCGCCGAACTTGTGGCTCCGGCTTTGACTGCCGAGGAGCAGCGTGAGCTCCTTCGCCTGACGGAAAAGCTGCAAGCGTTCGTCGCACACAAGCAGCCCCGCGAAGGCTAGCGGAGGACGACGAGCTTTGCCGGATCCTCATCCGGCAGCTCGTCGGCCACCACCGCGGTGACTTTCAGGCTCTTCAATGACAGGCTGCCGCCCACCGTGGACAGAAACGCAGTGTCCGAGGAATCGCGTCCGGCCGTGATGCGCAGCATGGACTCGCGCGGGGCCAAGCCGGTGGGATCGATCACGTACCACGTTCCGTCGATGTGGGCCTCAGCCACGGCGTGGAAGTCCATGGGGCTCAGTCCGGGCGCGTACACCGCCGCAAGCCGGGAGGGGATGTCCTTGGAACGCAGGAGGGCAATGGCAAGGTGGGCGAAGTCCCGGCAAACCCCTTTGCGATGCAGGAGCGTCTCCACCGCTCCATCCGTCCCGCGCGAGGAACCACTGACGTAGCGGAGCTCGTCGTGGACCCAATTCCGGACTGCCTGCAACAGTTCTTCGCCGTGGAGCCCGCCGAACTCGGCGTACGACGTCGGAAGGAGCCGATCGGACTCGGCATAACGGCTGGGCCGCACGTAGCGGATGAGTTCCATACGGGAGGACTCATCCGGGGCACCCAAGCCCTCCACCGAGGCACGGTAATCAACCGTTACCTCGCTGGGTTCCTCGAACTCCATGTACTGGAAGCGTCCGCCGTGATGGTCCCTCAACTCAGTGAACGGAACAGCTTCGCCCTCCACCGTGACGGACAGCTCTTCGGTCAACGAGTCATAGCCCGGATTGCTGGCCACGGCGATTGCCATGGCCACTTTGGTGTTGGCGACGGTTTTGAAAACGAGCTGGGCAGCAACGTTGCGTTCCATGGATCTCCGGAGTGTTGCGGCTGGACAACCCAGTAATTGGGCAGAGTTGGCGCCGACGAATGTCTATCAACCTTGGTTCTACAGATTGACCTTCAGAGACAATAGCATCCGCTGGACGTTGGCGAATTCCGAGCTCTGGTCAACGTACTTGGCGGCCTGGTCCAAGGTGTCGAAGGACTTCGCTGGAGCAACTACTTCATCCGTGGCGAAGGCATGCACGGCTTGCATGTCCCCGAAGTAGTAGTTGCCCTTTCCTGCAGGTCCCACCACAAGGTTCCGCAGTTGGCAGGCCTGCCCATCGGTTCCGGCTACCAGGTTGGTGATGCCGTACGAACCGAAGAATTTATAGCCCTGGATGACCCGGAACACCACGTGCGGGGGGATCGTGGAATCACCGTCGGCATGGGGCAGGTCAATAGGCACGCTGCTGACCACGACGTAAGGACGCTTGGCGGCCGGATTGCAGTCAGCCGGACTCGCCGAGGGCAGCCCGGTGTGAAGGGTCGCCAGGTACCCTCCCTTGGCGTCTTTGACCTCGATCTTCAGGGCGCCCGGCATGGAACCGGCGTCGGGCGTGACCGATTGCGCAATCCAGTCACTCGGAAGATCGAAGCTGACCTTCTTGGCCGCATCCGAGTACGTTTTCCACGCCGCGGCAGTCGCCCCCGCCGTCGCGGTGCTTCCTGCGGAAGGGCTGGCACTGGAACCGCCCGACGGCGCGGCTGTGCTTGGGCCCGACGGCGTTGCGCTCCCGGGAGCCGCACTGCTGGACCCGGCTGTCCAGACGGCGCCGCCCTTGCCCTCGGAACTACAGCCGGTGGCGGCGACCACAATGAGCGCACCGAGGACGGCGACTGAAAACTTCAACGGGATCCGCTTTGCTCTCATGCGCACCAGCCTAGCGGCGCCGAGCCGCTGCCCGTCCCTCCGGATCGGCGTTTCGCGCCTGCAAACCCAGCCGATGCCCTACTACGGGCCGCCGCTTCGGCCCGCGCGGTAGGACTAGGCTGGACGCATGGCTCCCGATCTGCTCGATGAGGACGAAAACAGTGTGGCGGACATTTCCGCCGTGGACATCGCAGACTGGCGTTTGCGCACGTTCGCCTTGTACGACGACGTCCGCAAGATCGCGATGGACGACCCCTTCCAAGCCCACGTGTACTGGCGCCAGGAACGGGACCGCATGTTCGGTACCCACCCGGCCTCGGCGCTGACTCCCGCCAGCAAGCAGGCTTTTTCGGGCTTGCGCACCGCGGACTACGATCCCCGGTTCCGCCGCTATGCCGCCCTTTCGCCGGAAGGCGCGGGCCAGGAGATGAACGTCCAGACCGGGACCGACGGCGTGGTGCCGTTTGTCCGCCTCGGCACCTTCGACCTCGACGAGCTCGGCTCGCTGGCCGTGTGGCGCCTGCGCAGCTACGGCGGCGGCATCTTCGTGCCTTTCCGCGACGCCACGGCCGGCAAACCCGGAGGAAGCTACGGCGCCGGCCGCTACTTGCTGGACACCATCAAGGGAGCCTTCCACGGCCTTCGAGGATCCGGGCAACAGGACTTCGTGCTCGACTTCAATTTCGCCTACAACCCATCCTGCGCCTACAACGAGGCCTGGGCCTGCCCCTTGGCCGGGCCCGCGAATCGCCTGGCCGCGGATATCCCCGTGGGCGAGCTCTACTTGCCCGTCTAAACCTGCCGCCTTAAGAGGTTCAAGGACGTAGGATGTCTTCATGACTTCCTCACGTGCACGCCGGATCGCCCGCGTCCGCCCGCTCTCCCCCACCTCACCGGACGAACAGTTCTTCGTAGCGAACGACGCCGCCGACTTCGCTTCCGCGGAAGGCCGGAGCTGGACGGTGGTGGACAGTCCGTTCCCCGGCTCGCCGGCAAATAGCAGCAGCGCAGGGCGGCCAGGTTGGGTTGCAGGCTCTCGTGTCTCCGAGGATGTGTTCACGTTCCTGGCGCCGTCTGTTCCCGCCAACGTCTTCGGCATGGCGCACAACACCGGCCAGCCAGGCCGGGACTTGCCTGCGCAGGCGTTCCACAAGGCCGCCACAAGCGTCATCGGACCAGGCGACGCCATCGAACTCGCCTCCGGCGTCGGATACGTGGACCCCGAAGCGGAACTGACCGTCGTCGTCGGGCGCAAAGTCCGCGGACTCACACTCGACAACGCGCGCGACGCCATCCTCGGTTTCACGATCGGCAACGACGTCTCGGCGCGGGACCTGCAGAAGACCGACGACTTGTGGATCAGCGCGAAAAGCCAGGACACGTTTACCCCTGCGGGACCGTGGATCGTCACTGACCTCGATGACAGTGATCTTTCGATCGGCATCGTGCACAACGGCAGGGAATTGCGGACGGCCAGCACCGCCGACCTCGGATGGAAAGTGGACGAGATCCTTGTCTACCTCACGTCGTTCATGACTTTGCACCCCGGAGACCTGGTCCTCACCGGCTTCCCCGCCGAGTGTGCCAGGATCGCGCCAGGAGACCTTGTGAGCTGCCGCATTGAGGGCATCGGAGAGCTCACCAACCCCGTCATCGCAGCAACTTGGGAGAAAATTCCCAGCTTGATATGACAGGCTTGAGCAATGGAGCCTCCTGCCGTGCCGGCAATTGAGACGCGGCAGACGTCCCTTTCCAGGCCAAATACAAGCAAGCGCCGCAAAGGCGTGCTGCGCTATCCGGTGGTCAGGCAGCTCATCCGTTTCACCGGCGTCGGGATCATCTGCACCGTCACCTCGCTGGCACTGTACGCGCTGTTCAGGCCGTGGTTGGGACCCCAACCTGCCAACGCCGCAGCGCTGATCATCACCTCGCTCATGAACACGGCCCTGAACCGTCGGCTGACCTTCAAGATCAGCGGCAACCGGAAGAGGACGCGGGACCACTTGAACGGGTTGATCGTGATCGCCGTGGCGCTGGTCATCACGGGCGGGAGCCTGGGCGTGCTGCATGCGTTCCGGCCCGAGGCAACCCTCGAGGAGGACCTCTGGACCACCACGCTGTCCGGATTCGTCGCGACGGCCGCGCGGTTCACGATGCTGCGGCACTGGATTTTCCGCCGGGCCCGCCACGTTTGACTCCCAACTGACTCGCATTTGTTGTCGTTTTGAGGGCTCAGAACGACAACAAATGCGAGTTACTTGGGGTGGGGACCGTCAGCGGCGGCCGAGCCCCTGGACGCTCCCGACGGCGGCAGCCACGGCTTCCGCGGCTTGGTCCAGTTCCGCTGACGTCACCGTGGAGTCGAAGCTGAAACGCACAGCTGTGTGGGCCACCTCGGGCTCGATTCCCAAGGCCAGCAGGACCGGAGAGGGGGCGTCGGATCCAGCGGCGCACGCCGATCCGCTGGAGCACACCACCCCAAGCCGCTCAAGCTCAAGCAATACCGACTCCCCGCTGGTGCCGGGGAAACAGAAAGACGCGACGGACGGTAAGCGTTGCGAGGGGTGGCCGGTCAACACGGCACCAGGCACAGCCTCGAGGACAGCGCGGATGAAGGCATCCCGCAACTCCGTGACACGTCCGGCAAGTCCGGACTGCCCGGCATGGGCAAGAGTCATTGCGGTGGCCAGCGCGACGGCTCCCGCCACGTTTTCGGTCCCGGAGCGCCTGCCCCGCTCCTGTCCGCCGCCATGGACGAGCGGTTCAAGTCTCAGCCTGCCCTTGGCATAGAGCACGCCGCTGCCCTTCGGTGCGCCGAGCTTATGGCCTGAGATACTCAGCGCGTCGACCCCCAGTTCTTTGACGCCAATCGGGAGCCAGCCCGCAGCCTGGACGGCGTCCGTGTGAAACGGCACACCATGTTCCGCGGCAACCTCGGCAAGTTGCCGCACGGGCTGCACGGTCCCGATCTCGTTATTCGCATACATGATGCTGACGAGGGCCGTCTCCGGGCTCAGCGCGGCCCGGAGCGCCTCAACCGTCACCACACCGTTCCGGTCCACGGGGACCACGTCCACCTCGAACCCGTGGACGCGTTGCAGGTAGAGCGCGGATTCCTCGACGGCAGGGTGCTCGATAGCGCTGATGACAACGCGGTTCAGGGCAGGATCCGCCGCACGTCTCGCGAGGGCAATTCCTTTCACCGCCAGGTTGTCCGCCTCGGTGCCGCCGGACGTGAAGGTGATCTCCCCCGGCCGGCAGCCCAGAGCCTTCGCTACCGCCGCGCGTGCCCCGGACAACGCGTTCGCGGCTGCTTCGCCGAGGTTGTGATGGCTTGAGGGATTGCCGAACTCCCCCGTCAGATACGGCCACATGGCTTCGAGGACTTCCCTGCGGACCGGTGTGGTCGCCGCGGCGTCGAGGAAGATCATGGTGTCAGCCGAGAGCCAGGGATGGGTCCGGCGCCACGTCGAGCGTCACGTCCAGGCCGAGATCCAGCGCGCTGACGCTGTGGGTGAGTCCGCCGATCGAAATGACATCGACTCCCGCGGCCGCGATGTCCGCCACGGTGTTGACGTTGACGTTGCCGCTCGCCTCGACGACGGCGCGGCCCGCCACCTGCTTCACGCCGGCACGGAGCTCCTCAAGCGAAAAGTTGTCCAGCATGATCGTGTCGACACCGGCCGCCAGCACGGGTTCGATCTGCTCGGCGCGGTCCACTTCCACCTCGAAGTGCGTGGTGTGGCCCAGTTGGGCCTTGGCGGCCTTGAGCAGTGCAGTGAGTTTCGCGGAATCGCCACCGGTCATCACTGCCAAGTGGTTGTCCTTCGCCAGCACGGCATCGGACAAGCTGTAGCGGTGGTTGGCTCCTCCGCCGCATCGCACGGCGTAGCGTTCCAATACCCGCAACCCGGGAGTAGTTTTCCGGGTGTCGGTGATGCGGGCCTTGGTACCGTCGACCAGCTTGACGAATTCCGCGGTCTTGGTGGCAATGGCGCTCATGCGCTGGGCAAGGTTGAGCCCGACGCGTTCGGCGAGCAGCACCGAGCGTGCCCGGCCGCTGACCCGCGCCAGGTGGGTTCCGGCGTCGAACGCTTCACCGTCCGCGAGCAGCAGCTCCACTTCGGTGTCCGGGTCGACGAGCAACATGGCGTCACGGAACACCGTTCCGCCGCTGAACACCCCCGGAACCCGAGCATTGAGCACGGCGGTGGCCCGGGCTTCGGCGGGAATGAGCAGCTGCGAGGTGATATCGCCGCTCGGCGCGTCCTCCGCGAATGCCCGCTCCAGGATGTCCCGGACGGGTGCTGCGGGGAGGGTCAGGCTAGTCATTGACGAGGCTCGCTTTCCGGCGGATCGTGTATCTCTGAACAATTTCTTCACGCGGGGTTTCGACCGCATCACTCCGATAATGCGCCCCCAACGACCCCCGCCGCGCCCCCGCAGCCCGCACCAACAACTGCGCAGCCAGGAGCAAATTGGCATCCTCGTGAACCACGGAATCCACCGAGTCCGGCACATTCTCAGGAAGCACGACGTCGGCCCAAGCGTTGAGTGCCTCAGCGGCCTCCCGCAGCAACCCCCCGGTCCGAAGCACCCCGGCTTTGGCAGTCATCAACCGCCGAAGGGCGGCCCGGCTAAAGGGCTCCGGAACGAGCTCAGGCTGCCACACGAGCGCCCCGGTCGGCTCGGTGGTTCCCGAAAGCGCCGTTGTTGCGTGGAGGTCCACGCCGGCCTCCGAGCTTGCGAGGCGTTCGCCGGCGAGAGACCGGAGCGCAGGCGCCGAGGGAACTAGCGAGTCGGTCCCCCCACCGTTCGGCGGCGCCCACCCAAGGAACCCTTCAACAGCCCGCCGTCCAAAGACAAGCCCTTCGAGCAGCGAGTTACTAGCCAAGCGATTGGCGCCCTGCACCCCGGTACAAGCAACTTCGCCGGCGGCAAGCAAGCCAGGTACACACGTCCGGCCGTGGAGATCCGTGACCACCCCACCCATCCAGTAGTGGGCGGCAGGGGCGACCGGAACTGGCTCAAGG
Organism: Arthrobacter sp. efr-133-TYG-120; assembly: GCF_030209785.1. Taxonomy (NCBI): domain Bacteria; kingdom Bacillati; phylum Actinomycetota; class Actinomycetes; order Micrococcales; family Micrococcaceae; genus Arthrobacter; species Arthrobacter sp. efr-133-TYG-120. The sequence continues at coordinate 96,913 of NZ_JARVRI010000002.1, forward strand.
GTCCAGTCGACTCCGGCTTCGCGGGTCCGGGCGCTGAGCGTGGGGAAGCGCTTCTCCAGGAAGCCTTTCCCCTTGATCGCTTCCACGGTCCGGGCGTCAAGGAAGACGTGGCCGTTGGGATCACCAAGTGACGCAAGATGGAGGGCGATGCTGCGGGAGACGACGTCGCGCGGCGCCAGTTCGGCGTCGGGGTGGTAGCGGGGCATGAACCGTTCGCCGTTCGCGTCCACCAGGATGGCGCCTTCGCCGCGGACGGCTTCGGAAATGAGGAGCGGATCGGCGCCGAAGGGAGCCGGTTTTCCTGCAGCGGAGAGGACCATGCTCGTGGGGTGGAATTGGAAGAACTCCAGGTCCGCGAGCTCCGCGCCTGCCCGCCATGCGAGCGCGAGTCCGTCAGCCGTTGCCACCGAAGGGTTGGTGGTCTGGGCGAACAGCTGCCCCGCCCCGCCGGTGGCCAGCAGCACGGCATCGCCGACTACGCTCTCAAGGCGGCCGTTGCGTAGGAATTCAACGCCCGTCACGCGACCCTCGGACCGGATCAGTGACGTCGCCTGTGAATGTCCTAGCACCTGGATCTTCCCGGCGTCCTGCGCGTCAAGGACTGCCAGGATGAGTGCGTTCGCCACCCCGGCACCCGTGGCGTCTCCGCCGGTGTGGAGAATCCTTGGCGCGGAGTGGGCGGCTTCGAGCCCCAAGGCGGGATCGCCGTCGTCGTCCGCGTCGAAACGGACGCCGAAACGCTCCAGCCCCCTGATGTCGAGGCGAGCTTCGGTGCACAGAACCCGCACGGCCTCCTCATCGCAGTGGCCCGCGCCGGCTGTGAGGGTGTCCGTGATGTGCGCGGCGACGGTATCGCCGGGGGCCGGTTCGTCCAGCACTGCCGAAATCCCGCCCTGGGCGAAGAAGGTATTGCTGTCCGCGAGCGCGCCCTTGCTGAGCAGGACGACCTCCGCACCGGCCTCGGCGGCCAGCAGCGCGGAGTAGAGGCCGGCGATGCCGCTCCCGACGACGACGAGCCGCCGCCGCGCCGGGGCGCCGGGAATGCGTTCTGCAGTCATGTGAGGCTCGATTCGACTGGTTGGTACGGGATGTGGCCTAGAGCGGCCGAGCTGCGAGCATGCGTTCAAGGGCGATCTTGGCGTTGTCCTTGACCGAATCGTCCACAGTAATGCGGTTGACCACGCGGCCCTCCACCAGTTCCTCGAGCACCCAGGCGAGGTAGCCGGGGTGGATGCGGTACATCGTGGAACAAGGGCAGATCACCGGGTCGAGGCAGAAGATGGTGTGCTGCGGGTTCTCCGCGGCCAAGCGGTTCACCATGTTGATCTCGGTGCCGATCGCGAAAGTGGTGGGCTCGGTCGCGGCGGCGATGGCCTTCTTGATGAAGTCCGTGGAGCCTGCGCCGTCTGCCGCGTCAACAACCTCCATGGGGCACTCAGGGTGCACAATGACGTTCACGCCCGGGAATTCGGCGCGTGCCTTCTCGATCTGGCCCACGTTGAAACGCTTGTGGACGGAGCAGAAACCGTGCCAGAGGATGACGCGGGAATCCAGCAGGGTCTGTTCGTCGTTTCCGCCGAGTTCCTTGCGCGGGTTCCACATGGGCATCTGCTCCAGCGGGACGCCTAGCGCCTTGGCCGTGTTGCGGCCCAGGTGCTGGTCAGGGAAGAAGAGGACCCGCTGGCCGCGTTCGAAGGCCCATTCGAGCACCGTCTTGGCGTTGGAGGACGTGCACACGATGCCGCCGTTGCGTCCGCAGAAGGCCTTCAATGCGGCCGAGGAATTCATGTAGGTCACCGGGATGACCGGGGCACGGCCTTCGGAATCGGGGGCGATCCCGAAGAGCTCCTCGAGCTGCTCCCAGCATTCCTCCACCGAATCCTCGTCCGCCATGTCGGCCATGGAGCAGCCGGCGGCCAGGTTCGGCAGGATCACGGCTTGGTCTGCGCTGGACAGGATGTCGGCTGTTTCTGCCATGAAGTGAACACCGCAGAAGATGATGGCCTCGGCGTCGGGCTTGGTCAGGGCAGCGTTGGCGAGCTGGAAGGAGTCGCCCACGAAATCCGCGTACTGGACAACTTCGTCGCGCTGGTAGAAATGGCCCAGGATGACAGCCCGGTCCCCCAGCGTCTCCTTGGCGGCACGGATCCGGGCGTCGAGCTCGGCGTCGCTGGCCAGCTTGTACTCTTCGGGCAACTGGCCTTGGCGGGGCGTGGCCTTCGGAGCGTCGTCGGCGCTGGACGCACCGGGACCGTAAGCGGGGATGCCTGCGAGGGCTTCGGCGAGGTCGTACTCCCAGGGGCCCTTGGCCAGAGCGGGGCTGCACGTCGACCCGGCCGCGGAACGGCCGTTTTCGGCTTCTTCCCGGGTGATCAGCTGGATAGCTGTATTGACGCTGCTCATGGTGTACTCCTGTTGTCTGGCCCGAGTCCGGGCGTGCCGGTGAAGCGGTAGAGGCGGGGCGGGCGGTGTTTTCCGCCCTGGAGGTATTCACCGGTTTCCTCGATTTCCGGTGTTCCCTTGATTTGCCGGCGGAAGTTTGCCGGATCCAGCTGACGGTCCAGGACAGCCTCGTAGACTTCGCGGACCTGTGCCAGGGTGAAGAATTCACCCAGCAAGTGATAGGCGATGGACCCGTAGGCCATTTTGTTGCGCAGCCGCCACAAGGCGTAGTCCACAATCGCGTTGTGGTCGAAGGCCAATTCCGCGAGCCTATCGGCCCGGAACCACCGGACGTTCTCGGATTCGTCGGCCAGGGCGGCTTCCGTGGGCTGTACCAGGGCCCAGTAGACAATCGACACGACCCGCTGGGCGGGCGAGCGGTGCAGGCCGCCGAAAGCGTAGAGCTGTTCGAGGTATTGGGGAGCCAGCCCCGTGGTTTCGCGCAGGTTGCGGGACGCGGCATCCTGGAGGGATTCGTCGTGCTGGAGCGGTCCGCCGGGCAATGCCCACATGTCCTTGAACGGTTCGCGGATGCGGCGCACCAGAGGCAACCACAGCGTGGGGCGGCCGGAGCTTTCACTGGGGCGGAGGGCGAAGATCACCGTCGATATGGCCAACGACGGCGGCGCGAGCCTGCGCTCTGCGACATTCGCGGAGGTGGCGTACACGGTATTCACCCCGCTTCTTTGCCGTAGGGATCAGAAAACTAGTTATAGTCAAAATGACTAGAACTAATGGTACGACTGTCGGCGGACAGTGTCCAAATGTTTCAGCCCGCGTTCTCCTTGGCGGCAGCTTCCAGGAGGGGCAAAGTGCGGCCTTGGAAATGCGTATTCAGCACGATCACCGAGGACGAACGGAGCACGGTCTTGGTGGCGATGAGCTTGTCCAGCACGCGCTGCAGGTCCGAGTTCGACTTGCCCACCACCCGCACCATGAGGTCCGAACTACCGGAAACGGTGTGGACCTCAATGAGTTCAGGGATCGCTGCCAAAGCTTCGACGACGGCGTCGTGCCCCAGGTCCTGGTTGATGGTCAGCGAGCAGAAGGCGACCACCGGATAGCCGAAGCCGGCAGGATCGGGCTGCGGAACCCAGGGAGCCACCACTCCGCGCTCGGCCATCCGGTCCAGCCGCGACTGGACCGTGGCACGGGCGACCTTCAAGACCCTCGATGCCTCCAGAACGGACGCCCTCGGCGAGTCTGTGAAAAATCGGACAATCTTGGCATCCAACTCGTCCACAACCATCAGTTTTTCCTGCTTCCGCCCAAGGGGATGTACAAATCGGCACTTCATGCCCAGATGCCGCTCCAGCTTGTAACCATCCTCTCACGAGTGTTTTTCGCCACTTTCATCCGGAAGCGGTAAATTCGATAAGTCCTACGAGGACCAGCGAACAAACCATCCACAAGAAGGCAAACACGAATGACAACGAAGTCCACCGCTGTTCGACCCTCCATTCCTTCGCGAGGCCTTGGCCACTCGATGAAGCCGCGCCAGCTCACCATGATGGGCTTGGGCAGCGCCATCGGCGCGGGACTCTTCCTCGGTTCGGGCGCCGGAATCCACGCCGCCGGCCCGGCAGTGCTCATCTCCTACCTTGTGGCGGGCACCTTGATCATCGTGGTGATGTGGGCCCTAGGCGAGATGGCAGCCGCCAACCCGAACAGCGGTGCCTTCTCGGTGTACGCGGAAAAGGCCATGGGCAGGACGGCCGGGTCCACGGTCGGCTGGCTTTGGTGGCTGCAGTTGGTAGTGGTCATCGCCGCGGAGGCACTCGGCGCAGCAGGGCTCCTCTTCTCCGTCTGGCCAGTCATTCCTGTGTGGGCGCTGGCGTTGGTATTCATGGTGGCCTTTACCGCGATCAACCTTGCCGGGGTCCGGAACTTCGGTGAGTTCGAATTCTGGTTCGCCATCCTGAAGGTCGCGGCCATTGTCGCTTTCCTCGTCATCGGCGCAGCTTTGCTCTTCGGCTGGTTGCCCGGCGTAGCTTCCCCCGGCCTCGCAAACCTGACCGGCAACTTTGCACCGTCCGGCTGGTCCGGAATTGCCGCAGCCCTCTTCGTAGTGATTTTCGCCTTCGGGGGCACCGAAATCGTGAGCGTGGCTGCTGCGGAGACGCAGAACCCGGCACACAGCGTCGGCAAAGCCATCCGCACGGTGGTGTGGCGCATCCTGGTCTTCTACATTGGTTCGGTCTTCGTCATTGCAGCAGTACTGCCCTCCGATTCCGAAGGCTTGAAGTCGCCGTTCGCCGGCGTCCTGGACCTTGCCGGCATCCCGGGAGCCGGCGCTGCCATCACGCTCGTCGCCGTCGTGGCATTGCTTTCCGCGCTCAACGCGAACCTCTACGGCGCCTCACGCATGGTCTTCTCCTTGTCTGAACGCGGCGAAGCACCTGCCTTCCTGTCACGGCTGCGCGGCGCCCAGGTGCCCATGGCCGCCGTCGGGGTTTCCGTTGCATTCGGCTTCATCGCCACCATTCTGGAACTGCTGTTCCCCGACCACGTACTCCCCGCCCTGCTCAACCTTGTCGGGTCCACGTGCCTCGTAGTCTGGGGAACTGCGCTCGTGTCCCAGTTCATCCTGCGCCGGCGCGCCGACCGCGAAGGAACCGAACTGCCGCTTCGCATGAAGGGATTCCCCTTCCTTACGGTATTCGGACTGGCGTTGCTTGCCCTGATCTTCGTGGTGGGCTTCTCGAATGCCGAGAGCGCCGGTCAGCTGATCGGCACGTTCCTGTTGATCGCGTGCATCGCCGTTGCCTGCCGGATCGGCGCCAAGGTGAAGTCCGCACGAAACGCCTAAGCTGACCCAACTAATCCCCACCGCCACCCTCGCCTCGCAAGCTCGGCCAGGGAACCCTGGCGGCGTGGGCCCAGCAGTTGTTGTCGTTTTGAGCCCTCATAACGACAACAACTGCGAGCTACTTGGGTGAGCGGGAGGTGCACAAACTGCTATGTGTTCCCCAGGGAAGACTGGCAGTCTATGGCAGTTTGACTAGCCCCGAATAGGCGGATTGCCTACGTTCCGAACAGTGACTACGGTCACGTCCATGGACTCATCTCTTCCCGTCGTGGCCGCAGCCGACGCCGCACCCCTGTCCCCCGGACAGCTCAGGGAGCTCTATTCCCTGATGGCTGCCGTTCGATACCTCGATACCTCGGCCGTTGCCTGGCAGCGCCAGGGAATCATCCCCGGCTACGCTCCGGAACTCGGCCAGGAAGCCGCCCAGGTCGGCAGCGCCTACGCCCTCGACACTGCCCGCGACTTCGCCTTCCCGACGTACCGCGAGATGGGTGTCGCCAGGACCATGGGCGTGGACATGGTGGCGTACATGTCCACCCACAAAGCAACGTGGCACGGCGGCATGTACGATCCCCTGGCAAGCCGCCTCGCGCCCATCCAGGCCGTCGTGGCAGGCTCGGTGCTTCATGCCGTCGGCTGGGCCCACGGCCAGACCCTGAGCGGCGGGCACGGAGTGGCCCTCAGCTACTTCGGCGATGGCGCGTCCTCCCAGGGCGATGTCCACGAGGCCATGAACTTTGCCGCCGTGATGAAGGCACCTGTTGTCTTCTTCATCCAGAACAACGGCTGGGCGATTTCCGTGCCCACCGAGCGGCAGGTGGCCGGCGGTTCGGTAGCTGCCCGAGCCGCGGGCTACGGAATCCCGGCCATCCAGGTGGACGGCAACGATGTGGTCGCCGTCCATGAGGCCACCCGCAACGCCTTCGCCCACTGCCGCGCAGGAAAGGGTCCGGTTGTGGTCGAAGCCATGACCTACCGCCGCGGTCCGCATTCCACCGCCGACGATCCCGGCCGCTACAGGAGCCTCGACGACGAGCGCATCGACGCCGGCGAAGATCCGCTGGAACGCCTCCGCAAGCGTTTGCTGGCCGAAGGCGTAGCCGACGAGGCGTTCTTCACCGCCGCCAACCAAGCAGCCCGGGCAGAGGAAGAAGCCATCCGCACCGGAATCGAAGCCCTCGGGCCCCGGCCCGGCAACGAGATGTTCGATTTCGTCTTCCAGGAAACCACCCCCGCCCTAGAAAACCAGGCCACCCGTTGGCGCGAGGAGTCAGAACATGTCTGAAAGCACCACAGCCACCCTCGAAGCCAGGGCAGCCACAGAGAACCAGTCCGTCAAGCTTTCCATGCAGCAGGCACTCAACCGCGCCCTGGACGAGATCCTCTCGGCCGATCCGAAGACGGTGGTCTTCGGCGAGGACTGCGGCCGATTGGGCGGGGTCTTCCGCATCACCGACGGACTGCAGGCCAAGCACGGTGAATCCCGGGTCTTTGACACGCCGCTCGCGGAATCGGGCATCCTGGGGATGTCGGTGGGCCTGGCCATGGCCGGTTTCCACCCCATTCCGGAGGTGCAGTTCGATGGCTTCGCGTATCCCGCCATCAACCAGATCGTGTGCCAGATCGCCCGGATGAACTACCGCAGCCGGGGCAAGCTTCCGATGCCGATCACGCTCCGCGTACCCAGCTTCGGCGGCATCCGCGCCCCCGAACACCATGGCGAAAGCCTCGAGGCACTCTTCGCGCACGTTCCGGGGCTCAAGGTGGTCTCGCCGTCGGACCCGCACGATGCCTACCACCTGCTCAAGTACGCCGCCTCGCGGCCTGACCCGGTGATCTTCATGGAACCGAAGTCCCGGTACTGGCAAAAGGGCGACGTGGACGCCTCCGACGGCGGTACCCTCACCGGCGCCCGCGTTGTCCGGCCGGGCCGCCACCTGACCCTCGTAGCCTGGGGTGCCATGGTTGCCCGGTGCCTGCAGGTTGCCGAACTCGCCGCGGAAGACGGAATCGACGTCGAGGTCCTCGATCTGCGCTGGCTCAAGCCGATTGATGCCGAAGCACTGGCGACTTCCGTCGGAAAGACGCGGCGCGCCGTCGTCGTGCATGAGGCTCCGCTGACCTCCGGGCTGGGGGCCGAAGTGGCCCAGCTGATCACGCAAAGCTGCTTCGACACGCTCAAGGCGCCCGTCGAACGGGTCACCGGCTTCGATGTGCCGTATCCCTCCGGCGACCTGGAGGACGAATACATTCCGAACATTGACCGCATCCTCCTGGGGATCCAACGAGTACTGGAGTATCGACGTGGCTGAAATCAGCTTCCCCCTGCCCGATCTTGGCGAAGGCCTCATCGAAGCGACCGTCCTGGACTGGCTCGTCTCCCCCGGCGACCAGGTGGAACGGAACCAGCCGCTCGTGGAGCTGGAAACGAGTAAATCCGCCCTCGAGTTGCCGAGCCCGCAGGCGGGTAAAGTGATCCGTATCCACGGAGCGCCGGGCGAGACCATCAACGTCGGTGAACCGCTGGTGGTGTTCGAGGTGCCGGACAATACTGCCGGTATCGTGGGCACCGTTCCCAAGGATGACGCACCGAAGCGCCGGGTCCGCCTGAGCGCCGTACTTGATGAGGACTGACACCATGAGCGGCAGGCACAAGGAAGAGCACATCCACACTGTGGAAGGGACAGATCCGCATCTGTTCGTGGAAGTCCATGAGCCTGCCGAAGGGACCGACGCCGGATTGCGCCCTGTCCTGCTGCTGCACGGTTTCTCCTCGTCCACCAAACTCAATTGGGGCGACACAGGCTGGATTTCCACCCTCAAGTCCGCGGGCCGGCGTGTCATCACCGTGGACCTTCCGGGGCACGGCCAGAGCAGCTCGCCCGAGGACCTGGACTCCTACTCCCCGAGCCGGATCCGCGCGGACCTGCTCCAGATAGTCGCCGACGCCGGTGCGCGCCCCGTGCGCGCCGGTGACCCTACCAGCGGGCTCGACGTCATCGGCTACTCTTTGGGCTCCCGGCTCGCTTGGGAATTCGGGGCAACCCAGCCCGAACTCGTGCACCGGCTGGTGTTGGGCGGCCCGAACAAGGAAGACCCCCTGGCGTCGTTCGATCTCGGAGCAGCCCAGCGCTACCTCGCGGACGGCACACCCATTGAAGACGAGTCCACGGCAGGGTTGCTCAAAATGGCACAGCTCTTGCCGAGCAACGATCTTTTTGCGCTCTTGTCGCTCATCGAGGCCATCAAGGGCGAACCCTTCGATCCTGCCGAAGCCGTGCCCCACATGCCGATGCTCCTGGTGGCCGGCGACAAGGACGAGCGCGCCGTCACCATGCCGGAGCTCGCTTCGATCGCTTCCCATGCCGGGGGCATGGTTGAGCAACTGCTCGTACCGGGGCGGAACCACAGCAACGCCGTGACCAGCCGGGTTTTCAAGGACGCTGCGGTGGCGTTCCTCGGCGTCTAGGCGGTGGCGGAGCGGCTGATAGTGGCGGAGCGGCTGCGTTAACCGGCCAGCCGCTCCGCGTTGAGCGTCATGCGCTCCAGCACGCTGACGGCCATGGCGTATTCGTCGATACCGATCCCCATCGAGAGGTCCCGCCGGGATTCTTCAACGAGCTTTTGGGCTTCCGTATGTTTTGCGTGGCCGAGTTCGCTGAGGCTGAGGCGATCGTCCACCATGATGATCATGCCGCGGCCGACCAGGGCGGCGAGTTCGTTTTCGCGACGTCGCGTGTCGCCGCCCCAAAAAGGGTTGAGTATTCCGTCAAGATCCTCGGGGCTGATGGTTGTCTCGGCCAGGACGTTGAGCGTCTGCCACTGCCTCCGGCTGAGTTTCAACCTCGCCAAGGTGCTGTCCAGGTGAGCCTCCAAAGCGGCGTCCAGGCGTTTGGTCCAGTAACCGATCGGCTTGTTCACATGGCCCATCGTGGCAGCGCAGAGCGGTCCCGGCAACAAAGGTAGGCTTGATTCAGCGCTGGATGACGTGGAAGTGAGACGAATGGGCATGCGCTTCAAGGACCGTGCGGACGCCGGACGCCGCGTGGCAGCAGGGCTTCCGCAGCTCCGGCATCGCCCGGACACCATCTTGCTGGGCCTCGCCCGCGGTGGAGTCCCCGTGGCGGCCGCTGCCGCCGTCGAGCTCCACCAGCCCTACGGCGCCATGCTGGTACGTAAACTCGGCATCCCGGGCCGCGATGAAACTGCGTTCGGCGCCCTCGCCTGGTCCAACGGCAGGATCGTGCGCATCCTCAACCGGCCCCTCGCCGAGCGCATGCTTCGGCATGGAATCACCCAGGCTTCGCTCGACGCTGTGGAGGCACGCGAGCGCGGAGAACTCCTGCGGCGAGTGAAGACCTACCCGGGTATCAGCTTCGATCTCTCGGGCAAGACTGTTGTCCTTGTCGACGACGGACTCGCCACGGGCGCAACGATGCGCGCCGCCGTCGAGGCCGTCCGCGCGGGAGGCGCGGCGACTGTGGTAACCGCCGTCCCCGTGTCATCCCTCGAAGCCCAAGCGTCCATCAGCCGGGTGTGCGATTTCATGATGTGCCTGCACACGCCGGGCAAATTCCATGCCGTGGGCGCGTTCTACGAGCACTTCGAACAATTGACCGACGACGACGCGGTGCGGCTTTTGGAGCAGGCGGGGTAGTTCGCAAGCCGCTGGGTTGCGATTCGCGCCAAACGCGAGCGAGCGTCGATGAATTTCCCGTCATAGCTGAGCGAGCGTCGGAGAATTTCGCGTCATAGCTGAGCGAGCGTCGGAGTGCGAACGACGACGGCGATAGCTCGCCGTCGTCGTCGGACGCGCCGTGGCGCGTTCAGTCCTTCCGCTCGAGGAACTCCCGCACCCGGGCGCGGGCCGGCTCGCGGTCGTAGCTGTTCACGAGGGCGGCAGCCATGCGGACGGGGTCGCCGAAGAAGAAGTACTCATAGAGGGCCTGGCGCCCGGCGAACGCGGAAATGCTGGCATCGAAAGCGAGCTTGAAGAGGCGCACGCGCTCCGGGCCGGTCAGGGTCTTCGCCTGCAGGTACAGCTCGATGTCCGGCAATGCCTCGCTGGCTATGTCCGCTTCGCCCGGCAGGGCCATGAGGCCCGACGCCGAGAACTTCCGGATGATCGCGGGGAACCGCTGGGCAACCTTGGGGTACCAGTTGCGTGCCGCATTCAGGGTGGGCCAGTGCGGCAACAACACGCCGTCCGGGCTTGGAGCTGCCTGGGCCTCCGCGGCCACCATGAGGGCCTTGCCGATTTCGACGGTCTCGATCAGCTCCGCGAGGTCTTCCTGGATGTGCTGGAATCCGTCAATCCCGATCGACGCCGCAATCTCCGAGGCCAGGCCGAGGAAGAACTCGCTCTTCGCGATGGTCCTCGTGACCACCTGGTGGGTCATGAGGGCCCCGGCGCCGGTCTCGGAGTAGAAGGCATTGCACAGCTCGGGATGGCCGAGCATGAAGATGCGATCGTTCGGAACGAATACGTGGTCGAAAACGACGACGGCGTCCATCTCCTCGAAGCGGCTGGCGAGCGGCTCGTCGTGGGTGCCTCCGCCGTTGTAGAGCGAGGTCCGGCACAGGTAACGCATGCCCGGCGCATCGTTCGGGAGGGCGAACGCGTAGGAGTAGGGAGCATCTTCCGGCGTCGAGCGTAGGAGCGTCGAAGGGAACACGAGGAGCTCGTCGGCGATCGGCGCGATGGTGGCGAGCATACGTGCGCCGTGGACCACGATGCCGTCTTCCCGCTCCTCGACGACCCTGGCCGAGAGTTGCCCGCCGAGCTGTTCGGAACCTGACACCGAACGGTTGACTTGCGGCGGGATCAGCGTGTGCGTCGCAAGGAGATCGTTCTCGCGGCAATGCTCATAGTATTTGCGGATGTTTTCGCCGAACATCGGATCGGCCTGGGCAAACCATTTTTCTGCGGCCGCGAGTGCCGTAAGGGCGCCGTTCATGTAGTCACCCGTCCGGCCCAGGAACCCAAGGGAGTACTCCGCCCAAGTGCGGATGGCCGCATGCCGATGTTCGAGGTCTTCCTTGGTGCGCGGCACCAGGAACGAGGCGTTCACCCGGTCACCCGTCGTCGGGGACTCGTAGGTGAGGGCGTCCGCATACTTCGGGTCATGCTGCATGTCGAAGAGCTTCGCGTACGTGCGGGCCACATTCCTGAAGGACGGGTGGTCGGCGATCTTCCCGGTGACCATTTCGCCGTCGATCAGGACGTGGGGGTTCATCGAGTTGAGCTTGTCCAGGTACTGCTGTCCGGTCCGGATTCCCATGGTTGTCTCCAATGATGGTTGTGCTGAAACGGCATACGGATGCGGCGTCGACGGGCGCCGGCAACTACAGAAGATCCTCCATTCCCAATTGGCTTTCCGGGATAGTGGTGAAAGAGCTGTTGGCGAACGCGAGCGCGTCGCCGCTGCGGTAGTTGAAGTCCACCACTTCACCCACGTAGAGGGTGTGGTCTCCGCCGTCGTAAGCCGCCCAGGGCGTGCATTCGAAATAAGCGAGGACGTTGGATAGCCGGGGCGCCGTGTCGCCTTCTACCCAAAGGGGCTCGGGCCCGGGTCGGCCCGCGAAATGCAGGGCGAGTTGCTTCTGTTCGGCACCCAGAATATTGACGCTGAAGGGGCGCCCGGCCAGCTCATCGTGGGCTTTGGCGTTGCGGGCGATGCTGACCAGGACCAGCGGCGGTTCCATAGATACGGCGGTGAAAGAGTTGACGGTGATACCGTGCCGCTTGGTGGCGCCGTCGAACGTCACGATAGCGACACCTGTGGCGAAGCGGCCCAGGCTGCCGCGGAAATGATGTGCCCGCGGCCGCGAAGTGCGGCTCAAGGGACCGGGCTCCGCATTATGGCTGGACTTGGCAATCATCGTTGATTCCTGGCTAGCGATTGTTCTATATGTGAATTTGTTCTATATTTGAACAACAAATTCTCATACAGAACCATAGTCTCTTGTGAGTGACAGCACAAGACGGCGGGCCGGTCGCATTAGGCCCCAACATAGGATGGAGCGCATGATGTCTCCCAGCGCCGCAAAAAGTCTGCAGGACACGACGGCGACGGTCTCGCCTTCGCAGACCCTCTCCCGCGGAATCCAGGCCCTGGAAATCCTGGCGGCAGCGGAGCGCCCATTGACCATTGCAGAACTCGCCGGCGCCCTGGGCGTTCATCGCTCGGTGGCCTACCGGATCCTTCGCACGCTGGAGGATCATTCCCTGCTGGTGCGCGACGACGCCGGCCGAGTTCAGCCAGGTCCCGGCCTTGCGGTGCTGGCCCGGGGTGTCTCCCGCGACCTCCAGACGGCCGCCCTACCGGAACTGACCCAGCTTGCCAACGCCCTGAACATGACGGCATTCGTCGCGGTCTGGGATCATCAGGACTGCGTCACGCTGGTCACGGTCGAGCCCCGACACTCAGCCGCGACCCTGGCACAGCATCCCGGCACCCGCCACCCCGTGAACACCGGGGCGCCTGGAATCGCGATCCAGTCCACCATGAGCGAAGAAGAATGGGCCGCCCGCGCGCCGGGCCTGCCGTATCGTCCGGAAGCGGCAGAAGCGCGCCGGCTCGGCTATGCGGCGAGCCACGACGAAGTCATCGCCGGCTTGTCATCCTTGGCCGCCCCGATCCGGGTGCCAGGCGGGCGGCCCGCCGCGATCGCCGTCGTCTACATCCGCCGCGAACAGGACCAGGCCGCCGTCGGCGAAGCACTGGCAGCGAGCGCGTCCCGGATAGAGTCCCAGCTGGCGTAAGGACCCGCCGATGGACTCGTGGGGCTTTTCACCTTTGGTGCGCGCGTTCGTCCTGTTTCCGACGCTCGCTCACTTATAGGGCCAAAACCTGAAACGCGCGCTCAGATGATCTGAGCGAGGGTTTCCCAAAAGTGGCCCATAAGTGAGCGGGCGTCGTTATGGTTGCGTGCTTGGCCGGCGCCGGAGAACCAGTCCTGCAACGATGCCGAGCAGCAAAAGCGCGCCGGAAGCGGACGTGGACACCACAAATGCCGTGCCCGGACCCTGCGTCTGGGCCAACTGGCCGGCAAGGTAGGCGCCCAGCGCCGTACCCGCCACGATGCCGCTAGCCAAGGCGGTCATGACGGTCGCCATGCGGGCGGCCGGTGCCACGACTCCCCCGATGCTGAAGACCGTCACCATGACCGGTCCCACGGGAATTCCGAGCACCAACAGAACGATGACCATCGGCCAGATCCCGGCGGGAAGGAACAACAGTAGGGAGAACGCCGTCATCGCGGCCGCGGCGAGCACCCAGCGGATGGCCAGCCCGAAGCGCTGCGGCCAATAGGCAACGGACAACGCCGCGACGGCGGAGCTCAGGCCCATGACGGAATACATCAGCCCCGCAATTTCAGCCGTGGCGAACTGGGCGGAGAAGGCGCTCAACGCATTCTGGGTTGCACCAAAGAAAGTACCCATGCAGACCATGGCCAGCACCGGAACGGCGACCTTCAGCCAGGCCACGGATCGGACACTTGACTGCCGCTGTGCAGGGACGCTCCCGACGGCGGCGCGCGCCTTGCGCTTTGCAGGCACCACGGCCAACTGAGAGGGATGGACGGCGAAGGCCGGCACGAGCGTGGCCGTCAGGACGGCCGCCAATGCGAGCGGAAGCCAGGGGGCTACGAGGCTCGCCAGAATACCGACCAGCGCCGGCCCCAGGACGAACGTGACCTCGTCCGCGGTTCCTTCATAGGACAACGCGGTGTCCAGGTCTGCGCGGCTGGACGCCACACTTCCAGGACCGTTGGTGTTCAGGTTCCTCGTGGTCAGGGCCATCCAACGGACACGGGCCATGGGCCCCACCTGCGGGCAACTCGCTCCAGCCAGGAAAGCCGTCACCAAAATGGCAATCGCGTCCGTGGGGGCGTTGAAATCGGGCGTCAGGTAGGCGGCCACGAGCAAGGCGATGACGGTCACGGCGTTGACAACCGCGGCCAGGAGGAGCACAGGGCGCTGGCCTGAGCGGTCGGCAAGGGAGCCAAGCACCGGCGCGCCCAAGGCCGAGCCAATGCCGACCGCTCCGGCGGCCAGGCCACCGATGGCGTAAGAATGGCTGACAGCTGTGACAAGGGTGAGGGTGCCAACGGTCAGCATCGCGAGTGGCAACCTCGCGAACAGTCCCAGCGGCAGGAAGTTCCGGCCTGCGAGTTCGGGCAAGCGGGCGAAGCGGCCAGGCAGACGCGAACGGCGCGGCGCGGCCGACGGGGGCAGTGCCGACTGCGGCGCAGAAGGAAATTCAGGGTGAGGCTTAAGTGCGGTGTTCGCCGCGGACTTCTGTGGGGAGGAGTTCATGATTCCGGGTTCGCTGAATGGTGCGCATCGTCCCTCCTCCCGATGCGCGCGACCCGGTGTAACCCTCCAAGTCTACCGGACGGCTACGCCTGCTCAAGCGGGCCCATACACGACGAAGCGCCCCAAAACAGGTGCCTAGGCGGCCGCGGCGTCGACGATTCGAACGGTGGAACCGTTCCGGTTCTTGATTACCTGCAGCTGGCTGCTGATTCTCTGCTTCATCTCCGCAACGTGGCTGACCAGCCCCACTACCCTGCCGCCGTCGCGCAGCCCCTCCAGTGCATCCATGACCTGCTCGAGCGATTGCTCGTCGAGGCTCCCGAATCCCTCATCGACGAACAAGGTCTCGATGTCCACACCGCCGGCCTCCTGCTGGACTACATCCGCGAGCCCCAGGGCCAAAGCGAGCGAAGCCATGAACGACTCCCCGCCGGACAGTGTGGCGGTGTCCCGCCGCTGGCCTGTCCACTCATCCACCACTTCCAGTCCCAGGCCTGATTTCGCGCCCCGGGCTGCCTTGGCGTCTGTGTGCTGCAGGGTGTAACGGCCATCGCTCATGGCGATCAGCCGCTCCGACGCCGCCGCCGCGACCTGTTCGAGGCGGGCGGCCAGCACATAGCTGTTGAGGCTCATTTTGTAGCCGTTGTCGCCCGCCCCTCTTGCGGTTTCTGCGAGCTCGTTGAGTACCCGGGCGCGATCCCGGGGGCCGCGCCCGGAGGCCGCAGCTTCCTCGTACTGCGAGCGGATCGCAGCCAGGCTGGTCACCGTGCGGGCAGCGAGTCCCGCAGCAAGATCCAGCCGTCGGGCTGTTTCTTCCGCCCGTCCGGCGTCTTGTTCGAGGGCTGCGAGCTCGACGGCGGTCAGTGGCACCTCTCCGATCTGGGCTTCCTTGGCCGCGAGAACGAGATCCTCGGACTCGAAGAGTTCCGCGAGCCGGGCGCTCTCGGTCTCCGCGGACCTGATGGCTTCGTCGAGCCTTGCAGCGTGCTGCTCGTCGAGGATTTCGAGGCGCGCAGCATCCGCGGAGTCGAATCCGTTCGCTGCAAGGGCGGTCTCCAAGGCCGCAGACGCATCGTCCAAAGCCTCCCGGGCACGTTCAAGTTGCACTCCCGCGGCGACAGCGGACTGCAGGAGTTCGCGATGCGCGGTCAGGGCATCGATCCGCTCGTGCAGCGTGTCGAAGCCATCACGCAGCCCGCAAAGCAAGGTCTCCAGGGACTCACGTTGCTCACCCAGCAGGGCCATGGTGGACCCAGCCTGCGCCGCAGCGGTGTCCTCTTGGACTTGTTCTTCCTCCAAGCGGGCAATCCGCTCCGTCATGCGGGCGAGCTCTGCCTTGCCACGTTTGAGCCTGTCGACGGCGGAACGCGCCAGGGCCAGGGCGTCTTTGGCCAAGGCCTCCGCCGAAGCGGCTTCCTTGGGATCGATGCCTCCGCCCTGGGCGGCGAGCACGGCAACTTCCTGCTCGGCGGCCGCCAGCTCGCCTGCCGCTTGGAGAAGTTCATGCTCGCTTTCGTCATAGCGTTCGTGGGCGGATTGCTCTTCCTCCGCAAGGGCCAGTGCGGTTAGCCCTGCGGCTGCCGGGGACGGGTGTTCGGCGCTTCCGCAGACCGGGCATGGATCGCCGTCGTTCAGCTTTGCGGCGAGTTCGGCGGCGGCATTGGCCAGCCGGGATTCGCGGAGATCCAGCCAGAGTTGCCGGAGGTCCTGGGAAAGCGCGCGGGCAAAAGCGTGGCGCTTCACTGCCGCGGACTGGGAATCCAGGGCGCTTGTGTAACGGGCAACTGTCTTGACGGTGTTCTGCGCTGCTGCCGCTTCGCTTTCCCGCAGGGGTAGCTGAGAAGCGGCCGCTTCCAGCGGGCCCAGCTCGCCTTCCAAAACAGCCGCATCCGAGCGAAGCCCGGCCAACGCAAGGGACCGCGCCGCATTGGCCGACTCGCGCTGCCGTGAAGCGACGTCGAGGGCATCAAGCCTGGCAGTGACGTCCTTGAGCTTTTGTTCGTCCCCGATCCGGGCCTCAACGACAGCCATGGTCTCTTGAATCCTCGCCAGCGACGTGCCCGGCTCGCTTGCGTCAAGAGAGGCGGCAAGCAGCTTCGCCGTCGCCGACTCCGCCTTCGCGCCCGCGATGTCTAAGGCCTTGGCAGAGCGGTCGACGGCGTCGAGTTGTCCGCCGAGGACGGCGGCTTTACGGTGGCGTCCAAGCCGCTCGCGGAATTCCTGCACTTCAGCCGCACGTGTGGCGAGGACTTCGCGCCGGCGAGTGGCGGCGTCGAGCTTCGCGTGCCGTCGGACCCGTTCCCGCGCGGCGTTGAGCTTGTCGGCAAGCTGAAGCCGGACGGCTTCGGCAGAACCGGCGGTTTGTTGCCGCTCGAGAGATTCGGCCCGGGTCCGGGACTCGAGGGTCCCGAGCCGGAGTTCGGGCGTGGAATCGTTGGAGCCTGCGTCATCAAGGTCCGGGTCAACGGCCTCGTCAATGCCCAGTTGCGCGAACTCGGACTCTGCCCGCTGCGCGAGCAGCTTAAGTCCGTTCTGGTTGTCCTGCACTTCTGCGCGCGCGGCGTTTGCTTGGAGTGCCAACTGCTGCTCGATCGCTTCAAAACGCTGGGTTCCGAAGAGCTTCTGCAGAAGATCCAGCCGGTCGGACGCCTTGGAACGCAGGAAAGCCGCGAAGTCTCCCTGCGGGAGCATGACCACCCTGGTGAATTGTTCCCGATCCATCCCCAGGACATCTCCGATTTCCATGCCGGCTTCGTCGTTGCGGGAGGTCTTTTCTTCCCACGAGCCATCAACCCGTTCACGCAGGAGGGTCTTGGCCTGCTGGGTGGTGAAGCCCTTGCGTCCACGGGCACTTGGCCTGTCCCACGCCGGTGAGCGGGTGACCTCAAAGCGTCTTCCGCGCGCCGAAAATTCGCAAGCGACCCGCGGCTCCGCAGCCGGTTCCGCGTGGTCGCTGCGCAAGCGTTTTCCGTCCTGGCGGGCGCCCGGTACCGAGCCGTACAACGCAAAGCAGATGGCGTCGAGCACGCTCGTCTTTCCCGCGCCGGTGGCACCGTTCAAGAGGAACAGGCCCTGGGCGCCCAACTGATCGAAATCGATCGATTGAACCCCGGCAAACGGCCCGAAAGCCTCAATTTCAAGGCGGTGGATTCTCACAGCTCTGCCCCTTCCAACCGGACCGCTTCCAAGGCTTCACGAAGGGCGGAAAGTTCAGTCTCATCAGCCGGCCTTCCGCGCACATGGTCGAGGAAGCCACAGCAAACACCAAGATCGTCCTCGGCCTCCGCAAGCCGGCTGCTGTAGCTGGCTTTGACCTTTCCCGCGGCGTCTTCAGGGTCAAAGCCCAGCACGAGCGTCTCCGGGAACCGGGCACGCAGCTGTTCCATCGCCTGCGCAGGCCGCGAGGAGTCTGTGAGGGTGACTTGGCAATACGCAGTCTCAGCCCAGGAATGCTCCTCCGACTCCAGAAGCTCAGCGAGCTTCCCCCGGAGAATCGCCAGCTCCCGTGGTGCTTTCCACAGAACTTCCTCGACGCCCTCAACACCGCCGACGCCGATATCAATCAGCCACGCACCCTTCCGATGCCTGGCCTCGGAGAACGAATACGCCAGGGGCGAACCCGAATACCGGACGCGCTCCGAAAGTTCCTGCCGCCCGTGCAGATGTCCGAGGGCCGTGTAGCCGAAGCCATCAAAGAGATCCAGGGGCACAGCCCCCAAACCGCCGATGCTCAAATCGCGTTCGCTGTCCGAGGTGATGCCGCCGCTCGCGAAGGTGTGTGCCAGCACAACGGAGTGCACCGGCCCTGCTTCGCTTCTCCGGGCAATGTCCTCACGGATGAGCTCCACCGCGGCCTGCGTGACGTCAAAGTGGCTCGGGGTTTGGGTGCCGAGCCGTTCGGCGACAAGCCGCGGTTCAAGGTACGGAATTCCATAGACGGCAACCACGGGCGCACCCGGCTGAGCTGCACCGTGGTCGCTATCCAGCGGAAACAGGACGGGCGAATCGAGATCCTCTACGCGGGTCCGCAAATGGACTCCCCCGCGCTCCAGCAGGCGTGAAGCGAAACCAAGGCGGATCGCGGAATCGTGGTTGCCGCTGGTCAGCACCACCTTGGCTCCAGCATCCGTGATCCGTACGAGGGCGTCGTCGAGGAGCTTCACGACATCCAGGCCAGGCAGCGCACGGTCGTAGACGTCGCCCGCGATCAAGACGACGTCCACCGACTGTTCCCGGACGACTGCGAGCAATTGCTCAATGAAGTTGCGCTGGGCGTCAAGCATCCCGACGCCATGGAACGAGCGTCCCAGGTGCCAATCCGAAGTGTGCAAAAGCCTCATGTTTTCAAGCTAACTGGAGGCCCCGACATTATTGGTGCGGCGCGGCGGCACCGGCCGTAACAGGGCCTTCCGGACAGCTGAATTCCTGCGTCAGCCCCGCTTGCCGTCGAAGAAATCGCGGGCCGGGTCGACGTCGGGCTGCTCTTCGACGGGTGCCACGGCGGACTCCGCAGCGGGCGTGGAAACCTCGGCCGCGCTTTCCGGGACAGCCGCTTCAGCGTCGTCGTCGGACTTTTCCTCCCAGCCGTCGGCCGGCAATGGCTCCTCGACCTCAGCCACGGCGACCGGGGTGGTTTCGCCGAAACCGCGGAAGATAAGGCCTGCGATCGCCGCTCCGACCAGCGGTGCGACCCAGAAGAGCCAGAGCTGCTCCACTGCCCAGCTCGAGCTGAAGATTGCGGAGGCAGTGGCACGTGCGGGGTTAAAGGCAAGGTTGCCCGTGGATTGGCCAAGCTGCAGCAAGACCGCGACTGTCAGGCCGACCGCGAACGGTGCTGCGAGCTTGCTGGGATTGCGTCGAGCGGTGACACCCAGGAAGACCCCTACCAGGAGCGCGGCGCCGAGGACCTCAATGAGCATCACGCCGGTCACGGGAACCTGGAAGCTGGAGTGCGTACCGAAGCCGGAGGTCGCCGTGTCAAACACAGTCCGGCTGTCCGTGATCCCCGGTACAGTTCGGACGACGGCGAAAATCGCCAACGCGCCCAGCAAAGCGCCCACAATCTGGGCCCCCAGGTACGCGGCCCCATCCACAAGCTTCATCCGGCCGGCAACCAGGTGACCAACCGTGATGGCCGGGTTGAAGTGGCCGCCGGACAGGTAACCGAAGGCCAACATGGCAGCAGTGACGGTCAGGCCGCTGGCCAGCGACGCCGGCATCGGAACCGCCTGGGGGTTGATGAAGATCAACACACCCAAGCCAATAACCACAAGGAACAGCGTCCCCAGAGCTTCAGCGGACGCCCGGGCTAGGAGCCGGGTTCCGCGGGAGGAGGGAGCGGACACAGTTGTGGTCATGTCGAGGGATTCCTTTGTTCGAAGTTCGGGTGGTCTGTTGCGGAGGCGGACACTCCGGGCAAGGCAAGAAGCCGTGCGGCGGACCGCTTTCTTGCCCCGCAGCATCCTGTCAGCCGAGTCTGGACGCTTCCTGAATCCGAGCCTAGCCGCCCAAGGCGATTGCGGCGACCGCAGCGCCGGCAAGCGCGATGATGGACACGGCGCTTGCAAGCATCAAGACTGCCGACGCTTCCTCCGCGCCATGGTGCAACTGGTGGGACCTGGCCCACACAACGCAGCCGAGGACGATCGTCGCTGCGGCGGCGGTCAAGGCGCAGATTCCCTGGTAGTCGAGCCCCGGTATCCCGGTGGGCAATTGCCCCGCACCGGATTTGGCCGTTAACCACCTGCGCCAGATGAAGAGATCCACCACCAGGAGCGAAATCAGGGTCCGGCGCCAAGCGAGCGTTGTACGCTCCGGCTGCAGCCCCGGATCCCTGGATTCAACGGTCAACGCGCCACCAGGATCAGCACGGCAAAAGTGAATGCCGCCACCGCAACCACGATGGTCATGAGCAGCATGACCCGCGAGAACGGCAGGGCCTGGTCGTTCCGCATGGCCGCCTCCATCTGCGCCCACCGGCGGTAGGCGAGCGTCGCGAGGCCCGCGCCGATCATGGAAAGAACGACGCACAAGACAATGCGCACGGGCTGGGGCGCGATGTTCGGAGCAAGCTGGTCGATGGCGACGGCACCGGCCAACAGGGCCAACGACGTACGGATCCACGCGAGGAAGGTCCGCTCATTTGCGAGGGAGAATCTGTAGTCCGGGGTCTTTCCGGTTTTCCGCCACGCGGGTTCACGCATCATTGCCTCCTGGTTCACGAGCCACCGTATCAGCGGGCAGGTGAAGACCGGCCGGGCAGCCACGGTAAATTACCACTATGAGCGCTGAACCATCCCCCTCCGCCGTGCCATCCTTCGAGTCCCGGGTTAACGGTTGCCTGCTGGGCGGTGCCTTGGGCGATTCGCTCGGCTACGCCGTCGAGTTCGACGACGTAGCCACGATCCGCACCCGCTTCGGCGCAGCGGGCCTCACCTCTTTCGGCCAGCTCGACGGCGGCAGCCACTTTTCGGACGACACCCAGATGACGCTGTACACCGTCGACGGCCTCGTGGAAGCCCTGGAGTGGGCCAACGACGGCGTGGCCGCGGATGAAACTGCATGTCTCTGGCTGGCTTACCTGCGATGGCTCGCGAGCCAGGGCGTCGCGTTGCCGGCATCCGCCCCCGTTCCCCAACCGCGGTGGATCGACGGCCAGGAGGTGCTCCGGCACCGCAGGCACCCGGGAAAGGCGTGCCTGAGCGGACTCTCTACGGGCGAGATGGGAACCAAGTTCCGGCCCGTCAATCCGGAATCGAAGGGCTGCGGCACGGTCATGCGCTCGGCTCCCTTTGGCCTGGTCCCGCATATTTCCGAGGCCGCGGTCTACAAGCTGAGCACCGATGCCGCGTGCTTGACCCACGGGCACCCTTCGGCACGGCAAAGCGCGGGTGCCTTCAGCGTGCTCGTGCACAAGGTGACCGCGGGCTCAGATGTGCGGACTGCGGCTGAGCATGCCCTGAGCGTGGTGTCAGCACTGCCGGATCCAGCCCCCGAGCTCCTGGGGCGCCTCCGGGAGGCGCTGGAACTGTCTTCCACCGGCACGCTGCTCAGCCCGGAAGAACTCACCGCGCAACTGGGCGAGGGCTGGGTCGCGGAGGAGGCACTCGCCGTCGGGCTCTATGCGGTGCTGGCGACCGCGCGGGCAGCGGAGACACGGAGTGATCCGGCCGCCCATTTCCGCCAAGCCATAACCGTGGCGCTGAACCACAGCGGTGACAGCGACTCCACCGCCTCGATCGCGGGCAATATCCTCGGGGCGCTCCACGGCGAAGAGGCACTGCCGTCGGACTGGCTTGAAGCCCTTGAAGCCCCGGAAGTGATCCGCGGGATGGCGCAACGGCTCATCGCCGTCACAGTGGGCTAAGAGCCAAACGGTTCAAAGCCTGCGAAGCGCGATATTGTTGCACGCTTCGCAGACGTCCGCGGGAATGAGTCCGCGCCTCTGCAGGATCCCGAAAATGGCGCAGCCCAGGCAGAATCCCACAAACGATTCGAGGGACGCCGCGACGATCAGCAAGGCGAGCAGGATCCAAGCACCTAAGGCGAAACCGGCGAAGAACAGGACCACGGCCGCCGTGCTGAGCACCGCGCCGATTCCCTGTGCGAAACGCTTGGGCGGCCCCGGGACAAGTTTGGCGGGGCCAACTCGGGGAGCCAAAACCTTGACGGATAGCAGGGCAAACGGCGAGATCCTCGGCCCGAACAACACCCGCAGCCAGAAGCCGGCCGCGATCAGCACGAGTCCCCAGCCGACGCCGCTCACGAGGGTGGCCACTGCGGCAACAACCACCAGGCCGGCCGTGATCCTCGCGGCGTATTCGTTGACCGGATTGGGGAAAGCGAAGACGGCGCGCCATCCGGTGGCCGCCGGAGCCGGCGTTCCTACGGCGAACGCTGCAGTGTCAGCCTGTCTTCCCTGTGTCATGGCTCAAGGCTAGGAGCGCCGCGACACAACGGGAAGCTTTGTTGCTCCGTGTGAATATTGGCGCGGCTAGCGTCCGCCGACCATCTGCAGGAACTCCCCCTCGGACAGCACCTCGATCTGCTGGCCTCGGCTGTGCAATTCCAGGACCCTTTTGGCTTTGCCAGTGAGGCGACCGTTCCGGAGATCGCCGGCTACAAAGCCGTCGCCCACTACGAGGACCGTGGTCCTCCCGGTCACGCGGCTCTCCGGACGCGCACCCATCTCCGCTGCCCGCTGTTTCGCTTCGGGCCGGGCAATCGCAAGCTCACCTGTGAAAACGACCGTTTGCCCGAACAGGGGGTGGCCCGGTTCCGCTGCAGGGTTGGGCTCCGGATTGTCGCCTTCTTCAGGCCAATTGCTCCAGGCGCGTCCAAGCTGGCCGGCACCATTCCCGACGCCGGACCGGCCCGCGGCCGCGTCGCGCCCTCCACCGGCCCCAGCGAGCGCAGCGAGCGTTTGCTTGGACAGTCCGTCTCCTGGCTGGAAGGCCTGCTGTTTGGGAATGGCCAGGCCGAGGGACAAGTAGAGCTCTGCGATGCTGTTGGCGTTGTTCCTGTGCGCGATGTCCACCAGGATTCCGGCGCAGGCCCGGGCGTCCTCCGCGGCGTCGTGATGGTTCACGAGGGGCACGCCCGCCTCCTCCGCGGCGTAGGGCAACGAATTGGATACCAAGGAGTAGCAGCGCCGGGACAACATCACCGTGCAGACGTACTCGTAAGCGGGGCCAGGCAGGCCGGAAACTTCGAGTCCGGAACGGATCACGCCCAGATCGAACGCGGCATTGTGGGCGGCAAGGATATCCCCGCCGATGAAAGCCCCGATTTCAGGGAAGAGTTCGCCGAAGCGCGGAGCCCCGGCGACGTCCTCGGCTCGAATGCCGTGGATCCGGGTGTTGTGGTACTCGAAGTGGTCGTGGTTTTCCGGCGGCCGCATGAGCCAGGAGGCTTCCTCCACCACGACGCCGCCGCGGACCTTGCTCAGGCCGACCGAGCACGGAGAACCCCTGAAGCCGTTCGCAGTTTCAAAGTCGATCGCCGTAAAGTCCAATGCCACTGGTCAAGGTTACAGGTGGAAAGCGGCCCCAATGGCGCCGGTGTCGGCCGCCCCCTGCCCCGGAGCGTCTTTCAGACCTCGTCCGCCGTCTCCTGCAGCTTGGTCAGGGCCTTCTTGGTTGTTCTTTGGGTCAGGACATGGATGACCGCCCCTACCGCGCCCCCGGCGAAGGCGAACAGCAGCACTCCAGGCAAGGAGTCCTCCAGATTGGTCGCATCCTTCGGCGCGGGCTTTCCGGTCGACTTGCTCCAGATGGCCTCGAGGGCTTTGTTCGCCGCAACTCCGGCGCCCATGCCCACCACCAGGCCAAGTAGTTTGATCAGGACGTTCATCTCGTTCCTCCGATTGTGGCCAGACGTGTGGTCCGCGGCTGGGAAATACGTCAACGCAGCCGCCTGGACACAAGATTATCAGCATGCTTATCTTCTCTTCCCCGATGCGGGCCGTGCCTGCGACGCCGTGCGCAGCACCGGTGGGACTTACCGACGTCTCGTCAGTTTCGTCTCCCGGGGACCGGCGGGGTAGCCGCCGCGGCGGCTCGCCAGGATGATTGCGAGCGCTGCCGCCGTCGGGACGGCTGCGGCTAAGGGCACCCACAGCGCGCCGACAGTGGTCAGGGCCACGGCGCCATATCCGGCGCCGACGGCGATGCCCAGTTGAATGGTCACCACGGTCAAGCCGTTCGCGGCGTCCTTGTGCTCTCCGCCGGCGCGAAGGATAGCTGCCTGGTTGTAGATGCCGATGGCCCCGAAGGCGGTTCCCCACACGGTCACCAGCACAAGCTCACCCACCCACGTGCCGCCAAGCAGCGGCAAGAGGCCGAAGGCCAGCACCAGCAGGGCGACCGCGGAAATCAGGGAGCGCCGCGGATGGGAATCGGCGGTGAGGCCGGCGATCCAGATCCCCACGAGGCTGGCAGCCCCCACCACGGACAACGAAATGCTCGTGAAGGCATCCGGCAGTCCGGAGACGTGGAGGAACGGCGCTATGTAGGTGAAGAGCGTGAAGTGGCCCAAAAGCAAGAGTGGCCACGCTGTGGCCACGGCGATCACGCCGGGCAGCTTCAGGGCTCCGCGGAGGGTCGGCGTCGCATGGCCGTCCTCGTCGGGGGCTGCGGGGAGTACCCAAATGGCCAGCAAAGCGAGAACCGCGCCGACTCCGGCCAGGATCAGGAAGGAGGCGCGCCAGGTGAGGACCGAGCCCATGAGCGTGCCGATCGGAGCGCCGACGGCGAGCGCGATGCTGTTACCGCTGAAGACCATGGCCATTGCTCTTCCTACTGAGTGCGCCGGGACGATCCTGGCAACGTAGGGGGCCATGCTTGACCACAGCATCCCGTGGGCCACGCCTCCGAGGAGCCTCGCGGCAACTGCCAATCCCAGGCTCGGGCTCGACGCCAACAGGACATTGCTGAGTGCGAACGCGAGCACGGTGCCGATCAACAACGCCTTGCGGGGAACCCGTCCACCAAGCAGCCTGGACAACGGAAGCGCCGTGAAGACGATAACTGCCGCATAGGCGGCAGTCAGGGAACCCACGGCCGATTCGTCTACTCCCAGGTCCCGGCTGATCTGGGGCAGCAGCCCGGACGGGAGGAGTTCCGTAGTCACCGCTGTGAAGCCCGCTGCCGCGAGGATCAGGAGACCGCCCCACGGGAACACCGGGGCTGACGCAGGAGCGGCCGTCGCCGCTGTTTCGGGTATAGCTACGTCGCGCATCAAAAAGTTCTTCCTCGTCATCCATGCTCAGTTAGCTGCGGACGCAGAAGTTCTCGTCATTTCTGCCCACGTCCACCACGCTACGCATGTCGGGCGACTGGAGGCAGTGTCTGTCAGACACCCCCAGCGGATGTGTCAAGGGCCCGACGGCGGTTGTCCCGTACCCTTGAAGGGTGACCCTTTCTGCGATGAACGACTTTGCCGTATCCGCTTTGGTGGGTGCAGGACCGGTGCAGCCGCATATGTCCGCGCTCCTGCCCGACTGGTTGAACCCCCAGATCTTCCTGGCCGACCCCGCCTTGGCGCCATGGGTAGTCCTTCTCGTGTGCGGCATCGTGTTCGCCGAGACGGGACTCCTGGTGGGCTTCTTCCTGCCCGGCGACTCGATGCTTTTCACCGCTGGGCTCCTCGTCGCCACGGATACCATCAAATTCAACATCTGGGCACTCGCGGCCCTCATCATCGTGTCCGCGATCCTCGGCAACCAAAGTGGCTACCTCATCGGTTCCAAAGCCGGACCGGCCATCTTCAACAAGCCTGATTCCAAGCTGTTCAAGCGGGAAAACGTCGAGAGTGCGCACGCCTTCTTCGAAAAGCACGGCGGCAAGGCCCTGATCCTGGCCCGCTTCGTGCCCATCATCCGCACCTTCGTCCCGGTGATTGTTGGCGTCGCGCAAATGGACAAGCGCAAGTTCTTCATTTTCAACGTCATCGGGGCGGTGCTCTGGGGCGGTGGCGTCACGCTGCTCGGCTACCTGCTCGGCGACAAAGTTCCGTGGGTCCGGGACAACCTCGACATCATCTTCGTGGTCATCGTCCTGATCTCGGTGGTCCCCGTGGCCGTGGAAGTCATCCGCGGCTTGCTGGCCAAGCGCAAGGCAACGAACGGCGGAGCAGAACCCGCCGAAGAATTGGTCGACGGACGCGAAGCCGGAAAGCACGGCGAGCGCTAAGCCCGTTGCTTCAACAGAAGAGGCACCCCGCACTTTGTCTGCGGGGTGCCTCTCTCGTTAATGCTGGCGCAGGTTCTAGCGCAGGGCGTCTACGATCGCCGGGAGCAGCGCCCTGAACGCCTTGCCGCGGTGGCTGATGGCGTTCTTCTCCTCGGAACTCAGCTCCGCGCAACTGCGGTCCAGTCCCTGCGGCTGGAGCACGGGGTCGTAGCCGAATCCACCTGCGCCGCGGGGCTCATGCAAGAGAGTGCCTTCCAGCTGGCCGTACTCGACCACCTCGCGTGCCCCGCCGTCGACGGCGGCCGGTACAGCGAGTGCCGCCGCGCAGACGAACGCGGCTCCCCGGTGCGCGTCGGGGACGTCCGAGAGTTGCGCCAGCAAGAGCTGCAGGTTGGCGGCGTCGTCACCGTGCCGGCCGGACCAGCGGGCCGAGAAGATGCCCGGAGCTCCACCCAGGACGTCCACGGCCAACCCCGAGTCATCGGCAATCGCCACTATTCCCGTGGCTTCAGCCACGGCTCGTGCTTTGAGCAGGGAGTTCTCGGCAAACGTCACGCCGGTCTCGGCAACGTCGGGAGCACCGGCCGCAGCCGCGTCAATCACTTGCGTATCGACGTCGAGTCCCGGTACCTGCCCCCTGAGGAGTTCCCTGAGTTCGCGCAGTTTTCCCTTGTTGTGCGTGGCGAGGACGAGCCGCGGCGCAGTCGCCCCGCTCACGGGGCCTCGGCCAGGGTCTCACGCTGGATGGCTGCCAACTCGCCCGTGCCGATAAGGGCAAGGTCCAGCAAGGCATTCAGTTCATCGCGGTCGAAGGGGGCTCCCTCGGCGGTGCCCTGGACTTCCACGAACTTGCCGGAGCCCGTGACCACCACGTTCATGTCGGTTTCGGCGCGCACGTCCTCGACATAGGGCAGGTCCAGCATCGGGATACCGTCGATGATTCCCACCGAAACGGCAGCGATGGTGTCGATCAGCGGCTGTGCGTTCTTGGCGATCATCTTGTTCTCACGGGCGAAGCGGATCGCTTCGGCGAGCGCCACGTAGGCCCCGGTGATCGCGGCGGTGCGGGTGCCGCCGTCGGCCTGCAGGACATCGCAGTCCAGGACGATCGTGTTCTCGCCCAGGGCCTTGGTGTCGATGATGGAACGCAGCGAGCGGCCGATCAGGCGCGAAATTTCGTGGGTGCGTCCGCCGATCCTGCCCTTGACGGACTCACGGTCGGAACGCGTGTTCGTGGCCCGCGGCAGCATGGCGTATTCGGCCGTGACCCAGCCGCGGCCTTCGCCCTTGAGCCAGCGCGGAACGCCCTCGGTCAGGGAAGCCGTGCACAGCACCCGGGTGTTGCCGAATTCGATCAGGGCCGAACCTTCGGCCTGCTTGGACCAACCGCGGGTGATGCTGATGGGACGGAGTTGATCGGGTGTGCGGCCGTCGGCACGGATGACGGGGACAGATGTGGCTTCGGAAGTCATACTGCAAGCTTAGCGATCCCCCGGCCTCCGCTGGACTGCGGGTTCAGACGGTGTAGTGGACTCCGGCAACCGCGACGGCGACATCGCCGGCGAACTCGGGCCGCGCCTCGGCCATGACCTTGGTCTGCGATGTCCAGACCGGGATGTGGGTCAACAGGAGGCGTCGGGCTCCGGCGGCTGTCGCTGCCTGGCCCGCGCGCTTGCCGGTCAAGTGCACATCCTTGATGTCGTCGTCGCGCCCTTCTTCGAAGGCGGCCTCGCAGAGGAAGAGATCGGCGTTGCGGGCCGCGTCCTCAAGGCCCTGGCACGAGTCTGTGTCCCCCGAGTACGTGAGGACCCTGCTGACCGCTTTGCCTTCTTTGTCCGGCTCGGTGACCTCGACGCGCAAAGCGTAGGCCTCTTCCACCGGGTGGTTCACGGCATACGGGGTCACGATGAAGGGCCCGAGCTGCACGGATTGCCGTTCGCTCCAGTTGCTGAAGTCGAATTCCTCGTGCATTCCGGGGTCCAGCTCAAGGCCGTAGGCGGTGGCCATGCGGTCGGCCGTCGCGGCGGGACCCCAGACTGGGATCCTGTCCCGTCCCCAACCGCCCGGCTTCCAGCGGACCGCTACGTGCAGTCCGCAGAGGTCCATGCAATGGTCCGGGTGCAGGTGGGTCAGGAAGATAGCGTCGATGTCTTCGAGGTCCGTGTACCGCTGGATGGCCCCGAGGGCGCCGCTGCCGAGGTCCATGACGATCTTCCACTGGCGTTCACCGTCGTGCGCGGTCAGCAGATAGCACGACGCCGGAGAGCCGGGACCAGGGAAGGAACCCGTGCAGCCAACAATGGTCAGTTTCACTGGATGCGGCCTCCGCGGGCCGCGCCGAATTCGTTCACTGTGAAGGCTGCGGGGTCAACGAAATTGGACGTCCTCGCATGATGGCCGCCCGCGCGGGCGGCCTCCAACATTTCCGGGGTGATGCGGGCGAGGCTTCCGGTCGGGTACTGGGCGGCCACATGGTCCACGTGGCGCACGGACAGGACCTCCGGGCCGAGGAAACGGCGCGCCAGGGTCTCAAACTGGACGGCGTCGCCGGTGGCCATGAAGTCGTGCCGGGGCAAGCCGGCATCGGTCCGCTGGATCCCGTGGGTGGCCAAGGCGCGGTAAACGTCTTTGGCGGTCTCTTCGGCACTCGACACAAGAGTGACGTCGTCCCCCATGACGTAGGAGATCACGCCAGTAAGCAAGGGATAGTGCGTGCAGCCGAGCACCACGGTGTCCACGCCGGCTTCCCTGAGCGGTTCCAGGTATTCGTGGGCCGCGGCCAGCAGCTCGGGGCCGGTCGTAATGCCGGCCTCCACGAAACTCACGAATTCGGGGCAGGCTACCGAGGTGATGCTGAGGTCCGGGGCTGCGGCAAAGGTGTCCTCGTAAGCGCGGGAACCCACTGTGGCCGATGTCCCGATCACGCCGATCCTGCCGGATCTCGTCGCGGCCACCGCCCGGCGGACTGCGGGTTGGATGACCTCGATGACGGGAATCCCGTAGCGGGCCGTGTAGCGTTCGCGGGCATCGCGCAAGACGGCGGCCGAGGCCGAGTTGCAGGCGATGGTCAGGAGTTTCACGCCGGAGTCCACGAGCTCGTCCATGACGCCGAGGGCATTGGCCCGGACTTCGGCGATGGGGAGCGGCCCGTAGGGTCCGTTGGCTGTGTCTCCCACGTAGATGATCGACTCATGGGGCAATTGGTCGATGATGGACCGTGCCACGGTGAGTCCGCCGACTCCGGAATCGAAGACACCGATGGGGCGTGATCCCAGCAAGGGGTTGGGTGCTGTGCTGTTCAGTGTTTCCGGCGTGCGCTGGGATTCCAACGCCGCTGCGGCGCTCTCCCCATCCGATACCGCGTCCGATGCTGAGTTCATGATTCTTAGAGAATAAGCCAAGGCATGTGCTGCAGCGACGACATGTGGCGGGGGCCTCGTGTCTGTTTTGTCACACGGACGCCCACAAGCCCCACTCAGGGCTTCCGGTCCATCGAGGCCATCATGGCCTGGACCAACGATTCCTGG
This sequence comes from Arthrobacter sp. efr-133-TYG-120, assembly GCF_030209785.1. Lineage (NCBI taxonomy): Bacteria > Bacillati > Actinomycetota > Actinomycetes > Micrococcales > Micrococcaceae > Arthrobacter > Arthrobacter sp. efr-133-TYG-120. Next base: position 126,703 of record NZ_JARVRI010000002.1, read on the forward strand.
AGCCACGTGGTGAAGTTGTAGACGAGCGCCAGGTAGCTCTCCACGTCTTCGGCCTGGGACCAGTCCTGCATGGCATGGACATGGTCGGCATCCGCTTCGTCGCGGATATCGAGGCGCTCCGCCAGCACCAAACGAACATCGTTGAGGGCCATGGACCAGAGCTTCGCCTCCTCCGGGGTGAGGACGAGCTCGTTGCGGTCCAGGCCCATGGCAGCGGCTCGAAGGGCGCCGATTTTTCCTTCCCGCAGCGAGCGCTCGGTGAGCTGGCGGAACTCGAGGGACGCGGCGTCGTCATTCTTCATGACGTTCGGCAAGAGCCGCAAAAGGGCGCGATCGGACGGTTCCTTGACGTTCATATCCAGGCCGATCAAAGCCGTCAGGGGATCTTCGTTGCTGGACAGCTCCGGTTCCAGCATCGAAATGACATCATCCACGAGTCCGCGCAGGAGTTCGCGCTCGGCGGGCTCAAGATAGCCGGTGATGCCCTTGAGTCCGTACTTGAAAGCCTTAGCCACGTGCGCCGCCCTTGCGTCCCCGGCCGTCGCCGCTGCTGCTTGCCTTTTCAACCGTTGCCCACAGACCGTAGCCGTGCATGGCAACCGCGTGCTGCTCCACTTGTTCCTTGCCTCCGTGCGCCACGATGGAACGGCCCTTCTTGTGGACCTCGAGCATGAGTTTGTTAGATTTGGCCTCGGAATAGCCGAAGTAGCTCTGGAACACGTAGCTCACATAGCTCATGAGATTGACGGGGTCGTTCCAGACCACCAGGTTCCAAGGGATATCAGCAGCACTGAGAAGGTCGGTGGAGGACTGCTCCGAGATGTCCGTCCGTTCTTCTCCCTTTAAGCCTGCGTCTGTCACTGTGCAGGTGGCTGCATAAATGCCGGGGGCGACGGTAGTGGTCATCTGTCCATTCTAATGGTGATGGATGGGCGAGCTAATGACGGGCCCACACCGCCGAGGGCCCCGCGTTGAGCGAAGCGAGACGTGGGAGGCGGTGGGTGGGCCCACACCGCCGAGGGCCCCGCGTTGAGCGAAGCGAGACGTGGGAGGCGGTGGGGACTAGAGTGAATTCGTGAGTAGATCCGTCGCCTGGGACCACCCCCGCACGTCGTTGTATACCGATCACTACGAGCTGACAATGCTGGAAGCCGCCCTCCATTCGGGCGCGGCGCACCGGCGCTCGGTCTTCGAGGCCTTCGCCCGCCGCCTGCCCGACGGCCGCCGCTACGGCATCGTCGCCGGCACCGGCCGGCTGCTTGAGGGAATCAAGGACTTCCGTTTCGGCGATGCCGAGCTCGCGTTCCTCGATCAGCACAAAGTCGTTGACAGGCAAACACTGGACTTCCTCGCCGACTACAGGTTTTCCGGCGACATCTGGGGCTATCCGGAGGGCGAGGCCTACTTCCCCGGCTCGCCCATCCTGATCGTCGAATCAACGTTCGCGGAAGCCTGCATCCTGGAAACGTACATCTTGTCCGTGCTCAACCATGACACCGCGATTGCTTCTGCTGCTTCCCGGATGACCAGCGCGGCCGGCAACCGGCCTTGCATCGAGATGGGCTCCCGGCGCACCCAGGAGGAGTCCGCGACGGCGGCAGCCCGCGCCGCGGTCATCGCCGGTTTCGGCAGCACCTCCAACCTTGAAGCCGGACGCCGTTACGGCATCAAGACCGTGGGCACGGCCGCCCACTCGTTCACTCTCCTGCACGACACCGAGCGCGAGGCCTTCGAAGCCCAGATCGCCGCCTTCGGACCGGAAACCACGCTCCTGGTGGACACGTACGACGTCGAGGTCGGGGTACGGACCGCGGTGGAACTCGCGGGTGACAAACTCGGGGCCGTCCGGCTGGACTCCGGAGACCTCGTGGCCCAAGCCCAATGGGTCCGCGAGCTGCTGGACAACCTCGGCAACATCAACACCCGGATCGTCGTCACCTCGGATCTCGATGAATACGCGATCGCGGCCCTGCAATCGGCCCCGGTGGATGTGTACGGCGTGGGCACCTCGCTGGTCACAGGATCGGGAGCGCCCACCGCCAGCATGGTCTACAAGCTCGTCAGCCGGACCAACGATGCCGGGGAATTCGTTCCCGTGGCCAAGGTAGCCAAGAACAAGGCCAGCGTGGGCGGCCGCAAATACGCCCTGCGCAAGCTCAACGAACTCGGCATCGCAACCCAGGAGATCGTAGGCATCGGACATCGCCCGGAAGACGATGGCAACGACCGCCAGTTGCTCCAGCAGTTCATCAAGAACGGTGAACTGCTCCCGGGATGGACCGGACACGAGGGCGTAGTCCGGGCACAGGAACGCCACGCTGCCACCATGGCCGAATTGCCTCCGGTAGTGCGCAGGCTGCAGCGCGGTGAGCCGGCAATCCCCACCGTCTATGAGGAGGACTGAATGTCCCGTGCCCTGATTATCGTGGACGTCCAGAACGATTTCTGCGAAGGCGGCTCCCTCGCCGTGGAAGGTGGCGCCGCCACGGCAGCTGCTATCAGCGAATACCTGGACGCGAACCATCAGCACTTCGACCACGTCGTGGCTACACAGGACTGGCACGTGGACCCGGGCAGCCATTTTTCGGAAACTCCGGACTTCGTGGACAGTTGGCCGCCGCATTGCCGCGCCGGGAGCAAGGGCGCCGAGCTCCACCCGGATCTCGACGCCGAATACGTCCAGGCCTATTTCCGCAAGGGACAGTACACGGCCGCCTACTCGGGATTCGAAGGAGTCCTGGCGCCCGAAGACGAAGTGCCCATGGGCGAACTCGCACCCGGTGCAGTCCCCTCCGTCGAGCTGGACGAGGACGCCCTCGGGCTCGATGACTGGCTGCAGAGCCACGGAGTGGAAGAAGTCGTCGTGGTGGGAATCGCGACCGACTACTGCGTCAGGGCCACCGCGCTGGACGCCGTGCAGGCGGGCTACTCGGTGACGGTGATCGGTGAACTCACCGCCGGAATCGCGGAAGATCTTGACGAGACCTACGCGGAACTGGAAGAAAACGGCGTCGAGCTGGGGCAGCGCTAAGGGCAGGAGCCCTGCCAAGCAGTTCTACTTCCGTCCAATGAACCAATCCTGGAGCTTGCGCAGCCGCGACTGCAATTGCTCCTCGTTCGCCTGCGCGACTGCCGGTCCGCCACACACTTCGCGCAACTTGTTGTGGACGACGCCGTGCGGGGTGCCGGTACGGGCCGACCAGGCCGCGACGTTTTTTGCGAGCTCATTGCGCAGGTCCATCAGCATGCGGTGGTCCGGGACCGCGGGTGACGCAGCGGCAGCCAACGGAGATTGGCGTTTCTTCCTCGACTGCTGGTCATGCTGCCGCTGCCGGAGCAAGGTTCCCACTTGTTCGGCGTCGAGCAGCCCGGGGATCCCGAGGAAATCAAGTTCGTCCTCGGAGCCGATATCGGCTCCTGTACCGAATTCGCCGCCGTCGAACAGCACCCTGTCAAAGGATGCCTGCGAATCGAGGGCCTCGAATTTGCCCTTCTCCAGGGAGTCCGAGGCCTTCTCTTCGCGGTTGGCCTCAGCCATCAGGTTCTCTTCGGGGTTGAAGAGGCCGTCCGGATCTTCCTTCTCCGGCCGGTCCAGCGCGTGGTCCCGCTCGGCTTCCATGGAGTTGGCCAAGGCCATGAGGGGTGGCACGGAGGGCAGGAAGACCGACGCCGTTTCCCCGCGTTTGCGGGCACGGACGAAGCGGCCCACGGCCTGGGCGAAGAACAGCGGCGTGGAGGTGGACGTCGCGTAGACGCCGACCGAAAGCCTGGGGACGTCGACGCCTTCGGACACCATGCGGACGGCCACCATCCAGCGCTTGTCGCTGGCGGTGAACTCCTCGATCTTGTGCGAAGCCTTGGAATCATCGGACAGGATCACGGTGGGCGACTGACCCGTGATCTTCTTGAGCTGACCGGCGTAGGCGCGGGCGTCGTCGTGATCCGTGGCAATCACCAGACCGCCGGCGTCGGGCACGGTGCGCCGCACTTCACTGAGGCGCTTGTCAGCGGCAGCAAGCACGGCGGGGATCCATTCGCCGCTGGGGTTCAGCGCGGTCCGCCACGCCTGGGAGGTGATGTCCTTGGTCACGGCGGCCTCGCCGAGGGAAGCCGCCATTTCGTCTCCCCCGCTGGTGCGCCAACGCATCTGGCCCGAATACGCCATGAACAGCACGGGACGGACGACGTGGTCCCTCAAGGCATTGCCGTAACCGTAGGTGTAGTCCGCTTTCGAGCGGCGGATGCCGTCACGGTCTTCGGCGTATTCCACGAAGGGGATGGGTGAGGTGTCGGAACGGAAAGGCGTTCCTGTGAGGGCCAGGCGCCGAGCCGCTGGATCGAATGCCTCGCGCAATCCGTCGCCCCAGGACAACGCCTCGCCACCGTGGTGGATTTCGTCGAGGATGACCAGCGTGCGGGCTGCCTCGGTCTTGGCCCGGTGGAGCATGGGCTTGCTGGCCACCTGCGCATACGTCACTGCGACGCCGACGAACCCCCTGCCGTGCTGGCCGTCCGCATTCTTGAAGTTCGGATCGATGGCAATGCCCACCCTGGCGGCGGCGTCCGCCCACTGCCGTTTCAGGTGGTCGGTAGGGGCGACGATCGTCACGCGGTTCACGGTTCCGCTGTCAAGGAGCATGGACGCAATCCGCAGGGCGAAGGTGGTCTTACCCGCGCCCGGCGTTGCCACGGCGAGGAAATCGCGCGGGCTCGCGTTCAAGTACAGGTCCAGCGCTTCCTGCTGCCAGGCGCGCAGCTTCGGGGCGGTTCCCCAGGCCGCGCGTTCCGGATAGGCCGGAGGCAGCGCCGGGCCGCCGAAGAGTGTTTCAGTCACGCGGGTTCCCCCCGACCAGCAACGATTCCAAGCAAGGCCGCTGCAGCCAGCGAAACCCAAATAACCACAAAAAACACCAATCTGTTCCGGATGCGCCGAATCACGCAGGGCAGCACACAGGCAGGGGAAAGCGCTCCCCCGCCTACTACCAGGAAATACCCGACTACTGGGGCTTACTCGCTACTTGGAGCCGCCCGAGCCGCCTTTGTCTCCGCCGTCGTTACCTGGGCGAAGTCCTTCATAGATTTCTTTGCACTCGGGGCAGACCGGGAACTTCTGCGGGTCCCGGCCAGGGGTCCACACTTTACCGCACAGCGCAATCACGGGTTCGCCCGTCAGGGCGGACTCCATGATCTTTTCCTTGCGGACATAGTGCGAGAAACGCTCCCGGTCACCGGGTTCCACTTCTTGGCGCAATTCCTCGCGCTCAATGGTTGCAGTGGAAGTTCCGGCTCCGGAAAGCTCGCGCATGGGATCGTTTTCGAATGGGTCCGGAGGCAGCGTCGTCATGCCATCCATCTTAGCCGCTGCAGCTTCGCGATCAGATGCACCGTGTCAGATGCTCTGCCATTTCGGCTTGTTGTCATAGGTGTGGCGATAGTAGTCGGCGAGCTTGAGCGAGGACGCCGCAGCCTCATCGATCAAGATGGTGGCGTGCTGGTGCATCTGCAGCACTGATGCCGCGCAAATGGCCGCAACCGGCCCCTCGACGAAGTCCCTGACGGCCTGGGCTTTCTGGGCACCCGTAGCGATCAGGACCACGTGCCGGGCATCCATGATGGTTCCCAAACCCTGTGTGACCACGTGGTGGGGAACATCGTCGATGCTCTTGAAGAACCGTGCGTTGTCCTTGCGGGTCTGCTCGATCAGCGTCTTGATCCGGGTCCGCGAAGCGAGCGATGAGCCGGGCTCGTTGAATCCAATATGGCCGTCGGTGCCCACGCCGAGGATCTGCAAGTCAACGCCGCCGAGTTCGCGCATGGAGTCCTCGTACGCTTGGCAGGCCGCGGGAAGGTCGGCCGCGGTACCGTCCGGGCTGTGGACGTTGGAGGGGTCGATGTTGACGCGGTCCGTGAATTCACGGCGGATGACTTCACGGTACGACTCCGGATGGCCAGGCTCGAGCCCCACGTATTCGTCAAGGGCGAAGGCGTGTGCCTGGCTGAAGTCGAGGCCCCTTTCCTGATGGCGGCGCGCCAATTCGTCGTAGACAGGGAGCGGAGAGGACCCTGTGGCCAGGCCCAGGACGGCATTCGGCTTTCGGAGGAGCAGCGCCTCGATGGCATCCGCGGCAAGCGCCCCGATCTGCTTGCTTCCCGGAAGGATGACAACTTCCATCGTCCACGACCTTTCTAGCTGTGTTTCCCGGATCGACTGGTTCAAACTCGAGGTTATCCCATGTCCCATAACTTGTCATTGTCGTTCATGGAATCAACGGTTGACGCTCAATTGCGCGAAGAGCTCCGGCCCGCGCCGGTCAAGCCATCGGCCGCCGATCCGGACACCCGCAACGAACAATGCCGCTCCGAGAACCGTACCAATTGCCAGATTGATCCATCCCCACAGTGGATCGCCCGTGACCGACTGGACAATCACCAGGACAAGCTCCGGAAGGACGAGGAGGAACAAGACTGCCATTCCCCCGAACTGGACCGCCAGTGTCTGGGCAACGTTTCCCGGCGGCTTCTTGAACGGGCTGTCACCGGGCAACGGCACGGTGGACGTGTACCGTGCCGACACGATGGAGGCCAGGCCCAGGCCGGTGAACAGCACACCGAGGGAAAGACCCAGGACACCGGGCAACCAACCCCAGTCGCCGGTCAGGAAAAAGGGCCCGACGGCGAAGATCAACACCACCGGGAGGGCCAATGCCAGGCAGGCCAAGGCCCGGCCGAGCCGGTCGTGAATGCCGCGGACCCCGGTGGCCAGATGCAAGGCAAAGGCGGTGTTGTCGTAGGAGACATCCGCGGAAATAGACCATGCGAGCACAAAGGCGGCCATGGGTCCCAGAATCACCAGCATGGAGTAGCTTCCGGACTGCGCTGACTGGAACAGGAAAATCATGGGCAACAACGGGACCACCATCAGCGAAGCTGCGTAGCGCGGATCGCGGACCCAGTAGCTGAGGGAGCGTGCGGCAATGGCACCGGTGGGAGTTGCCGGCAGCAGTCCGAACAAGCCAAGTTTGCCGCCGCGTTTCCTTGATCCACCCGAATATGGCGGAGTGACCAGCGCCCGCTTGAGCAACGCATTCCAGGCGGCAAACAACACGAGGAGAGTGGCGAGGCCGATCAATGTCTTCAAGCCGGCTGCGGCGATATCTCCGGACGCCAGATCCCCGCCAAGCGACCAGGAAGCTCCGAGTGGAGTCCAGGAGACCGTCCGGGCAAGTTCCGGGAGATAGCCCGTGGAACCGGATACTCCCCTGAAGACGCCAGCTACGATCGGTCCCATCAGCACGAGTGGCACAAAGACCACAATGCTGCTCACGTCTTTGAAACGACGGGAGGCCGCGAGGCTGGCAGTCGCCGTCGTGATGACTTTCGACAGGACCACGCAGCTCAGCACGCCCAGCACGGCACCCAGCAGGGCGCCGAGCGCCGCCGGCACGCTGCGCCACCATGTGGCCGCAGTGAACAGGGCCACAATCGTCGTGGACAAGCCCGGCAATCCGATGAATCCGGCGAGGGTAAGCCCGGCCAGCAGCTGGCGCATGGGAATCGCCGACGTCGTGAAGCGGGAAGGGTCAAGCGTCATATCGGCGGCCGAGGCCATCAGGGGAACGATTGCCCAGGCAAGGATCGCGGCGGCGCCACCGAGGACGACGGCGGTGTGGGCCGTCTCGGCGTCGGCCCACCGCAGGGCGACGAGCGTCACCACGAGGGTCGCGACGACCCCCAGCGCATAGAGCCCTCCGATCGCGATTCCCACAAGCTGGCCGGGGCTGCGCCGAAAGCCGTTCAGCAGGAGCCGCCACTTCAGGCTCAGAAGGTGCGCAACCATTCCAGGCCCCCCGTCTGGTTTCCGCCGCCCACGAGCTGCACAAAGCGGTCCTCGAGCGTGGCGCCATCGCGGACCTCGTCGACGGTACCGGCGGCGAGGACCCTGCCGGCAGCCACGACGGCTACGTGGTCGCACATGCGCTGCACAAGGTCCATGACGTGGCTCGAGACGATGACCGTCCCTCCCGAGGCCACATAGTTGTCAAGAATTCCCCTGATATTGGCTGCCGAGACGGGATCCACGGACTCAAAGGGCTCGTCCAGCACCAGCAGCCTGGGCGCATGGATGAGCGCCGACGCGAGGGCAATCTTCTTCGTCATGCCGGCGGAGTAGTCCACCACGAGGGTGCCGGCGTCGGCGCTGAGATCCAGGGCGGCCATCAACTCTCCCACCCTTTGGGCAACGACGTCCCTGTCCATGCCGCGGAGCAAGCCGGCGTAAGTAACAAGCTGCTCACCCGTCAAGCGGTCGAAGAGGCGGACGCCGTCGGGCAGTATCCCCATCAGCTTCTTGGCTTCGAGCGGCTTCGTCCACACATCCACGCCGTGGATGTAGGCCGTCCCGAAATCCGGCCGCAAGAGGCCGGTGGCCATGGACAATGTGGTGGTCTTGCCCGCCCCATTGGGACCAACGACGCCGTAGAAGGAGCCGGCCGGGACGTCCAGGCTGATGCCGTCGACGGCGATTTTGCCGCCGAAGCGTTTCGCCAGTCCGCGCAGGGCCAAGGCGGGCACCGGGGATGTGGGAGGGGAACCGGGAAGCTGGACAGTCATGCAGTCAGCCTAGCCCCGGGGGCCGTGCCAGGGGTCGTCCCGGAGGGGGAACTACGGGGCGCCTTTACGGATCCGCCTCATCCCAAAGGACTAGCTCCTAGAAGCTGTGCCGTGGAACCGCGCGCTGATACTGCGGCGCCCAATCCAAGGGGAAGCCGAGTTCAAATGCCGCGCGGAGCCACCAGTGCGGATCGCGGAGGGCTGCCCGTGCCATGAATACACCGTCGGCTTGGCCCGTAGCTACAGTGTGTTCGGCCTGTCCTGAGGATGTCAGGAATCCGACGGCTCCGGTGGGAACTCCCGCTTCGCGCCGGATCTGTTCGGAGAATCCCGTCTGGTATCCCGGGCCGGCCTTGATCCGCTGGTGGGCCACCGCACCCCCGCTGGAGACGTCCACCAAGTCCACGCCGCGCTCGGCCGCGGCCCTCGCGAGACGCACCGAGGCGTCAATGTCGATGCCGCCCTCGGCCCAATCACTGGCGGAAATCCGCAGCAGCAACGGCATCGAATCCGGAATGACCGCACGGACGGCGTCAACGACCTCAAGCATCAAGCGGTTTCGTGCCGCCTCGCTGCCTCCCCAGGAATCCTCGCGCTTATTGATGAGCGGGCTTTGGAATTGGTGCAGGAGGTAGCCATGCGCGCCGTGGATCTCCACCGTGTCGAACCCGGCGTCCACAGCCCGTCCGGCCGCCGCGGCGAAATCCGAAATCACGGCGTGGATATCCGCCTCGCTCATGGCGAGAGGAGCTGCAAGCCCGGCGAAGGCCTCAACTCCGGGGCCGCGGGTAACCCACCCGCCGTCGGACTCCGCTACGGATCCGCTCTCTTCGGCGAAAGGCCAATAGGTGGAAGCCTTGCGGCCGGCGTGCGCCAGTTGGACGCCGATCTTGCCGCCCACCGCACTGTTGCGGTGGACGAAGTCCACAATCCGCTCCCAGGCGCCCGCTTGCTCGTCCGTGTACAGTCCGGCGTCCCGCGGGCTGATCCGCCCCTCCGGGCTGACGGCCGACGCCTCGGTGAGGATGAGCGCCGCGCCGCCCGTGGCAAACGCTCCAAGATGCACCAGGTGCCAATCGTTCGGCACGCCGCCCCCGCCGTCGGGCGAGCAGCTGTATTGGCACATCGGGGAAACCCAGCCGCGATGCGGCAACGTCAAGGAGCGCAATTGAAGCGGACTGAACAACGCCGGCTGCGTCATTAGAAGAGGACCCGCGCCAGACCTTGCCGGGCCTTGGCAACGCGTTGGTCCGCAATGCCGACGACGTCGAACAGCTCCAGCAGGCGCACACGAGCCGTCTCGCGCTCGGGCCCGAAGTTGCGGCCAATGAATGCGATGATGCGGTTGAACGCGTCCTCGATGTGTCCGCCCGAGATGTCGAGGTCGGCCACTGTGAGCTGTACTTCGATATCGTCCGGCTCCTCCGCCGCACGCTGACGCATGGCTTCGGCATCCGTTGCCGTCAGGAGCTCAATCCTGCCCATGAGTTCCACCTGGGCAAGTCCGGCCTTCGCCTCGGCGTCAGCCGGTTTCTCGGCCAGCGCCTGGCGGTAGGCACTGGCGGCGGCGGCGTAATCCCCCGCTTCAATGGCGTCGAAGGCTGCCTGGTGCAGCGGCGGCAAAGGAGGGGCCTCCGCAGCAGCGGGGCCAGCACCGATGCTGCCCGTTACGCCGTTGGCTTCGGCCACCTTGAGGAGTTCATCGATGAGGGCACGGATTTCCTGGTCCGACGCGGGCCCCTCGAAGAGCGGCACGGGCTGGCCCTTCAGGACCGCGACGGCGGTAGGGACAGCCTGGACCTGAAATGCCTGCGCAAGCTGCGGGAACGCGTCCACGTCCGCCGCGGCCAGCACCACTTTGCCGGCGTAGCTTTCGACGACGCCTTCGAGGCTATGAAGGAGGGTCGAGGCCTCCAAGGAGCGATTGGACCACAAGAGGAAAAGGACGGGAATCTGCGCGGAGAGCTGGACGAGGTCCTGGAAATTGGCCTCGGTGGCATCTACGCGAAGGGGCTGGCCGCTTCCCGGGCTTCCGCCGGAGGCAGCCGGGGCACCGCTCGGTGCCGCCGGCGCAGGGCGCCGCAATGCAGAGAGGTCGACGGCGCCGCGCAGGTTGAGCTGGCTGGCAGCGGCTGGAGAGACGGGACGGGATCCTGGCGAACTCATACCGTCCACTCTAGCCGCTGCGCCGACAGCATTTGCCTACTGGAAGCTGGCTCCCACCAGGCCGCGGACCGCGGCAACGAGCTTCATGGGAGCGGTCGAGCCTGCCGGCGGAATGTAAACGGCTACCGACTCCGAGAAGGTCTGCACAAGGCCGACTTTCGTGGAATCCCCGCCCGCGAGCACTGCCGCGGCTTTGTCCACGGTCAGCGTGTCTCCATCCGACTTGGGTTTGCTGGTGAAATCGAAGTTCAGCTTTCCCACCACCACGGCGCCGCCGTCGGAGGTGCGGAACACTGCCGTATCCGTCGGAGAGGGCGTGTGCGTGAAGGTGAAATTGCCGTTGGTACCGGACTTGACCGTGCTCGCCTGGTAGTCAAGGACATCGGCTATGTAGGGCGAGTTGGTGCCTTCCACGAGCTTGTCCTTGAATGCCGAATCGGCCTTGGTCAAGCGATCGCCCAGGGCTGCCATCGCCTCGGTCCCGCTGTACTGCAGCCCGGACTTGTCTCCGGCCGCCAACTGCGCGGTTCCGCCCAAGGGGATCGCCGGGAAGGACGTTCCCGGCTGAAGCGGGGAAGTGCTCTTCAGCTTGTAGTTCTCCCGCGGCGAGGCCTGCACGAGGGTAAGGACCTGGGGAACCACGTTGCCATCGCCCTGGGTCAGGGCGATCACAGTGCGGGGCCAGGTTCGCTGGTTGGAGATGACGCTGCCCAGCAACTTGCTGGACCGGACGGGCATCCGCGCCTCGTGAGTAGCAACCTGGGACCGTATTTTATAGTTCTGCGTGCGCACCTGCAGTTCCGCGCCGTCAACCCTGGGAGCAAGTTTGGAGGCATCGCGTGCGGCATCTCCGGCCGCCACGGCGCCGGCGACCTGGTCCAGGATGCGCTTGAGCTGCGCGTCCACCAAGACGGGGACGTTCTGCGCTCCGGCGGTCCCCGCGGGGCTCGGCGTCGCGGATCCGGAGGGAGAAGGAGTCTCGGCCGCTTGGGCACCTGCCGCGGTGCCGCCGACGAGGGCCGTCACAACAGCTGCGGCTACAAGCGAAATACGAAGTGCGGGACCCGCGGCTGTGCCTTTGTTGGTGTCCTGGGCGGGTGCGTCCCCGGCAGGTGTGTCCTCGCCCAGGGGGTCCTTGTCGGTTTCATCGGCGGTGCCTTTGCTGGCGGCCTCCGGGGAGTTTCCGGTGGTTACGCCGCCCCGCGGACCGTTGGGGCGGCCGCCCCGGCCCTTGGTGAACTTGCTGACGAACGGCAACGCCGCACCCGCGACAATGAGGATCGCGCCAATGACGATGAGCGGTACGGCCCACGGCATGGTGGCATCATTGGCGAATGTAATGGAGACCGACGACGGCGCCGGCTTGGTTCCGTCGCTCGCCAGAAGGAGGGACCAGTTGCCGCTCGCGGGAGGGGTGAAGGTGTACTCCAGCTGTCCGTCGGCGTTCTCCGTTTGGACCCACAAGTCCGATCCGGCAGGAGAGGGGGCGTTTGCTTCGCCGTCGGTGCCTGCAAGCTGGAGGGACTTGCCGTCCTCGGAGACGCCGTTGATGGTGTTGTGGGCGGTCTTACCGACCCACGCATCGACGTCATCCGGACGTCCCACAGCCAACACGAACTTGCCGTCGCCCTTGACGCTGATCTGTCTCGGACCGCCCTTGTGGGTCAACACGTCTTGGGTGATCACCGTCAGCGGAGCGGCTTTGGAGTCGCCAGGGGCGGACGCGGTTACGGTCTCGGCCGGGGCCCAAAAGGTCAGCTGGCCAATGCCGGCCAACAGTGTCAGCAGGCCAAGCAGCACCAGCGAAACTGCAGTCTTCAATCGCACAGGAATACCAATCATCAGCGGTCGTTGAACTTCAAGGGTAACGGTTTTGTTACCAAGGAGTCAGTTCGGGGTCCTCCCAGAGGGCTTCCCGCCGGAGGGCTTACCCTCTAGAATTCGGCAATTCCGGCCTGCTGATAGTGTGGCGAACAACATGACATCGGGCACCCCTCGAGCCTGACCGCGGAACGAAAAGGCAGCTGAAACACGTGAAAGAGCGCAAGGATCCCACACCCGCCGAACAAGGGCCCGGCACCAGCCCGGGTGGCTTGGATGATGGGTCTGCCCAAGACGGCAGGGATCACGGCGAGGGCCTGATGGCGTCCTTCGTGCGCCGCCTCCGCCAGCCCATTCCCGGCGCCCAACCGCGGGTCCGTTTCGAAATGCCTCCCGAACTTGAGCACGATGCAACCGCCGAACCCGCCTTGGATGAATCCGACGGCCCGCGCTTCGGTTCCCCTGGCCCGAGGATGTCCGCGCAACACCCGCTGTATGTCGGCTTCATGGGCACGGCCGGCGTAGGCGTCGCCCTCATGCTGTACTACATCGGCACCAACACCGCCCAACTGCTGTTGTGGATCGTGACGGCCTTGTTCATTGCCTTGGGACTTGACCCTGTGGTCCGCGGGCTCGAAGAGCGCAAGGTGCCGCGCCCGGCCGGCGTCGTCATCGCCGTCGGGGTCCTCGTTGCCGGAGTGGCGGCGTTTTTCGCCACCCTGATCCCCACCATCGTGGAACAGGTCTCACAGATCGTCCGGCAGGCTCCGGACTGGATCCGGGGCTTCGTGGATTCGGATTTCTTCCGCTCCCTGGACAGCCAATTCGGCGTCCGCGACAAGATCAGCCAGGAACTCGACAAGTTCGTCAAGAACCCGGACGCCATGGGCGGTATCTTCGGCGGCGTCGTCGGCTTCGGATCCACGGTGGCCAACGGGGTCTTCGGGACGCTGATCGTCCTGGTCCTCAGCCTCTACTTCCTCGGTGCCCTGCCTGCCATGAAGAGATGGGGATACAGGCTCGCACCACGGTCGCGCAGGCCCCGGGTGGAAGCGCTATCCGAAGAAATCACGCGCTCGGTGGGCAACTACGTGATCGGCCAGGTCTGTGTTGCCTTGCTCAACGCGCTGTTCGCGTTCATCGTCATGAGCATCCTGGGCATTCCGTTCAGCGTCCTGTTGGCGTTCGTGGTTGCCCTGCTTGCCTTCATCCCCTTGGTAGGCGGGCTGATTGCCGCTGTGGTGGTCATCCTGGTGGCTTTGACCGCCGGCTGGCAGACCGCCGTGATCTACGCCATCTGCTACTTCGCCTATCTGCAGTTCGAGGCCTACTTCATCTCTCCGCGCATCATGCAGAAGGCAGTTGCCGTCCCGGGTGCTGTCGCCGTGATCTCGGTGATCGCGGGCGGCAGCCTGCTGGGCGTGCTCGGTGCATTGATCGCCATCCCGACGGCCGCAGCCATCATGCTGCTGATCAAGGAAGTCTTCATCGTCCGCCAGGACCGCCACTGAGCGGTGGCTGTTAAACCGTAGCCATTAGGCCGTGGCCACTGGGCCTGCCCACTGGCGAGGCAAGCCATGGGGTCCTGCACCGGCTTCCGTCACGTCGTCCACAATCTCGTCCAAAACCCGGGCAGCGTACTTCTCGCCGACCCACAAGTGCTTGGCGCCGTCGATCCCCACCACCCGGGCCTGGGGCACCAAACTGAATCGTTCCGCGGCCTCGGCGGGCTGAAGATAGTCGTCGTGTTCCGGAACCAGGACCGTCAGCGGCTTTCCCGAAGCAGCCCATTCCTTCAAATGCACGTCCGTTGCACGGTGCAGCGGCGGAGACAGCAGGACGGCGCCCTCCACTTGGGAAGCCACCGGTTCCACCGCACCGTACATCAAGGCCAGCTCGGTGCCGAAGGACCAGCCCACCAACCAGCGGTTCGGAAGCCCGCGCTCCACAGCGAAGCGAACAGCAGCCTCGACGTCGTACCGCTCGCCGATGCCCTCGTCGAAGTGCCCCTGGCTGGTACCCCGGGGCGAATGCGTTCCCCGCGTGTTGAAGCGCAGAACCGCGACGCCGGCCAGCGCCGGAAGCCGATAGGACGCCTTCCGGTAGACGTGCGAATCCATGAATCCGCCGTGCGTTGGCAGGGGGTGCAGGGTAATAAGGGTCGCCGAGATCTCGCCGGATTCCGGCAGCGCCAGCTCACCCACAAGCAACTTGCCGTCTTCGGTGCGGAATTCCACGTTTTCGCGGTGCGCCGGCAAAACGGTGGATGCCCTGATGTCCGTGGCAGACTCCGGCTGGCTGAAAACGAGGGAAGCGGGATCGAAACTCATGCTTCCAAGCTTAAGCGCTCAGCGGTATCTGTAGGTCCGGCCGGTCCAGCAGTTGTTGTGCCAGTGGCGGCGCTCCGCCAGGCCCGCGGCATCGCCGAAGAGGTGCGTCTCGGACCACACCACCAGGTGGGCGATGCCAGGCACGATGGCCATCGAACAGCCGGGACATATATACGTCTTCTCGGCATTGCGTGCGGTCATGGTCCGGACCATCCAGTCGCCGTCGGGGGCGCTTTCCCGGCGGGCGATGCCCGAGCGGGCACGTTCCAGGTCCAGTTCCGGCGACTCGCCTGTCCGTTTCCAGCTTGCCTTGGCTGATTCGGTGCGTCGGGGGCGGTTGGAGCGGGGCATGACTCCATTCTGCCCCAGTCGCTAGTTGCGCGGGGCAGGGGATGCGGCAGAGGAAGTAAAGTGGAGCGGGTGCGACTCGTCATAGCCCGTTGTTCCGTAGATTACGTTGGCCGCCTCAAGGCCCACCTCCCCCTTGCCACCCGGCTTTTGCTCGTCAAATCCGATGGTTCGGTGCTGGTCCACTCCGACGGCGGCTCCTACAAGCCGCTGAACTGGATGAGCCCGCCCGCAACCCTCCGGGTGACGACGCCGGAAGAGACCGAGGTGGAAGAAGGCGTGGTGGAGCAGTGGACCGTGCAGTCGGCCAAGACCGATGACCGGCTCATCATCAACATCTACGAGCAACTCCATGACACGTCCCACGACCTCGGAACGGACCCCGGGCTCATCAAGGACGGCGTCGAGGCCGACCTTCAGCGACTGCTCGCCGAGCAGATCGAAACACTTGGTGCCGGCTATTCGCTCATCCGGCGCGAGTACTTCACTGCCATCGGTCCGGTGGACATCCTCGCCCGCGACGGCGACGGCAGGACGGTCGCCGTCGAACTCAAACGGCGCGGCGACATCGACGGCGTCGAGCAGCTCACGCGGTACCTCGAACTTCTCAATCGCGATCCGCTGCTGGCCCCGGTGCGGGGCATTTTCGCCGCCCAGCAGATCAAGCCGCAGGCGAAGGTCCTTGCCAACGACCGCGGAATCGACTGCGTCACCCTGGACTATGACGCGATGCGGGGCGTGGACGACAGCGAGTCCCGCTTGTTCTAGCGGTCCGGGCCCTCATGCAGGGTAAACCGGGCCAAGCGCGGGCCCCGGCAACTAGAATCAAAACATGACTGTCCCAGACCGGCCTGTATCTTCTTCTGCGCCTGTGCGCCACCTGATCACCGGAACCATCGTCAGCGACGGTGCGGTGATCGAAGATGGCCTGGTGGCGGTGGAAGACGACCGCATCGCCTTCGCCGGGCCGGCCGCCGAATTCCACGAAGCAGCCTTCGAGGGGTTCGAGGAAACTCCCCGGACCGATTTCCCCGCTGAACGGTATATCGTTCCCGGGTTCGTGGATGTGCACTGCCATGGCGGCAATGGAGGCGACTTCCCCGGGGCTGATGAATCGTCGGCGCGCAAGGCCATCGATTTCCTGCACCGCTCCGGAACCACCACGCTCCTCGCCAGCATGGTCACGGCGCCCCGGGAGGACCTGCTCCGCGGCATCGAGCTTTTCGTGCGCCTGGCCGATGAAGGACTCGTAGCGGGAATCCACCTTGAGGGGCCTTTCCTCTCGCACGCGCGATGCGGTGCCCAGAACCCTGCTTATTTGCTGGAGCCGGACCTGGACCTCATGACGGAGCTGGTTGAAGCCGCTGCAGGCAAGCTCGCAACCATGACTTATGCCCCCGAGCTTCCGGGCGCCGCTGCACTCGTGGACCTGATGACGTTCCACGGAGTAACGCCGTCTCTTGGCCACACGGATTGCGACGACGCGACGGCGGCAGCCTCCCTCACTGCGGCGCGCGAGGGCCTGGAATCCGCCGGTTTCGACGGCGTCAGCTCTCTGCCCACCGTCACGCACTTGTTCAATGGCATGCCTCCCATGCACCACCGCTCCCCCGGCCCCGTGGCCGCCTCCCTTCGGACGGCCCAGGAAGGTAAGGCCGTGGTGGAACTGATTGCGGACGGCACGCACCTGGACCCAAGCACGGTCGCAACCGTCTTTCAGCTGGTAGGCGCAGCAAACGTTGTCCTCGTGACCGATTCGATGGCGGCGGCGGGACTCTCCGACGGAAACTACATGCTTGGCCCCTCCCCCGTGACCGTGACGGACGGCGTCGCTACCTTGGATGCCACGGGATCCATCGCGGGTGGCACCGCCACCATGCTCGACGTCGTCAGGCGCACGGTTGCGGCCGGCGTCGGGCTCGCCGACGCGGTTGCCTCGGCCACGGCGGTTCCCGCCGCGGTCCTGGGGCTCTCCGATGAACTTGGCGGCCTTCGCAGGGGCTTGCGGGCCGATCTCGTCGTCGTGGACAAGGAGCTTCAACTCGCTGGCGTATTGCGCAATGGTGATTGGCTCGCCTAGGCCGAATTGGCGGGCTCCCCATGGCGGATCCAGTGGCCGGCGCGCTTTCTTCCGTTACCTTCTTTTTACTTAAAATTTGTCGGAATTCCCCAGCAGACCGTTGACCTCCACTATCCGCCATGAAAGTGTTGTAGCAGTCTTTGTGTAGGTGTGATTCATGCTCGCAAGACGTGTTGCGAGCGTGAAGCTCCTGCGAAGCCAACCAGGCCTTGCTTGGACGGAATACCAGGTCTTCTCGCGGAGTAACCAAGGCCGGCACGCGGTGTGCCGGACTTAATAGTTCCACAATGAGGAGAAACAAAAATGGCACTGGGCACCGTCAAGTGGTTCAACGCTGAAAAGGGCTTCGGCTTCATTACCCCGGACGACGCTGAAGGCGACGTCTTTGTCCACTACTCCGAGATCCAGACCGGCGGATTCCGCACCCTCGACGAGAACCAGCGTGTTCAGTTCGAGATCGGTCAGGGCGCAAAGGGCCCGCAGGCCACCGGCGTAACCGCCGTCTAGTTTGACTGCCTGAATTCTGCTTGGCAGGTTCAGGGAAGGGGTTCCGCACAGGCTGCGGGACCCCTTTTCCTTTTCAGGCGACCAGGGTGCGGAGAAGCCTGGCAGTTTGGCGAACGGATAGCCCCGGCAAATATGCGCGGCTTAGCGCGGCGCCGATCGCGGGAATCTCCAGGCTGTCCTGATAGTACATATACAAAGTCCTGTACTCCGGCTGGAACCTCGATTTGAAGCGGGCCAATGAGCGGAATCCGTAAACGGGTTCCAGGGTCCTGCCCACGAGGTCGAGAATGCCCGCCAGGCCGGCTTCCCCGCTGGAGAATTCCTCGGTCTCGCCGGCAAGAGGAGAGCCCGACAAAGAAATGACCTCCACTCCCTGCCGCAACTCGTGCACTGCCGAGGCAATCATGAATTCCATGAGGCCAGGAAAGGCATCGCTTCGCCGACGCATGAAATCCAAGGTCCAGCTGATCACCCGCCCGTCACGAAACACCGGCAGCCAACTGGTGACCCCAAAGACAAACCCTTTGCGGTCGACGGCGATGCAGCACAGCACTTCATCGTCCATCAGCTCGTCGAGGGAACCCAAGGTAAAGCCCATTTCGGGTACTTTTTTCCTGGCGGCCCACTCTTCCGACACTTCGCCGAGTTGGGAGCGTACGTGTTGCGGAAACTCCGAATAGCGCCCCCACCGGGCTTCAACGCCGGCCTTTAGCGCGCGGTTCTTTGCTGTACGGACGTTTTGCCACGCTTTGCCCGTGAACTCAAGGTCACGGATGGAGAGCCGGGTTTCCTGGGCGACCGCAATTCGGCGAAATCCCGCGGATTGCAGCATCGGCCACAATTCCTCGGTGCAGGAATAGAGGCACGGCACCAATGCATGGTGCGCACAGTAGTCCAGGAACCCCTCGGTCGCGGCAGGGGCTTGTGCGGGATCACCGAACGGTCCGGCAAGGGTCAGTGCCACGTTTCCGTGCTGCTGGTAGGCAATTCCAGCGTCCATTCCGGGAGTGAACCAGAACTTGTTCGGCTCCCATAGCGCCATCCACGAAAGCGACTCCCCGCCGCGTTTGACCAAAGCCTTGGCCGCCAGGCGGGCCGGATCGTCGCCGCCGGGCCCGTGCTGCCGTTTCAGGAGCAGCGTCCACACCGCTGCCATGGCCACGAGCCAGAAAGTGATCCCGGACCACGCGAACAATATCGACTCGGCGGCGCTACGTTCCGCGAACACTCGACCGAAGGCCGTGGGTATGGGCAAGGGAAGATACTGCCGGGCGAGTTCCGCAATGAGGCCGAGGATGCCGCCGTCGTGCGCCATACCGCCCGAGCCGAGCCAGGCCCCGGTGTAGCCACTCGCCAAGATGAGCCACGTACCGCCAACCAGCCATGCCATTTTCCGGCGGAGCGGCGCCCTGGAGCCCACCACAAAGTTGCCCCGGAAAAGGAAGAGCAGGACCGCCAGGACAAGGGGAACCAGGGCGAGGGTCAGAATGTGGAACACCGCGGAGCCCATGACTACCGTACGGCCCCGCCCTGGAAAATGCGGAATGCTGGCAAACAACACCAGATAGGCAAAGGACAAAGCCACCACACCGAGTTGCACGGCGATGGCGATTTTCAATGCCAAACGCCTTCCTTGGCGCATGCCCACCGCGCAGATCAGGAGAAGCAACGCGGGCACCACCGCGAGGGCCACGCCGGCGGGCCCGGGATAGCCCTGGCGTCCAAGCTCAAGGCAGCTGATGTCCACGGTTCCACCGCAGTTCGCCTGTAACTGGTTGAGCGTCGGGACCGGGTTCAGGACCATTTCGCGGAGCAACGCGAGCGGCCCCGCGGGGCTCCTCACCGCGCCCGCCACCAAGGGCCCGACGCCGAAAATCGCCACCATGAGGGACAACAGGTTTCGGGTTTCACGCCTGGTCGCCCGGTGGCTCGGTTGAATCCCGTGGTCGAGCTGGAGCCACAGGCCCGCCCCCAGTCCGAGCACGGCTCCGGCCAGGGCCATGACGGCTGAGGGGTCGCCGACGTACAGGACCAAGAGGAGCGCCAAGGACACAGCGGTCGCCCTCAGGCGCCTGCGCCAC
The DNA here is from genome assembly GCF_030209785.1 of Arthrobacter sp. efr-133-TYG-120. Lineage (NCBI taxonomy): Bacteria > Bacillati > Actinomycetota > Actinomycetes > Micrococcales > Micrococcaceae > Arthrobacter > Arthrobacter sp. efr-133-TYG-120. The sequence continues at coordinate 146,646 of NZ_JARVRI010000002.1, forward strand.
AGGGTCGGGAGAAGGCCGCTGGCCGCCATCGAGACGAAGAGGGTTGCCGGAAGCGGCCCGGAAGTCCTGGCGTCCATCATCCGCCCCAGCCAGCCGTCGTCGGCGTAGGCTGCCAACTGGACCACCAACAGAAAAGCGGTGACCGTGGCAAACTGTCCGCCAAAGAAGCCCGCCGCCGTGCGGAACCACCCCAGCTTGCGCTCTGCAGAGCCCAACAGCACGACAAACAACAACGAGCTCATCACGTAATCGAGGGGGTTGGCTGCAAAGAACATCGACGTCCAGATGGACCACCAGTCCCCCGACTTCAATCCTCCGCCGCTCACGCTTGAAAGGTGCCGCAAGACGTCGGGGCCGTACCCGAGATCTGAGTCGAAGATCGCGGGAGTGAGAAGGTACAGGGCGAGCACAATCACGGTGAAAGGGATTGCCCCGATGTGGGCAGCCACGTTGCCCAGGATGGCCCGGGCAAGCGTTGCCACCATCTTCCGGGCGGGTTTGCCTTCTTCGGGATCAGTCGTCTGGTCCTTGGATAACCGGGCTTCCTGGGTGCTCACTGGACGAGTCCCCAGCGAGGGGCCAGGAATTCCATGGCGGAAGGAAGCTCTTGCACGGCGACTGCCCACGAATGGCCGGCTCCGGAAACTGAAGCGTGCCGGATTTCGAAGCCGGAGGTGCGGGCGGCCGCCGCAAGCTCGGTGGCGTAGCCGACGAATTCGCCGTCCGAGGCCCCGACGGCGAAGAAGCCCGCAAGCCCGTCGTAGCTTCGCTGTTTCATCAGGTTCAACGGTGTCAGGGCGTCGAAGGCCGTAGAGTCGCCGCCAAATGCGGTCTGGATGGTCCGCCGGCGGTCCGGGCCAAGTGAAGGCTCCCGCTCTCCCGAGAACGCGATGAACGAAGGATAGATTTCGGGATGCAGCGTAGTCATCTGCACGGCACACGTTGCGCCGAAGGAGAACCCGCCGACCGCCCACTTCCTTGGGTCGGCCGAAACCTCGAGCGTCGAATTGATCCAACGCGGAACATCGATCGCTAGGTAGGTATCCGCACGTGCGATCCGGCTATCCATGCACATCGTGTTTGCGGTATCGGAACCGTTGGGATCGACCACCACGACGACGGGCGCCACGCCTCCGTGCCGGGCGGCGAAAGTATTCATGGCCGGTTCAAGGAGACCGCCGGTCAGCCAGTCGGCGGGACGTCCGGGTTGGCCGGCAAAGAGCACCAGAACCGGTAGTTGGCTGCGGTCAGCGGATTGGTAGGCCGGCGGCAGGTAGATGAAAGCATCCTGGGCCGTGAATCCGGATTCGATTCCGGGGATCGACGCCCTGCGGACAAGTCCCCCCTCAGGCAGCGACACCGGGAGGGTTCGGGAAGAACCCCTCTTGAACCCCTCCTCAAGCTGTGGGATCCGGCCAACATTGTGGCCGAAGAGATCAGCCGCCGTGTGGTTAAGCCCGAAGTAGCTGTTGGTCTGAAGTGCGGAGAGGAGCAGGACCGCGAAGAACGAGACCCCTGCGGCGCTCCTGCCGCGCCACGAGGAACCCGGAAGCCGAAAAAGGAAGAGGGCCAGCGCGGAAAAGGCAACCGTCGACCAAGCAAGGACATCGAAGGGGAGATCCTCCGGGAAGACGGTGAGGACGTTGACGAGCAGCCAATGAATGACCGCAACAACTCCGCTTGCGGCGACAAGCGACACAACAATGGAAAGCAGCCAGCGCCGGTCCCATCGCAGGAGAAGGAATGCGCTCCCGGCAATTCCAGCGCCAAAGATGGTCCAATAGAACGGACCATCAACAAGGCTCAGGTTGTACAGGAATTCCACTGTCCTCAGCGCCAGGTGCCGACGCCCACCACGGGGCCGGCCTCCAGCCAGGATGACAACCCGGCGTAGGCATCAAATCTCATTGCCAGCATGAACCGCTGGCCTTCGTGCTGGAGTTCGACGACCACGACGTCGGGCTGCAGCCTCGTCAGTTCTTCCTCCGTTGGCTTCCGGCGGCCCAAGAGTTCCAGGGAGCTGCGGCGGAAGCTGTGTCTTGGACGGAAGCTAAGGGAAAGCAGGCGGAACCACTCAAGCTCCGAGTCCTGATAACGACAAACCCCCATCCGCCAGCTGTTTCCAGCCGTGCAAATGGAGGCGTCGACCGTGCCCAGGGCGCGCCGCAGATTGAAGCGGCGCACCCCGACGAGGCACAGTGTAAAGATCAGCAACGCAAACGCCGTTGCCAAGGCGATGAACGGAATAGCAGAATCGTCCATCAAGGTCTTGCTATCGGATCCCCGCAGTAGCTGAATCGCCCAACTGGGCGTTGTCAGCGACGATCACCACGCGGTTGTTGTCGACGGAGAAGAACCCGCCGTCCACAACTACTGCAAGGCGGTCTCCGGTAACCGGCTCGATGGCCAGCTCGCCCGCGGCCAGAATGGCGAGGAGCGGCGAGTGGCCCGGCAGGATCCCGATTTCACCATCGCTGGTACGGGCCTTGACCATCTTGGCCGCACCGGACCACACGAAGTGGTCCGCTGCGACAATCTCAACCTCGAGCTCAGCCATACTACTTGGTCTGTTCCTGGATCTTGGCCCACTGGCGCTCGACGTCATCCAGGCCGCCGACGTTGAAGAACGCCTGCTCTGCGATGTGGTCCAGCTCGCCGTCGCAAATCGCCGTGAAGCCTTCGACAGTGTCCTTGATGGACACGGTGGAGCCTTCGACGCCGGTGAACTGCTTGGCGGTGTAGGTGTTCTGGGACAGGAACTGCTGGATGCGGCGTGCACGCGACACGACGATCTTGTCTTCTTCGGACAGTTCGTCAACGCCGAGGATGGCGATGATGTCCTGGAGTTCCTTGTTCTTCTGCAGGATCTGCTTCACACGGACAGCCGTGTTGTAGTGGTCCTTGCCGATGTACTGCGGGTCCAGGATGCGGGAAGTCGACGTCAGCGGGTCAACGGCCGGGTACAGACCACGGGAGGCGATTTCACGGGAAAGTTCCGTGGTCGCGTCGAGGTGTGCGAAGGTCGTTGCCGGAGCCGGGTCAGTGTAGTCATCAGCCGGCACGTAGATAGCCTGCATCGACGTGATCGAGTGGCCCTTCGTCGAGGTGATGCGCTCCTGCAGGAGTCCCATCTCGTCAGCGAGGTTCGGCTGGTAACCAACTGCGGACGGCATGCGGCCGAGCAGGGTGGAGACCTCGGAACCGGCCTGCGTGAAGCGGAAGATGTTGTCGATGAAGAGCAGCACGTCCTGGTTCTGCACATCGCGGAAGTACTCCGCCATAGTGAGCGCAGACAATGCCACACGCAAACGCGTTCCCGGCGGTTCGTCCATCTGGCCGAATACAAGGGCAGTGTCCTTGAGGACGCCTGCCTCTTCCATTTCAACCCAGAGGTCGTTTCCTTCACGGGTACGCTCGCCAACCCCGGCGAATACCGAAGTACCACCGAAGTTGCGGGCCACACGGGTGATCATTTCCTGGATCAGAACGGTCTTGCCGACACCGGCGCCACCGAACAGACCGATCTTTCCACCCTTGATGTACGGGGTGAGAAGGTCGATGACCTTGATGCCGGTCTCGAGCATCTCCGTGGAGCCCTCGAGGGACGCGAAGGCCGGGGCCTTGCGGTGGATCGGCCAGTAAGCGTCCGCGTTGATCTCGGACTCGTCAACGTCCAGCGGCTTGCCGAGAACGTTGAAGATGTGGCCCTTGACGCCGTCGCCGACAGGCACGGAGATCGGGGAGCCGGAGTCCTGCACGGAGGTGCCGCGGACGAGTCCGTCGGTGGCCTGCAGGGAGATGGCACGGACGAGGTTGTCACCCAGGTGCTGGGAGGTCTCGAACGTGATGGTCTTGGTCTCACCGTTGAGGGTTACCTCGGTGGTGAGTGCGTTGTAGATCGACGGGATTGCGTCAGCCGGAAATTCGACGTCGACAACCGGGCCGATGACGCGGGCAATGCGGCCGGTGGCGCCGGCCGTTGCGGCTGCGTGCTCGGTAGCGGTGGCAGTCATCTCTCTCACTTCACTCAGTAGATGGCGTGGGGTTAAGTTTATCTATTTGGTGCAGGTGCAGCTTGCGCCGAACCATGCACCGGCAACTACGCGCTCAGGGCGTCGGCACCGGCCACGATTTCGGAAAGCTCCTGCGTGATCTCAGCCTGGCGGGCCGTGTTGCGCAGACGCGTGTACTTCTTGATCAGTTCGGTCGCATTGTCGCCTGCCGACTTCATGGCGCGCTGGCGGGCGGCGAGCTCGGAAGCCGCTGCCTGCAACATTGCCGCGAAGATGCGGGACTCGATGTAACGCGGAAGAAGAGCGTCAAGCACCTGCTCCGACTCCGGTTCGAACTCGTACAGCGGCAGAAGCTCGGACTCGCTGACTGCCTGCTCTTCGACCTCGAGCGGCAGCAGACGGACAACCGTGGGCTCCTGTGTCACCATCGACTTGAAGCGGGTGTAAACGACGTGGATCTCATCCACGCCACCCTCAGCGAAGTCGTTGGCGAACTCTTCGAGAAGAGCGGCGCCGACTTCCTTGGCAGTCTCGAATTCCGGTGCGTCCGTTCCGCCGGTCCACACGCGGGAGTACGAACGGCTGCGGAAGTCGAAGTATGCCTGGGCCTTGCGGCCAACCAGGTAGGTCTTGACTTCCTTGCCCTCTGCCCGGAGAAGCTCGTTGAGACCTTCAGCCTTCTTGAGCACGCTTGCGGAGTAAGAACCAGCCAGGCCACGGTCCGAGGTGATGACCAGGACGGCGGCACGGCGGATCTGCTCCGGCTCGGTGACTAGCGGGTGATCGATTTCGCTCTGGCTTGCGACAGCAGAAACAGCACGGGTAATCGCGTTTGCGTAGGGCGTCGAAGCTGCAACGCGGGCGCGGGCCTTACCGATGCGCGAGGTAGCGATCAGTTCCATCGCCTTGAAGATCTTGCGCATCGACGTCGTCGAGCTGATCTTCTGGCGGTAGACCCGGATCTGGGCTCCCATACATTTCCTTTCCTAAGATCCCGATGGATCAGCGGCTAAGGCTTTGGCGAAGGTACCGGGCCTGCGGATTCCGCAGGCCCGGTAACCAATGCTCTAGCGCTTCTGCTTGACGATCTTTTCCTGGTCGACTTCGCCACCGGAAATCGCTTCGTGCTCTTCGTGGCCGGCGCCAACCAAGCGGTTGTCGCCCTCTCCGAAGAAGCCCTTCTTGAAGTCGATGATCGAGGACTTCAGCGCTTCAGCGGTGTCGTCGTCCAGGACGTTGGTCTGCGCCAGCGTGGTCAGGATGGAGGACTTGTGCTTGAGGTGCTCCAGGAACTCGGACTCGAAACGGCTGACATCCTCAACCGGAACGTCGTCCAAGTAGCCCTTCGTACCGGCCCAGATGGAGACAACCTGGTCCTCGACCGGGAACGGCGAGTACTGGCCCTGCTTGAGCAGTTCCATCAGGCGGGCACCACGGGTCAGCTGCTGGCGTGACGCCGCGTCGAGGTCGGACGCGAACATCGCGAAGGCCTGCATGTCGCGGTACTGCGCCAGGTCCAGCTTCAAGGTACCGGAGACCTTCTTCATGGACTTGACCTGTGCCGCACCACCAACACGGGACACGGACACGCCGACGTCAACAGCGGGGCGCTGGTTGGCGTTGAACAGGTCCGACTGCAGGAAGATCTGGCCGTCGGTGATGGAGATGACGTTGGTCGGGATGTAGGCCGAGACGTCGTTCGCCTTGGTTTCCACGATCGGAAGACCGGTCATCGAGCCTGCGCCGAGCTCATCGGAGAGCTTGGCACAACGCTCCAGCAGACGGGAGTGCAAGTAGAAAACGTCACCCGGGTACGCTTCGCGTCCCGGCGGGCGGCGGAGCAGCAGGGACACTGCACGGTAGGCTTCGGCCTGCTTCGACAGGTCGTCGAAGATCACCAGGACGTGCTTGCCGCCGTACATCCAGTGCTGGCCGATGGCCGAGCCGGCGTACGGAGCCAAGTACTTGAAGCCTGCGGGGTCGGATGCCGGGGAAGCCACGATGGTGGTGTATTCCAGCGCGCCGTGGTCTTCCAGGGTCTGGCGCACAGCGGCAATGGTGGAAGCCTTCTGGCCGACACCGACGTAAACGCAGCGCACCTGCTTGCTGACATCGCCCGAAGCCCAGTTGGCCTTCTGGTTGATGATGGTGTCGACGGCGATGGCGGTCTTGCCCGTCTGGCGGTCACCGATGATCAGCTGGCGCTGGCCACGGCCGATCGGAATCATGGCGTCAATTGCCTTGAGACCGGTCTGCATGGGCTCGTGAACCGACTTACGCTGGGTCACGCCCGGAGCCTGGAGTTCCAGGGCACGGGTGGTCTCGGCCTTGATCTCGCCGAGGTCGTCGATCGGCTGGCCCAAGGGGTCAACTACGCGGCCAAGGAAGGCGTCGCCTACCGGGACGGACAGGATTTCACCGGTGCGGTGGACTTCCTGGCCTTCTTCGATACCGGTGAAGTCACCGAGGATGATGACGCCGATTTCGCGGACGTCGAGGTTCTGGGCCAAGCCCAGGGTGCCGTCTTCGAAGCGAAGCAGCTCGTTCGCCATGACCGAGGGAAGGCCCTCAACACGGGCGATGCCGTCACTTGCGGCGGTCACGCGGCCGACCTCTACGCGCTCTGCGTTTCCGGGTTCGTAGGACGCCGCGAACTCGTTCAACGCATTACGGACGTCGTCGGCGTTGATGGTCAATTCGGCCATCTGCAGTCCCTGCTCTCCTGTTTTCGTGATCATCGTTGCTCACGATGACCGGTGTTTGTATCAGTTAAGTTGTGCTTGTCTGGCTAGCCAGCGAGTTGCCGGCGGAGTTCGGACAGGCGGGCTACGACGGAAGCGTCAACCACTTCGTCTGCCACCTGGACCCGGATTCCACCGATCAGAGTTGGATCAACGCTGACGTTGACCTTCAGCTCGCGGCCGTAGAGGGCATCAAGCCCGGCCTGCAGACGGCTGGCCTGCGCATCCGTCAACGGACGGGTAACGCGGACAGTTGCGATCCAGCGCTGCTGGCGCTTGGCTGCAAGCTTGGCGAAATTGTCGATGAGCTTGCTCGGCTTGACGCCGCGTGGCTGCGATACGGCCTGGGCGATGAGGAGCTGGGCTTCCGGGCTTGCGCCAGGAACCAACTTCTCAGCCAGGCTGATCTTGGCCGCGGCACTTGCCTGCGACTCTCCCAGGGCACGTTGTACCTCGTGGCTGGAAGCAACGGTCTGGTTGAAAGCAAACAGATCGTTTTCCAGCTCTTCCAGCCCCGTGATTCCGGAGGCAGAAACGGCCGACTTGTTCTCAGCCACGGCGATGACCACCGTGGCGGCAAGAGTCTCGAGTGCATCGCCGATATCGCGTGCCGATGCCCAGCGTGAGCTGGCCAATCCACTCGCGATTTCCGCAGCATCAGCGGAGACTTTCCCGCCAACCAGCTGCTTGACCAGCGCCGACTTTTCTTCTCCGCTGCGGGAGGGGTCAGTCAGGGCGCGGCGCAAGCCAGCCGAGCTGTCCACCGTTCCCAGGATTCCGAAGAGGTCCTTAGCCAACTGCAGCGAGGCCGTCGGAAGCGTGGCTTCCAACTGCTCCAGCGCCTTGGTCAGCGATTCGCTCGATACACCTGCCATTACTTAGCTGCACCTGCGCTCTGGGTCTCCAGATCTGCAAGGAAGCGGTCCACCACGCGGGCGGCACGCTCGTCATCGCTGAGCGATTCGCCAACGATGCGCTCTGCCAAAGTCGTGGCAAGGGTGCCCACCTCGGAACGCAGGGAGACAACAGCTGCCTGGCGCTCCGATTCGATCTGGGCGTACGCCTGCTCAGTGATGCGAGCCGACTCGGCTGCTGCCTTGGTCTTCAGCTCCGCGAGGATCTGGGCACCTTCGGCTCGAGCTTCTTCGCGGATGCGGTTGGCTTCGGCGCGGGCATCGTGGAGCTGCTGCTTGTACTCTTCGAGAGCTGCAGAAGCTTCGGCCTGGGCCTTTTCAGCCTTGGCAATGCCGCCCTCAATCGCCTCTGCGCGCTCGGCAAAGGTCTTCTCGAACATCGGGACAACAAACTTGACCACGATGTACAAGAGGACCACGAAGCCGGCGAAGACGACGCCCATTTCCCAGAGATTGGGAACGAGCGGATTAGCCGACTCGGCGGCACCTTGAGCGGCGGCTGAGATGATCTGCTGATTCATGTTTCACCCGTCCTTATCTACTCGGTTCTGAATGTTCGCTTGGTTCTTAGCGGTTTACTTGAGAACGAAAGCGAAGACCAGGCCGAGGATGGCGAGGGCTTCCGTCAGAGCCAGACCAAGGAACGCGATCGGCTGGAGCACGCGCTGGGCTTCCGGCTGACGTGCAACACCGTTGATGTAAGCAGCAAATACGAGACCCACACCGATACCACCGCCGATTGCGGAGAGACCGTAGCCAATGAGGTTAAGGGAGCCGTTGATGTCGCCGTTCATTGTATTCCTTTCAAGATGCCGCAGTCGCGGCAGGTTGTTTGGTTTGCTTCAACCCCCGAAGGGGAAGATTGAGGGGTTGTGCCTAGTGGCTGTCGGCGTGGAGCGCGCCTTCGATGTAGATCGCAGTCAGAAGGGTGAAGACGTATGCCTGAAGCACCATGATCAAGGCTTCGAGCATGTACATGGCGACGGCGCCAACAAGTACCAGCACGGATGCGCCTTTGAGAAGGACGTTCTCCTGCATGACAAGGAACTCAATACCGGAGCCGGCGATCATCACGATGAGGTGTCCGGCCATCATGGTGGCGAAGAGACGGAGGCTGTGCGTCACGGGCCGGACCAGGAAGTTGGAGATAATTTCGATCGGTACGACGATCGGCAGGATGTACCAAGGAACTCCGGAAGGAACCGTGGCCAGCTTGAAGTACTTCAGGCCGTTCTTCCTGATGCCGATGCCGATCCAGGTGACGTACACGACTGCGGCCAGCACATAGGCCCCGCCGACGTGAGAGAAGCTCGGAAGCTGGATCACGGGAATGGCGCCGTAGATGTTGTTCACCAGGATGAAGAAGAACAAGGAGAACAGAAGCGGCACGAACTTCATGAAGTCGCGGCCGCCGATAATGTCCTTGGCGATGCTGTTGCGGACGAAGCCGTAGGCCATCTCGCCTGCGAACTGCAGTTTGCCGGGAACCAACTGCTGCTTGCGTGCAGCAGCAATGAAGAATGTGGCGATAAGAACCACCGACAGGATCACCAGCAACATCTGCTTGGAGAAGCCATCGCTCGCACCCCACGGCAGGATAGCCGGCAGGTGCATTTGGTCGATTCCGGGAGGAGTGAAGGTCCCTGAATCCTGGGCCGGGAGCGCAAGCGCGATCAACGCGTTTCCTCTCTGCAGTGTCCATCATTGGGCGTTGTTGAGGATCCGGCCGCGTTTCTTGCAGCCATTTCCCGTGTGAAATTATTTGGCATTACTGTTCCCGTCCTGGGACGGACCACTGTCTGCTTTGCTTCCACCGGAAGACGAGCGATGACTTGTGAGGCCGTGCATATGGGAAAGATAGAACCCTCCTGCGGCTCCAAGCAGAGCGCCAAGGAGCACAATCCAGCGAGTCCCCCACAGATTATCCAGACCCCAGCCTATCAAACTCCAGACTATGATTCCGCCAACAATGTAGCTGAAGACGGCTATGCCGGCGTTGTATCCGCCGTCGCTTCCGTCGCTCACTTGCTCAGCGGAATCGCCGGTTTTTGGGGCATTGGATGTCTCGGAGCGTCGCTTGTTCCTAGGAGTGAACATCGCCGCCCCCTTTGCCCGCTGCGGGGTCGTTGTAGATCTGGAGCCGGGCCTTGCTGAAGCCGTAGATTTCGGCGGCTTGCCACGAGACAACCGTGACGACGGCGCCGATCACGAACCAGCGTCCGTGCAGCCAGGCGGGCGCTCCCACGACGAAGAGCACCACCGCGAAGCCGACCACCTTGACAAAGTAGCTGGCAACGAAAAGGCCCACCGCGCCGGAGGGGTTATCCCGGCCGACGAAATGGCCGATCAGGAGGCTGATAGCAAAAAATGCCATCACGATCGCCCCGCCGAATGCGGCAGAGAGCACCCCTACGCCACCGTTCATGACCGCCGCAACAGCCGACGTTGCCGCGAGGGCCGCCACCGCCGTCGTCGAGCTGAGGAAAAGAAGCCGGAGCCACAGCGAAGACATGGAGCGGGGGGCAGCAACGCCGCTTGAGTCGGACTGCTGTCCGCCGGCGTTGGAGGTCATGGGGATGCCAATCGTCGTGGCAAGAATGCCAAAGTCTCAAAAAGGGTGGGTGCGCGGGCGAGTGACTGTCCGCCCTAGAATTCTACATGAGATAGAACTGTGATGTTAACGCCCTCGTCACACATCGTCTACTGGGCAGCGCGCCCTTTTCGGACAAAGTAGGGCCAGGCCGTCACCCCGGCCATGATCAATGCGGCCACGATGTCGACCGTGAGGACCATCTGCCAGGGGAAGATGGCGAACGCGAGGCCTCCGAACGCCAGAATGCAGGTCCACACGTACATCATGAGCACCGCCGTGCGGTGGGTGTGGCCGAGCTCGATGAGCTTGTGGTGCAAGTGACCGCGGTCCGCAGACCATGGCGATTGGCCGCGAGCTGTCCGCCGCAACACCGCCAAGCCAAGGTCCAGCAACGGCAGCGACAAAATCGCGAACGGCAGCAGGATGGGCACGATGGTCGGAATACCGTTGGCGCGGTCGTAGAGTCCGGAACTGATCTGGCCCGTGGACACCACACCGGCCGAGGCCATCACGAGGCCCAGAAGCATGGCGCCGGAGTCGCCCATGAAGATTTTGGCCGGGAACCAGTTATGCGGCAGGAATCCGATGCAACAACCGACGATGATGGCCATCAGCAGCGCCGCCAGATCCGAGCGGTCCGTCAGCGTTGCATTGCGGTGGACCCAATACGCCGTCAGGAAGAACGCAACCCCGCCGATCGCGGCGACGCCGGCCGCGAGGCCATCGAGGCCATCGATGAAATTGACGGCGTTCATGGTGGTCACGATGAGGAGCGCAGTCAGGACAATCCGCAGCGGTTCCGCCTCGATCCGGATGGGTTCCGGAACAAAAGGAATCACGGACATCTGCACGCCCCAGACCGCAACGATCGTACCCGCCGTGCATTGACCGATCAGCTTGACCCACCAGCGGATGTCCATCACGTCGTCGGCAACACCGACCGCGACGATCACCAAGGCACCCGCCAGGATTCCCCACGGCGCACCGTTTCCGTGGAAGATGTCCTTCACGAAGAACGAATTGCTGGCTACCACGAGGGCCACGGCGAAGCCTGCGAAGAGTCCCAGGCCTCCGAGCCTGGAAATCGGGACTGAGTGCATATCCCGGCTGCGGATGGGGGCGAAAAGCCGGAGTTTGTTACCCATCTGGCGGGCTACCCACGTAGCGAGATACGACACGACGGCAGCCGTGAGCATCATGAGCGAATACATGATCACGTGGCGGCTCCTGTTGGCGGTGGTGGTGGATTATGTCCCTGGCGACTAGCTGCCGGCACAACACCTGCAACACCTCTGCGCACCGCCGAATATTGCTGTACTACAGTTGGACTCTGTCAAGATACTAGCGTCAACGGCGGCTTTGCTCCGTTTCACGCGCCCCTAGGGCGAGCCGGGAGGACCCTCCCCGCGAGTGCCCGGAAGGAACCCTACATGACTGTCTCCGTTGCCGTAGCGGCTGTGACCTTTGACCGCCCCGGAGAGCTAGCAGTCTTGCTCGACGCCATCAACAAGCAGTCCATGCCCGTGGACACCATTTGCCTCGTGGACAGCGGAACCATTCCTTCGCGGGAGCTTGCGTCAAGCCATCCAAAAGTGGACTACGTCCGCTCGGAGGCGAACCTGGGCGGCGCGGGCGGCTTCGCCCTCGCAATCCTCAAGGCGGTCGCCAGCGGCGCCGAATGGGTCTGGATCATGGACGACGACGCCGAACCCGGCGATCCTGCCTGTCTTGAAACCCTGGTTCGCGAAGCAGACGCCCGCGGACTCGACGCCGTCGTGCCGCTCGTCGTTGCGCCCGGCCACCCGGACAAGCTCTCCTTCTTCTTCCGCATCGACGGCAAGGTGACCCACGAACGCGCCGAAGTCGAGAAGGCGGGGTTCCTGCCCGACGTCGGGCACTTCTTCAACGGCGCGCTCATCCGTTCCAATGTGTTCTTCAAGGTGGGAGTGCCGGATATCCGGCTGTTCATCCGGGGCGACGAGGTGGACTTCATGATCCGCCTCAGGAAAGCGGGAATCCGCTTCGGTACCGTCGCGACGGCCTGGATCAGCCACCCGCACGCGTTTTCCGAGACAAAGCACGTCTTCGGCGCGCGCTGGCACGTGATCGTGCCGGATTCGGCGTTCAAGCGATACTTCTACTACCGCAACCGCGGCTACTTGATCCGCCGCTACCGCCGCGGAAAATCCATGGTGGCCGACGTCGGAGGCTACTTGGGCTACTTCCTCCCCCGGGGTGACTTCCGCGGGCTCGCCGAATGGTTCCGGGCGTTCTCCGCCGGCTTGCGGGACAAGGGCTTTGGCCCCCTGGAGGACCAGAAGTTCTAGCGGTCCTGCCGGGCGCTTCGGTTCAGGCGCAGTTCCTGCCGGAGAGCCGACGGCGGACCAGCAGGCCGAGGAGCACCCACGGCTCGCCGAAGACCCTGTAGGCGACGCGTCCCGGGTGCAGGACGAGCCGCCATGCCCATTCGAGCCCGAGGCGGCCCAGCCAGCGTGGAGCGAGCTTCTGGAGGCCCGCCAACTGTTCGATGGCGCCACCCACGGTGCAGTAGACGGCAGGCGGAAGCTCGTCGAGACGGCGGTGCAGGACCGATTCCTGCAGCGGCATTCCAAGGCCAAGAAGCACGAGTTGCGGGCGGAATTCCGCGAGCCAGGCGACGGCGGCCTCTTCGCTGTCATCGTCCCAATTCTCACCGGGCCGCCCGGAGACCTCGGCGCCCGGCACGATTTTGCGGAGACGCTCCACCGTCTTGCTGTTGGCCTCGGGGCCGGCGCCGACAACGGCGATCCTGCGCAGGCCTTCGACGCCGCCTAGCGCCGGCACCCAGTCAGTGGATCCCAGACGGTATTCCATCAACCCCGCGGCATCGCCCCGTGAAGCTCCGCGCCGTCCAAGTCCCCAGAGCATGGCGACAGGCGCACCATCCATGAGCACCACATCGCTGCGTTCATAGAGGCGGCGGAAATCCGGGCTCGAATGGAACAGCGTGACGCTGTGCAGATTGTGCCCGAGGACAACCTTGGTGGTGCCGTCCGAAACGTACCCGCTGATGGCCTCGATGAGTTCGTCGGCGCACAGTGCGGTGACGTCTACGTCCAGAAGGGGAACGCGATCCCGGACCAGGCTCATTCGGCCCTGGTCTCCGTGTGGACAGGGGTCTCGGCCTGTTCCTCCGGGGCTGTTTCCGTCTCGGACGCCGGTTCCGCCGCTGTTTCAGCCGCGGCCGTTTCAGGCGCCGGTTCAGTATCAGGTGCGGCTTCAGCCGCGGGTTCGGGCGCCGCTTCCCCGAGGGCCAGCACCCCGGGAACAATCTCGCGGAGGCGTTCCAGGGAAATCGCACCATCGCGGACCACCCGAAGCGGCAGCGCGGTGGCGTCGACAATCGTGGACGCTACGGACTCGGTTCCCTCGACAGGCCGGAAGCCGCCCTCAAGGTACACCTCGACCGATTCAGCAAGCTGGGTCCTCGCCTCGGAGGCTGTCTGCGCGGCGGCCTGGCCGGTGCGGTTTGCCGAGGACACCGCTAGCGGTCCGGTGCGGTTGAGCAGTTCAAGCGCAATTTCATCGTCGGGCATGCGCAGGGCCACGGTTCCGCGGGTCTCCCCCAGGTCCCAATCCAAGGACGGCTGGGCGTGGAAGATCAGCGTCAGGCCGCCGGGCCAGAAGGCTTCCGCGAGCTTGCGGGCTTCTTCCGATACATCGGTTGCCAGCCCGTCCAGCGCATTGAGCCGCGGAATCAGCACCGGGGGCGGCATATGGCGGCCGCGGCCTTTCGAGACAAGCAGCATGGTCACGGCTTGCGGCGAGAAAGCGTCGGCGGCAATGCCGTAGACAGTGTCCGTCGGCATGACGACACACTTTTTCTCGCTGATGGCGCGCTGCGCATGCTCCAGGCCTTCGGCGCGTTGTTCCTCTGACGTGCAGTTGTAGCTTGTGGTCACAGCGCTATTCTTTCATTTCCCGGAGGCAGCGATTGCCAACACTGCGCTCGTGGCACGTTCCTTGCCATTGAGATCGAGGTGGGTGGCGACGTGCGTCCAGCAACCGGCAGCCTTCAGGTGTTCGGCAATCCAGCCCGCCTGCACTTCCGCGTGCTCCATCACGAAGTAGCCGCCGCCCTTGAGGAGCCGGGCAGCGGAGGCTGCAGCCGCCGTCGGAAGCTCCATTCCGTCCGCTCCCCCGCCGTACAGTGCCTCCGGCGGATCGTGCAGCGCCACTTCAGGTTCGTTCGGAATTGCTTCAGCCGGGATATAGGGCGGATTGGAAACGACGACGTCGAACGTTCCATCGTGTTCGGGCAGTGCATTGCGAAGGTCGCCTTGCACGAGCTTCACTCCGAGGGGCTTCAGGTTCTTCGCGGCCCAGGCGTGGGCGAACGTGCTGAATTCGACGGCGTGGACCTCGGCCCCGGGCACTTCGTGGGCGATCGACGCCGCGATGGCGCCGGAGCCTGTGCCAAGGTCAACCACCTTGGGGTGCTCGAGTCCCTGGAGGTGGTCGATGACGAGCTGGACCACGGATTCCGTTTCCGGTCGCGGAATGAACACGCCAGGGCCCACGGCGAGTGTGAGGTAGCGGAAGTGCGCGACGCCGGTGATGTGCTGGAGCGGGACGCGCTGGGCCCGCTCGGCCACCAAGTCCGCGTAGCCTTCCGGGGCCTCGGAATCGCCCAGCAGCATGGCGCGCAGGCGGCCGAGGCCGACGCCCAGGAGGTGTTCCGCGAGGAGTTCAGCGTCCACGCGCGGAGTGGGGACTCCGGCGTCGGACAGGATGGCTGTTGCCTCGCGGACAGCGTCGGCGAGGCTTTGGCCCGGAAAGAACGTCATGAAGATCCTTGCAGGCTGTTACTCGCCCAGGGCATCCAGGCGCGACTGTTCATCCATTTCGATGGCCGATTGGATGACCGGCTCCAGGTCGCCGTTCATGACGGCGTCGAGGTTGTAGGCCTTGTAGCCCGTCCGGTGGTCGGCAATCCGGTTTTCCGGGAAGTTGTACGTGCGAATGCGCTCGGAACGGTCCATGGTGCGGATCTGCGACTTGCGCTGGGCCGAGTTCTCGGCGTCGATCTGCTCCTGCTGGTGTGCCAGGATACGGGCACGAAGGACGCGCATGCCGGCTTCACGGTTCTGGAGCTGGGACTTTTCGTTCTGCATGGCCACCACGATGCCCGTGGGGAGGTGCGTAATGCGGACGGCAGAGTCCGTGGTGTTGACGGATTGGCCGCCGGGACCTGAAGACCGGTAGACGTCGATCTTGAGGTCGTTCTGGTTGATTTCGAGCTCTTCAGGCTCATCCACTTCGGGAAGCACGAGTACGCCGGCCGCGGACGTGTGGATGCGGCCCTGCGACTCCGTGACGGGAACACGCTGGACGCGGTGCACGCCGCCTTCGAACTTCAAGCGGGCATAGACGCCTTCTGCGGGATCGTTCGAGTTGCCCTTGACGGCCATCTGGACGTCCTTGTAGCCGCCCAGGTCCGATTCCGTGGCCGAAATGAGTTCGGTCTTCCACCCGCGGGACTCGGCGTAACGCATGTACATGCGCAGCAGGTCCCCGGCGAAGAGCGCAGCTTCGTCGCCGCCTTCGCCGCCCTTGACCTCGAGAATGACGTTGCGGGCGTCGTCGGGATCGCGAGGGATCAGCAGCCTGCGCAACTTCTCCTGCGCTGCCGGAAGCTTCGCCTCGATTTCGTCTACCTCGGCAGCAAATTCGGCGTCCTCGGAAGCCATTTCCTTGGCCGCTTCGAGATCGTCCATGAGCCCGCGCCAACGGTTGTACGCCTCAACGATGCCCTGCAACTGGGCAGAGCGCCGCCCCAACTTGCGGGCCAAAGCCTGGTCGGCATAAACGGCAGGATCACTCAACTGCGCCTGGATAGCAGCATGCTCGTCAAGCAATCCCTGTACGGACTCAAACATTTTCAAACCTCTTTCGACTTCTACAAGTCTAATAACGCAACGCGGGGTCACTTACGGCCCATCCAGGCCCTCGGCATGGGCCGTAAGTGACCCCGCGTTGCAAAGGGAAGGGGCGGGAGCGGAACATCCGCGCGGCACCAACCGCACGAACGAACCAGCGCCCGCCCCTAAAACAGCTATTTGTCGTTATCCGACTTGGCTCCAAGAGTCGTCTTCTGTACCTGCATGAGGAACTCGACGTTGCTCCCGGTCTCCCGGATCTTGTTGGTCAAGAGTTCAAGGCTCTGCTGGGTCTCGAGTCCGGAGAGGACGCGGCGCAGCTTCCACATGATCTTGACTTCTTCGGCCGAAAGCAGGTTCTCTTCGCGACGGGTACCCGAAGCGTTGACGTCCACGGCCGGGAAGATGCGCTTGTCCGCCAGCTGGCGGGACAGGCGGAGCTCCATGTTGCCCGTGCCCTTGAACTCTTCGAAGATGACCTCGTCCATCTTGGAACCGGTCTCCACGAGCGCGGTTGCCAGGATAGTGAGCGAGCCACCGTTTTCGATGTTGCGCGCAGCACCGAAGAAGCGCTTCGGCGGGTAGAGCGCAGCGGAGTCGACACCACCGGACAGGATACGGCCGGAGGCCGGTGCTGCCAGGTTGTAGGCGCGGCCCAGGCGGGTCATGGAGTCCAGGAGGACCACCACGTCCATCCCCATTTCCACGAGGCGCTTGGCGCGTTCGATGGAAAGCTCGGCAACCGTGGTGTGGTCATCGGCAGGACGGTCGAAGGTGGAGGCAATGACCTCGCCCTTGACGGTGCGCTGCATGTCCGTGACTTCTTCGGGACGTTCGTCAACCAGCACCATCATGAGGTGGACCTCAGGGTTGTTGGTGGTGATCGCGTTGGCGATGGACTGCAGGATGAGCGTCTTGCCGGCCTTGGGCGGGGAGACGATCAGGCCGCGCTGGCCCTTGCCGATCGGGGCCACGAGGTCGATGACGCGCGGGCCGATCTTCTTGGGGTCCGTTTCGAGGCGCAGTCGCTCGGACGGGTACAGCGGAACCAGCTTGGCGAATTCGACGCGGTCCTTGAGCTCTTCGGGCGTCTTGCCATTGACCGACGTGACGCGGACGAGCGCGTTGAACTTCTGGCGTGCGGTCTGCTGGCTGCGGTCCTCGCCGTCGCGCGGGGCGCGGATTGCGCCGACGACGGCGTCACCCTTGCGCAGGTTGTACTTCTTGACCTGGGCGAGGGACACGTACACGTCGTTGGCGCCGGGCAGGTACCCCGAGGTGCGGATGAACGCGTAGTTCTCCAGTACGTCCAGGATGCCGGCAACAGGCAGCAGGACGTCGTCCTCGGTGACCTCGACGTCGTCGACGTCGGGACCCTGGCCACGGCCACGGCGGCGTTCGTTGCGGTCGCGGAAGCGGTCGCTACGGGTGTTTCCATCGCGGTTGTCACGATTGTCCTGCGGACCCGGACGATCGTTGCGGTCGCGACGGTTGCGACGATTGCGGCGGTTGCCGGTGTCATCGCCGTCGTTCGTGTCTTCGCGACGCGTACGGGTGTTGTCGCGGCGTTCGCGCTGGCCGGGTTCGCCGGCTTCGACAGAGGCCTGCTCGCCCTGGCGCTGCTGTGCCTGACGCTGATCGGGCTGGCGCTGCTCTGTCTGGCGCTGTTCAGGCTGGCGCTGTTCTACGCGGGGCTGTTCGGCCTGGGGCTGCTCTGCGGCGCGGGTTTCGGCGGCTTCACCGGCCTCTACCGGAGCGGCCTCGCCACGACGACGGTTCCGCGTGCGCGGCTGGCGGCGTTCACCGGCGGCCTCGCTTGCTTCTGCGACGGGAGCGGCGGGAGCCTCGACGACGGCGGCGGGAGCCTCCGCGGTTTCCGTGGCGGCAGGAGCGGCAACAACGCCATCGCTGGTGGCGCGACGGCTTCGGCCACGGCCACGTGCACGGGTGCCGTCCTGCGCAGGAGCTTCAACAGGTGCTGCGGCAGGTGCGGCAGCGGTCTCAGCTTCCGGGGCTGCAGGCGCGGCCTTTGCTGCCACGGCCTTGGCCGCGGTGGGAGCCTTGCTGGTGGTTGCACCGGCACGGTGGGCCGAGATAGCCGAGACCAAGTCCCCCTTGCGCATCCGGGATCCGCCCGAAATGCCCAGCTGACTGGCGAGAGCCTGGAGCTGCGCGAGCTTGAGGCCTGCAAGGCCGCTGCTCTTAGCGGTTGCGGCCGTTGATTCAGCTGCAGAAGATGTTGTGTCCACAGCTGAAGCCAGCTCAGTGGTTTCTGTCACGAAGGATCCTTCCCCCTCGACGGCGTCCAGACCTAGAGCTGGACGCGATGATTTGTTCTGGACTGCAGTTCAGATCTGCAGCCGTGATTTCGGTCTTGCCGGTTTAGTTTCAGCAGGGCCGGATACTAATACGTCTTCGATGCTCCGGCGGGCGGGGCGCGGGCTGACGGCTCGGGTAACAGAAAGGGTTCTGTGGCACCTGCGACAGGCCGATAAGGAGACGACACCGGCAGACTTCGACACAGTAGGAGACGGGAACGGCAATAAGCCGGGATCCAATGTCAGGGAACTGCCCGCGGTTCTACCGCCGGTGCAAGTCCACTCTAGCACCTTCAACGTCCACTGCCAGTGTCATCACGCGCCACGCAACATCCGGAGTGTTGTCCGCGGTGAACGAATAAATCAATTCGGCGATCGCCTCGGCTTCATCCGCGCCGTTGGCCAGTGCCAGAACTGTGGGTCCCGCTCCCGAGACCACGGCTGCATGGCCCGAAGACCGCAGTGCCTTGATCAGCGCCGCACTGGGCCGCATTGCCTCTGCGCGGTAGCTCTGGTGCAGGTAGTCCTCGGTTCCGGGAAGCAGGAAACGGGGGTCGGCCGTCAATGCGTGGATGAGGAGCGCCGCGCGTCCTGAGTTCATGGCTGCTGCGTGGTGGCCGATGGAAGCAGGCAGCAAACCGCGGGCAGTCTCGGTGGACAATTCATAGTCAGGCACGGCGACGATCGGGATGACCGACGGGACCACTTCTGCGCGGGTGCTGCTGTACTGCTCGCTGTCCTGCCATGACAGGGCCAACCCGCCGAAAATCGCGGGTGCGACGTTGTCCGGGTGCCCTTCCATCTCGCTCGTGAGCTGCAGGATCCAGTCGCGGTCGCGCTGTGCGGATTCGGGCACCAAGGCGTTGGCCGCGGTCACGGCGGCAACCACGGCCGACGCCGAGGAGCCAAGTCCGCGGCCGTGCGGGTTGACGTTGTCCGCGGTGATCCTGAGGCCGCTGTGCCGGAAACCGAGGCGCTCCAAGGCCGTGTTGAGGGCACGCACGACGAGGTGGCTCGCATCCCGGGGAAGGGAATCGGCTCCCTCACCGGAGAGCTCGAACTCGAGCTCTCCGGTGGTGAGTGTTTCGACGGTCAGGGTGTCGTAGATCGACAATGCCAGGCCGAGGCTGTCATAGCCGGGGCCCAGGTTGGCGCTGGTGCCCGGGACCCTGACGGTCAGCTGCTGGCCTGCCGCGACAAGCGTGAGACCCGTCGCGGTGGGCTGCGTGGTTTCCACTCTTAGTTTTCTTCCAGTCCCAGTTCGGATGCCACGGTTACGACGTCGTTCGGCACCTTGACCGGTTGGACCTCACTGCCGTCTTCGGTACGGAGTGCCCACTGCGGGTCTTTGAGTCCGTGTCCGGTGACGGTGATGACGATCGTCTTGCCGGTGGGAACCTCGCCTGCGGCGTGCTTCTTGATAAGCCCGGCGACGCCTGCCGCGGAACCGGGTTCCACGAAGACGCCTTCCTTGGCGGAGAGCCAGCGGTGGGCATCGAGGATTTCCTCGTCGGTCACGGCGTCGATGAAGCCGCCGGATTCATCACGCGCCGCAATGGCCGTGTCCCAGGACGCCGGGTTGCCGATGCGGATGGCCGTGGCGATCGTGTCCGGTTCGGTGATGGGGTGGCCTGCCACGAACGGTGCCGCGCCTGCCGCTTGGAATCCCCACATGGCCGGCGTCTTGGTGGAGACGGCGGGAAGGGTGCCGGCGGTCGCGGACTCGAAGGGGGCGGAATACTCCTTGTAGCCCTTCCAGTACGCGCTGATGTTGCCCGCGTTGCCTACCGGCAGGACGTGGATGTCCGGAGCGTCTCCGAGGGCGTCGACGATTTCGAAGGCACCGGTCTTCTGGCCTTGGATACGCGCCGGGTTGACCGAGTTCACGAGGAACACCGGGTAGGACTCGCCGAGCTTGCGGGCGATGTCGAGGCAGTTGTCGAAGTTGCCGTCCACCTGCAGGAGCGTCGCGCCGTGCGCGATCGCCTGGCTGAGCTTGCCCATGGAGATCTTGCCTTCGGGGACCAGCACGGCGCACTTGAGCCCGGCTGCGGTGGCGTAGGCTGCGGCGGAGGCCGAGGTGTTGCCCGTGGAGGCGCAAACAACGGCCTTGGCTCCTGCTTCGACAGCAGCTGTCATGGCCATTGTCATGCCGCGGTCCTTGAAGGACCCGGTGGGGTTCATGCCCTCCACCTTGAGGTACACGGTGGATCCGGTGAGTTCGGAGAGCTTCTGCGCGTGGACGAGCGGAGTTCCGCCCTCGCCGAGGGTAATGACCTTCGTGGCTTCCGTTACAGGCAAACGATCAGCGTATTCGCGGATTACTCCGCGCCATTGGTGAGCCACTTAGACCCCTTCTACCCGCAGGACGGATGTCACAGAATTGATGACGTCCAGGCCCTTGACGGCCTCGACGGTTGCCGCGAGTGCGGCTTCGGATGCGCGGTGGGTGACGATCTTCAGCTCGGCCGACTCAACCTTCGAGGCGGCGTCGCGGTGGATCGTCTGGCGCATGATTTCGATCGACACGCCGTGCTCCGCAAAGATGTGGGTGATCCGGGCCAGGACGCCGGCCTGGTCGGCAACGTCGAGGCCGATGTAGTAGCTCGTGGTCGAGGCATCGATCGACAGCGCAGGCACGTAGCCCGTGGTGGTCTCGGTACGGCCGGGACCGCCGAGTACCACCCGGCGGGCTGCCGAGACGAGGTCGCCCAGGACGGCAGACGCCGTCGGGGTTCCGCCGGCTCCCTGGCCGTAGAACATGAGCTCGCCGGCGTTCTCGGCCTCGATGAAGACGGCGTTGAACGCACCGCGAACGGCCGCCAGCGGGTGCTCGCGGGGCAGGAGGGTGGGGTGGACGCGGACTGAAATGCCGCCGTCGCCGTTTGCGTTGGTGATCTTCTCCGCGATGGCGAGCAGCTTGATGACGAAGCCTGCGTCCTTCGCGGCGGCGATATCCGCTGCGCTGACCTTTGTGATGCCTTCGCAGTACACGTCTTCGAGGGCGAAGCGCGTGTGGAAGGACAACGACGCGAGGATGGCGGCCTTTGCTGCGGCGTCATGGCCTTCGACGTCGGCAGTCGGGTCGGCTTCCGCGTATCCGAGCCGCTGGGCCTCGGCCAGCGCGTCGGCGAACTGCGCACCGGTGCTGTCCATTTGGTCGAGGATGAAGTTGGTGGTGCCGTTGACGATGCCCAGGACCCTGGTGATGCGGTCGCCGGAGAGGCTGTCGCGGATGGGTCGCAGGATCGGAATGGCTCCGGCGACGGCGGCCTCGTAGGAGAGCTGGACGCCCGCCTTGTCGGCCTCTTCGTAGAGGGTCGGGCCGTCCTGTGCCAGGAGTGCCTTGTTGCCAGTGACGACGCAGGCGCCGTTCTGCATGGCGGTCAGGATGAGCGAACGGGCAGGCTCGATGCCGCCCATGAGCTCAATCACCAGATCGGCGTCCTTGACCAGGGTGTCGGCGTCGGTGGTGAACAGTTCGCGCGGCAGTTCGACGTCGCGCTCTGAATCAAGGTTCCGCACGGCGATGCCGGACAGCTGCAAGCGTGCGCCGGTGCGGGCCGCAAGGGCGTCGGCGTCGTCAAGGAGAATCCGCGCTACCTGGGCTCCCACGTTGCCACAGCCCAGCAGGGCCACCTTCAGGGTTCGCACTTCAGACATTCGCCACTCCCATGTCGCGGTTCAAGAGATCTTCTTCGGTTTCCCCGCGGACGATCAGCCGGGCGGATCCATTGCGCACAGCGACAACGCCAGGCCTGGCCAGATAGTTGTAGTTGCTTGAGAGGGCCCAGCAGTAAGCGCCGGTTCCCGGTACAGCGAGCAGATCACCGGCTGCCACGTCTTCGGGCAGATATACATCTCTAACAACTATGTCGCCGCTCTCGCAATGTTTGCCCACTACTCGGGACAGTTGCGCGGCAGCGTCCGAGGTCCGCGAGGCGAGAATGGCCGAATAATCCGCGTCGTACAGCACCGGACGGGCGTTGTCGCTCATGCCGCCGTCCACCGACACATAGCGGCGCGGGAACGTAACGTTTTGGTTGCCACCGGCATCTACAGGCGCGTCCACGCGGACGGTTTTCAGCGTCCCGACCTCGTACAAGGTGAAGGTGCTGGTGCCCACGATTGCGCGGCCCGGTTCGATCGAAATGCGCGGCGAGGCGATTCCCAGCTCAGCGCACTTGGAGCGAACGACGGCGGCCATCGCCTGCGCGATTTCGGCCGGCGGGCGGGGTGTGTCCACGGGCGTGTAGGCGATCCCGTAGCCACCGCCGAGGTCCAGTTCCGGCAGGACGATGGAGTACTTCGCCTGCATCGCGGCGAGGAATCCCAACAGCTTCTCGGCTGCCAGGGCGAAACCGTCAGGCTCGAAGATCTGGGAACCGATGTGGCAGTGCAGGCCCAGGAGTTCCACATTGGAGTACGAAGTCGCCGCAGCGACCGCTTCTTCGGCGGCCGAGAGGCCGGCTGACTCCGTGGTATCCCCGGCCATGGAGAGACCGAATTTTTGGTCCTCGTGGGCCGTGGCGATGAATTCGTGGGTGTGGGCGTGCACGCCGGGAGTCAGCCGCAGCATGACCTTCGCCGTCTCGCCGCGGCCGGAGGCAATCTTGGCGACCCGCTCAAGCTCATCGAGGCTGTCCACCACGATGCGGCCGAGCTTCATGTCCAGTGCCCGGTTGATCTCGGCGTCGGACTTGTTGTTGCCGTGCAGCCCCAAATTGGCGCCGTCGATGCCGGCGCGGGCCGCGACGGCGAGTTCGCCCCCAGAGCACGTGTCCAGGCGCAGGCCTTCCTCGGCCACCCAACTGGCCACGGCAGTACACAGGAAGGACTTTCCGGCGTAGTAGACGTCCACTCCCCCGCAAATGTCCTCAAAAGCTGCGTCAAAGGCGTCCTTGAAGGAGCGGGCGCGGGCACGGAAATCACCTTCGCTCATGACGAACAGCGGAGTGCCGAACTGCGCCTTGAGCTCACTGACGGGAACGCCGTCAATGGCGAGCTCGCCGTCGTCGGTCCTCTGGACACCTTCGGCCCACATCGGCGCGTGAAGCGCGTTCACGTCCTCCGGCACGACGAGCCACTCGGGGGCAAGGGGCGAGGCGGCGGTGTTGTTTTGCACGCTGATCACATCCGTTCCGGAGCTGAAACGCCGAGGAGTTCGAGTCCGTTGGCAAGTACCTGGCTCGTGGCGTCGTTGAGCCACAGCCGTGTGCGGTTGACGTCCTGGACCGGCTCGTCGCCGAGCGGTGAGACGCGGCAAGCGTCGTACCAGCGGTGGTAGGCACCGGCGATGACCTCGAGGTGGCGGGCCACACGATGCGGTTCGCGGAGCTCGGCGGCCTTGGCAACGATGGACGGGTAGCTGCCGAGGTAGGACAGCAGCTCGTTCTCGGTGGCGTGGTCCAACAAGGACGCGTCGAAGGCGCTGTGGTCGACGCCAGCCTCGATCGCGTTGCGTGCCGTGCCGCGGGAGCGGGCATGCGCGTACTGCACGTAGAACACCGGGTTTTCGTTGCTGTTCTTCTTCAGCAGTTCCGGATCCAGCGTCAGCGGAGAATCGGCGGGGAAGCGGGCCAGCGAGTAACGCACGGCGTCCTTCCCGAGCCATTCGATCAAGTCCTTGAGCTCGATGATGTTGCCGGCACGCTTGGACAGCTTGGCGCCATTGACCGAGACCAACTGTCCGATCAGGACCTCGATGTTGACCTCGGGGTCGTCGCCCGCACAGGCTGCGATGGCCTTGAGCCGGTTGATGTAGCCGTGGTGGTCGGCGCCGAGCAGGTAGATCTTCTCCGTGAAGCCGCGGTCCTTCTTCGACAGGTAGTACGCGGCGTCGGCGGCGAAATACGTGGGTTCGCCGTTGGCCCGGATCATCACGCGGTCCTTGTCATCGCCGAAGTCCGTGGTGCGCAGCCAGACCGCCCCGCCGTCGTCGAACACGTGGCCCTGCTCGCGGAGGCGGGCGACGGCGGACTCGATCGCACCGCCGTCGTGCAGTTCCTGCTCGGAGAAGAAGACATCGAAAGCCACGCCGAACTCGGCCAGGGTGTCCTTGATGTCCTTCATCTGGGCCTGGTAGGCCGCGGAACGGATCACCGGCAGTGCGGCCTCGTCGGTCAGCTCGCGGATTGCCGGATGGGCCTTGAGCACCTCGTCGCCGAGTTCCCGGATGTACTCACCGGGGTAGCCGCCCTCCGGAACGCCGCGTCCGTGCAGGCGGGACAGCACCGAGTTCGCGAAAACGTTCATCTGCGAGCCGGCGTCGTTGATGTAGTACTCTGCGGTGACGTCCGCACCGGAGGCGCGGAGGACGCGGGCAATCGAATCTCCCAGGGCCGCCCAACGTGTGTGGCCGATGTGCAGCGGTCCCGTGGGGTTGGCCGAGACGAATTCCATGTTGACCACATGGCCTGCGAGCGCCTGGTTGGTTCCGTAGGAGCTTCCCGCCTCGACGATGGCCTTTGCCAGCGCACCCGCGGCCGCCGCATCCACGGTGATGTTCAGGAAGCCCGGGCCCGCGATGTCCACGGCGGTGACGCCGTCGATCGCTTCCAGCCGCTTGCCCAGGATTGTGGCGAATTCACGCGGGTTGGTCCCGGCATGCTTGGCAAGCTGCAAGGCAATGTTCGTGGCCCAGTCGCCGTGCTCCCGGTTCTTGGGTCGCTCCACGCGCACGTCCTCAGGGAGGGCAGATTCGGAAAGCGCAAGCTCGCCGGCGGCGACAGCGTCTTTCAGGCAGGCGGATATGGCGGCTGAGAGTTCTTCGGGAGTCACCCGTCTAGCCTACCGGTGGGGCTTGCAAGTGGTGGAATTCTTATGCTTAGCAATGCGCACACGCGGGCACCAGCGCGCACCCAGCCGGCGCCCAGCTTCGGCCAGTAAAGCTCCCAGACTGAACCGATAGGCTGAAATCACCGTCAGTGGTGTGATCGGCCCACGGCCCGAAGGAACGCGCATTGACCACTTTTCGAGTCCAGTTGAAACGAGCAGAACCATGACTACGCCACTCCGCAAGGGCCTCCTGGTGGGCGCCGCCGGCCTCTCCCTGGCCAGTTCGGTGGCAGCTTGCGCCCCCTCGGCACAAGGCAGCACCCCGCAAAAGACCTCCACGATTTCCGGCCCCTACAAGGACGGTACCTACAGTGCGGACGGTGACTACATTTCACCCAACGGCGGTGAAACCGTGGGGGTCAAGCTGACATTGGCCGGTAGCACCATTTCCGCGGTGGACATCACAGTCCATGCCAACAACCCGAACACCAAGGAATTCCAGGGGCAGTTCAAGAACGGCATCGCGGCGCAGGTGGTCGGCAAGAAACTGGATGAGATCAACGTCTCAAAAGTCGCCGGCTCCTCCCTGACCAGCCAAGGATTCAACAAGGCCGTGGAAACCATCAAGTCCGAGGCCAAATAGGCGCATGACGCACACGGGCTGGAGCGTTTTCAGCTTCGACGGGATCGGAACCACGTGGGAAATCTCGACGCCGGAGCAACTCCCCGAGGAGGTGCGCGCCGGCTTGCTCGGCGTCGTGGAGGACTACGACCGAAGCTACTCGCGCTTCCGGGACGACTCCCTGGTTGCGCCGCTCGCCCGTGAACCCGGCACCGTGACCCTCCCTGCCGGGGCAGGCGAGCTGGAACG
Organism: Arthrobacter sp. efr-133-TYG-120; assembly: GCF_030209785.1. Taxonomy (NCBI): domain Bacteria; kingdom Bacillati; phylum Actinomycetota; class Actinomycetes; order Micrococcales; family Micrococcaceae; genus Arthrobacter; species Arthrobacter sp. efr-133-TYG-120. Next base: position 172,791 of record NZ_JARVRI010000002.1, read on the forward strand.
GCTTTTCAAAAAGCTGTACCGCCTCAGCGACGGCACCATGACGCCGCTCATCGGCGGCAGCCTCGAGCACCTGGGCTACGGGGCGGACTATGCCTTGCGGCCCCTCGGCCATCCGGTGCCGGCACCGCGCTGGGAAGACGCCCTCGTATGGAACGGCACGGAGATTTCCGCTTCCGTCCCTGTGGTTTTGGACATCGGTGCTGCCGGGAAGGGCCAATTGGTGGACCTTCTGGCCTCGGTCCTGCGTGGAGCGGGAACCACGGAGTTCCTGGTCGATGCCAGCGGCGACATGCTCCATTCCGGGGCGGAGCCGTTGGGCGTGGGCCTCGAACACCCCTACGACCCCACCCAGGCGATCGGCGTCGTCGGACTCCATGACGGGGCGCTGTGCGCTTCAGCCGCCAACCGCCGCGCGTGGGGCGACGGGCTGCACCATGTCCTCGACGGCGCCACCGGGTTCCCGATAGAGACCGTGGTGGCCACGTGGACCATGGCTACCACCGCAATGGAAGCCGATGCGCTGGCCACGGCGCTCTTCATGGTGGATCCGAAAGTACTTGAGCGAGAATTCGAGTTTTCCTGGCTCATGGTCTATTCAGACGGACACGCCGCCTATTCGGCCGGCTTCGAAGGGACACTGTTCTCATGATTGCCATCAAAGCGCGGGTGGATGCCTGGCTCGGCCATTTCACGATGTACCGGCTGATTCTTTGGGTCCTTGCCGTTCTCGCGGCGTACAGCATGGTGTTGAACGCCCTGGGCTGGTTGAGCTTCGGGCTGCCTGAAATGGTTGTCCATCTTGTGCTGTGCCTGGGCCTGACGTATGCATCCAACCGGCTCATGGCCATGCTCTTCAAGGTCCAGCCGCACTCGGAGTCCTCGCTCATCACGGGCCTCTTGTTGTACTTCCTGTTCTGGCCCACCGAGCTGATTCCTTCGGTCCAGGTCCTCGACCTGGCCGGAGTCGCCGTGGCATGCGTCTTGGCCTCGGCATCCAAATACGTCTTGGCGTTCCGAGGCCGGCATATATTCAATCCCGCAGCGGCGGGCGCCTTCATCGCCGGGCTCACCGGTTTGAACATCGCCACGTGGTGGGCGGCAACCCCGGCCATGTTGTGGCTCCTGGTTCCCGGCGTGCTGTTGGTGCTGTACCGGACGCTGAAGGTGCTCATGGCCTGCACTTTCTTCGCGGTGGCGCTGTCGGTGGTGTGCGCCGTGCTCCTGCGCGGCGGCATGTCCTTCGGACCCGCTTTGTGGCAACCGATCGCGCAGCAGCCACTGCTCTTTTTCGTCGGTTTCATGCTCACCGAGCCCCTCACCCTGCCTCCCCGCCGATGGCAGCAAATGGTACTGGCCGCCGTCGTGGCCTTGTTTTTTGCTGTGCCGTACAACGTGGCGGGCGTGGCCAATTCGCCGGAACTCGCTCTGCTGATCGGAAACTTCCTCGCATTCCTCGTGGGGCAGCGGGGCGGGATCATGCTGACGTTCAAGGGTTCGCGCCCCCTGACGCCCTTCACCACCGAGTTCCGCTTTGAGCCACGACGGCCCGTCCGTTTCCTCCCGGGGCAGTTCATGGAACTCAACCTTCCGCACTCGCGCTCGGACGGTAAAGGGCGGCGACGGGTCTTCAGCATCACCAGCTCGCCCGACTCGCCCGAGATGACATTCGGCGTCGGCACGGCGGAACCAGTCTCCGCCGCCAAGCGTGCGTTGCTCGCGCTTGAGCCTGGAGAGTGCGTCAGCGGAACCGCGGTGGGCGGCGACTTTGTCCTGCCGCCCGACGCCGGCAAACCCGTGCTGCTCATCGCGGCGGGAATCGGGATTGCGCCTTTCCTTTCCCAGCTGGCGTCCGGCAGCTCCGCGCGACGGGACATCGTCGTGCTGTATCTCGCCCCCAGCGCCGCAGAACTTGCCGGGAGAGATGTCCTGGAGGCCTCGGGCGCGCGGGTCATCGCCCGCCTTTCGGACGGTTCCCCGCCGCCGTCGTTCATGCACGACGCCGGGCGGAGCCGCATCGACGGCGACTCCCTGCGGGAGCTCATCCCCGATGTGGCCGAGCGGGACGTGTACGTCTCCGGGTCCCCGGCAAACGTGGACACCCTTCGCTCCGCCGCCCGCCATGCCGGAGCCGGACGCATCCATGTGGACGCTTTCGCGGGCTACTGACGGCTCGCCCCCGCCCGTTTTCCATTGCGGCGCGGTGACCTGCTAAGCTCGTGGACGTCCCTCCGGCAACGGACGGGAGCCCCGGATGCCCTCGTAGCTCAGGGGATAGAGCGTCTGCCTCCGGAGCAGAAGGCCGTAGGTTCGAATCCTATCGAGGGCACAACAGAAAACCCCGCCAGTTCAAGGAACCGGCGGGGTTTTTCTTTGCCTCACCGTTTGCCGTGGAGCCTCGCCGCTTGCCAGTCGGGCAACAAAAAGTGGAAAACTGCGTCACGATTGGCCGCCTGCCAGCACAACGTTCTTGTGCAGACAACAAAAAGACCAGGGCAGACACCTCAACAGGAGCCCGCAGCAGCGTTCCCCGAGCTCGAGTCCATTGCCCCGGTTCTCGCCAAGAAGCTGTCGCGGCTCCCAGCAGCACATCTCGCAACCATCCTTTCCCCACAACCCGAGGACACCGATGCCTGAATGTGAAGCCGCCCGCCGCAACAAGCAAGCCCTCTACGAAATCGAACTGGCCTGGGGCAATGGCATCGTGGACCTCGGCAAGCTGCAACGGATCCTGAAGGGCCCCGAATATGAGGAGGAACTGTTGCCGGTGTGCTTGCAGGAGGCCTCCGAGTCGTCGTGATCCCGGACATGCCGCACCGGCCCGGCTAAAAAGTCAGTAGCCACTCCTAAGCTGTTCGTACCCGTCCAACAGGTACGAAAGGGTTCGCCGTGATCTGTTCCATCATTCCTCCCTACATGCTGCGAAGGCTGGCGGCACAGCACGAGCCCCGCCTGCGGGTGATCGCACGGGCGGCCAAGGAATCCCTGCTCCACATCAAGAACCTCCAGGCGGTCCGCGCGCTTCCCGTGCCGGCCCCCGTGCCGACGGCACGGCAGGCGAAGCCCGGCCCGCCCAAGCGGACCATCTACGACGCTGGTTCCACCGAAGCCCTGCCCGGCAAGCTCGTCCGCAAGGAAAAAGGTCCGGCAACGGGCGACCCCGCCGCCGATGAAGCCTACGACGGACTGGGCGAAACCCACGCGCTGTATGCAGGTGCGTTCAGCCGTAATTCGATCGACGGCGCCGGGCTGAAACTTGATGCCACTGTCCACTATGGCGAGCTGTATGACAATGCTTTCTGGAACGGCAGCCAAATGGTCTTCGGCGACGGCGACGGCGAAATCTTCCAGAGGTTCACGAAGTCGCTCAGCGTCATAGGGCACGAGCTTGCCCACGGCGTCACCCAATACACGGCAGCCCTCGCCTACCGGAACCAGGCCGGAGCCCTCAACGAGTCCATGTCGGATGTTTTCGGGGCCCTGGTGGAGCAATACGCCAAAAAGCAATCGGCTGCGGAGGCCAGTTGGCTGATCGGCGAGGGCTTGTTCACCGACGCCGTCCAAGGCACCGCGCTCCGTTCCATGAGGGCACCCGGCACCGCGTATGACGACGACGTTCTGGGCAAGGATCCGCAGCCGGACTCCATGGACAAGTACGTCCGCACCACCGCGGACAACGGCGGTGTCCACATCAATTCAGGCATCCCCAACCGGGCGTTCTCCCTTCTTGCCCTGGAGCTGGGTGGCAAGGCGTGGGAGGCTCCGGGGCAGATCTGGTACAACACGCTGACCAGCGGCGTATTGCCCGCCACGTGCACCTTCGGACGCTTCGCCAAGGCCACAGTGGCCTCGGCAGAGGAGCTCTTCGGCGCCGGCTCACACGAGCATGACGCCGTCCGTACGGCGTGGGAAACTGTGAAGGTAAAGCTCTAGCAGCACCCTTCGGAGCAGTGGAAGCCGCAGAACATGAAAATCACCGTCCAGCGCAGCGGTGGCGTCGCCGCGATCACACGCGTCTGGACCGTGGATGCCGCCACCTCCGAAGATAAGCAGCGCTGGATGCCGATCGTGGAGGCCTGCCCTTGGGACCAAGTGCCGTCCCGCGGTCGCGCCAGCGCACAGGCGCCCGCGCGGGCACCCGGGAAAGCTGCCGGGCAAGCCGACCGGTTCATGTATTCAATCCGCGCCGGACAACACCGTGCCACGCTCCCGGAGACCGAGGTCACCGGGCCATGGCACACCCTCGTGGAGAACGCCAAGGTAGAAGGCCACGAGACCCTCCGCCGCTAGCCAACTTCCGCCAACTGCCCGCGGAAAGCCCTCCGGTAAGACTGCGGGCTCGTGGCCAGGACCTTGGCGAAGTGGTGCCGCAGCAGCACGGAATGTCCGAATCCTGCTTCGCGCGCAATTTCGTCGATGTTCAACTCCGTGCTTTCCAGGAGCTCCTGTGCCCGGAGCACCCGTTGCGAATTGAGCCACGCCGCCGGTGTGGCACCTGTTTCGGCCCGGAACCGGCGGGCGAAGGTCCGGGCGGACATGTGCAGCCGGGAAGCCAGTTCGTTGACGCTGTGGTCATGCTCGAGGTTTTCCACCATCCAGCGCAGCAATGCCTCCATGGGCGCGGAGCCGCACGTGGGCATGGGCCGGTCGATGAACTGGGCCTGGCCGCCGTCGCGGTGCGGCGGAACCACCATGTCGCGGGCGATGGCGGCAGCAACGTTTGCGCCAAGCTCGACGCGGACAAGATGGAGGCAGGCGTCAATGCCGGCGGCCGTGCCGGCACTTGTGATGATCGTTCCGTCCTGGACGTAAAGCACATTTTCGTCCACATGAATCTGCGGGTATCTGCTGGCGAGGTCCTGTGAATAGTGCCAGTGCGTGGTGCAGCGGCGCCCGTCAAGGAGGCCCGCACGGGCAAGCGCGTACGCCCCGGAGCAGATCGACATGACCCAAGCCCCGCGCGCGTGGGCCGCCCGTAGCGCATCCAATACAGGCTCCGGGACGTCCTCGTCCCGTCCGTACGGGGCCATGATGACCAGGTCGGCATCGGCCGTGGCTTCCAGGCCCAGTCCGACATGCATCGACAGGCCGGACTTCATCTTCACGTCTCCCGGTACGGGGGTGCAGACCCTGAAGTCAAAGCCGGGAACGCCACTCCCCCGGTCCGCTCGGTCAATGCCAAAGACCTCGCAGGCGGTCCCGAATTCGAAGATCGAGAAGTTGGGAACAACAATGATTGCCACCGTTTTCAACATAGATCCAGTGTGGCAGAAAATTGCCTAAATGGGTCATTTCTGCCACTGTTTCTTGGGGTGCATGAGGAACACGATGGAGTCATGGAATTCATCGGAGTCTTGCTCTTCATCATCCTCATCATCACTGCCGCCGCTTCCATCTCAGCGGTCCTTCGGGACGGCCGCGGCCGCCTTCCCGACCGTTCCGAGCCCTGGACGGCGAGGGACCTGCCTGACAACTCGTGCTGGACACTGCGCGCGTTCTAAGGACAGCCTGCCCCTCAACACGGACGACTTTTGTCCGCATGGTGGGCTAGATTCAGTGCCATGATCCAAACGTCCGCAAGGCTCCTGCAATTGCTGTCCTTGCTGCAGGTCCGGCGTGAATGGACCGGCCCGGCATTGGCCAAGCGGATGGGTGTCACGGAGCGCACCGTCCGCCGCGATATCGACAAGCTCCGGAACCTCGGCTATCCCATCCACGCCTCGCCTGGGATAGCCGGCGGCTACCAACTGGGCGCCGGGGCCCAGCTCCCGCCGTTGCTCCTTGACGACAATGAAGCTCTCGCCGTCGCCTTGGGACTGAACTCGGTGGCGGCGGGTCCCGTGGCCGGTATCGGCGAAGCATCGGTCCGCGCCCTTGCCAAGCTCGAGCAGGTGCTTCCCTCACGTCTCCGCCCGAAGTTCGCGATGCTCAAGGCCGCGGTCACCACACTGCCCAGCAACGCGGCGTCGGTTGACCCCCAGCAGCTCACTGTGGTCTCCGCGGCGATCGCGGACAAGCGACAACTCAGTTTCGACTATGTCAAGGCAGACGGTGACGCTGGCCGGCGTTTGGTGGAGCCATACCGGCTCGTCGACACCGGGCGGCGCTGGTACCTGGTCGCATGGGATGTGGACCGGGAAGACTGGCGCACGTTCCGTGCCGATCGCATCGCCACGCTTCCGGCCGAACGGAAAAAGTATGTGCCGCGCCCCCTGCCTGCCGAGGACCTCGCGGACTACGTCCAGCGCTCCGTGACCCGCTCGCCTTACCGTTACGACGTCGTCGTGCGCCTCCACGCCCCCATCGGCGACGTGGCCGCCGTCGTCGGCCCGCAGCTCGCTAGCCTGAGCGACGACGGCGGGAACGCAACCCTGCTCCGCGCCGGCTGGGACAGCTTGGCACAGCCCGCGGCGCACCTCGCGGCGCTGGACATGGACTTTGAGATCATCTCTCCTGAAGAATTCAAGGAGTACGCCCGCACCATGGCCGGGCGATTGGAAAAGGCCGCGGGAAAGCGCGCACTGCGTGCCGAGGCGCCGCCACAGTAGACTGTCAGCAGCCATGACACTTCATATTTCCTACCCCGCAGAGCTGCCCGTCTCCGAGCGCCGCGAGGACTTGATGGCGGCCATCGCCGCAAACCAGGTGACCATCATCGCCGGCGAGACCGGTTCCGGCAAGACCACGCAGATCCCCAAAATGTGCCTGGAACTCGGCCTCGGCGACAAGGGCGTGATCGGCCACACCCAGCCGCGCCGTCTTGCCGCGCGCACCGTCGCAGAACGCATCGCCTTCGAGATGGGCGTCGAGATCGGGCAGGAAGTGGGCTTCCAGGTCCGTTTCACCGGCGAAGTCAGCAAGGCCACCAAAATCAAGCTGATGACCGACGGCATCCTGCTGGCTGAGATCCAGCGGGACAAGCTGCTACGTAAGTACAGCGCCATCATCATCGACGAGGCACACGAGCGCAGCCTCAACATCGACTTCATCCTGGGCTACCTCAAGCGGATCCTGCCGCAAAGGCCGGACCTGAAGGTCATCATCACCTCGGCGACCATCGACCCCGAGCGTTTCGCGAAGCATTTCGGCAGCGAGGAAGAACCCGCGCCGATCATCGAGGTCTCGGGCCGGACCTACCCGGTGGAAATCCGCTACCGGCCGCTGTCCCAACCGGCCGGCGGTGCATCCGGCGAGGATGAGGACGCGTCCGACGACGAGCTCGAGGAAGACCGCGACCCACTCGATGCCGTGTGCGACGCCGTCGACGAGCTCGCGCTTGAGGCTCCCGGAGACATCCTGGTGTTCTTCTCCGGCGAGCGCGAGATCCGCGACGCCGCCGAGGCGTTGAACGGCCGGATCCAGGCCAACCGCAGGCTGGCGGGCACCGAGGTGCTGCCGTTGTTCGCCCGCTTGAGCCTGCAGGAGCAGCACAGGGTCTTCAACCCGGGCGGCAAGCGGCGGATCATCCTCGCTACCAACGTCGCGGAAACGTCCTTGACCGTTCCCGGCATCAAATACGTCGTCGACACCGGCACGGCCCGCATCTCGCGCTACTCGCACCGCACCAAGGTGCAACGGCTGCCGATTGAACGCGTGTCGCAGGCATCGGCAAGCCAGCGTTCCGGCCGTTGCGGGCGCGTGTCCGAGGGTATCGCCATCCGGCTCTATTCCGAGGAGGACTTCGAGTCACGCCCCCCGTTCACTGATCCGGAGATCCTGAGGACCAACCTTGCCGCGGTCATCCTGCAGATGACTGCCATGGGCGTTGCCCGCGGCCCCAAGGACGTGGAGAACTTCCCCTTCGTTGAGCCGCCGGACTCCCGGGCCATCAACGACGGCGTCACGCTGTTGCGCGAACTCGGCGCCTTGAGCGCGGCCCGCACGGGCGACGGCGGCGCTCCCCCACCCGTCGACGGCCGCAGCGCGCGCGGGGGCGGCACCGACAACCGCGGCGGCCTGACCGCCGTCGGGCAGAAGTTGGCCCAGCTCCCGGTGGACCCCCGGCTCGGCAGGATGATTGTCGAGGCCGGAAAGCGCGGCTGCGTCAAGGAAGTCATGATCCTGGCGGCGGCCTTGACGATCCAGGATCCGCGCGAGCGTCCGACGGACAAGCAGCAGCTTGCCGCCGAGAAGCACGCACGCTTCAGGGATGAGAACTCGGACTTCACCGGATTCCTGAACCTGTGGAACTACATCCAGGAAAAGCAGCAGGAGCTCTCCTCCACGCAGTTCCGCCGGCTGTGCAGGAACGAGTTCATCAACTACCTGCGCGTCCGCGAATGGCAGGACCTCTTCCAGCAATTGCGCCAGCTCGCCAAGCCGCTGGGCATCACCATCGACAACAAGCGCGAGGCCGACCCCGTAGGCAACAACGAGGGAATCCACATCAGCTTGCTCTCCGGACTGCTGAGCCACATCGGCATGCTGGATGAACGCAAGCGCGAATACGCCGGAGCACGCGGCAGCCGTTTCGCCATCTTCCCGGGCTCGGCGTTGTTCAAGAAGTCGCCCGCCTTCGTTATGGCCGCGGAATTGGTTGAAACAAGCCGGCTCTGGGCCCGGGTCGCGGCGAAGTTCGATCCCTTGTGGGCGGAGCAGGTTGCACCGGATCTCGTAAAGCGCTCCTACAGCGAACCCCACTGGTCCACCCGGACGGGCTCGGTTATGGCCCACGAGAAGGTGATGCTCTACGGAGTTCCCATCATCCCGAACCGCCGCATCAACTACGGCAGGATCGACCCCGAGCTCTGCCGCGAACTCTTCATCCGGCATGCCCTCGTCGAAGGCGACTGGAAAACCCACCACAAGTTCTTCCACCGCAACCGCGCCTTGCTCCACGAAATCGAGGAGCTCGAGACGCGGATGCGCCGCCGGGACATCCTCGTGGACGACCACACGCTCTTCGAGTTCTACGACGCCAGAATCGGCAAGGACGTGGTCTCTGAACGCCACTTCGACAAATGGTGGAAGGAAGCCCGCCAGCAGGACCCCACGTTGCTGGACTTCGACCAATCGCTGCTCATCAGCGAGGACGCGGAAGCCCTGGATGATTCCGCCTACCCGAAAACCTGGCTGCATAAGGGCTTTGAGCTGCCCCTGAGCTACGAGTTCCATCCAGTGGCTCCCGGCTCGCCGCCCAATCCGTCGGATGGTGTCACAGCCGAGGTCCCCGTGCTGTTCCTTAATCAGCTCGACGACGCCCCTTTCCGCTGGCAGATACCGGGCCAGCGGGTGGAGCTCGTCGCCGCCTTGATCAAGTCGCTGCCCAAACACATCCGCAAGAACTTCGTGCCTGCCCCGGATGTTGCCCGGCAAGCGGCTGCGGCTTTGGAAACCGACTTCGATCCTGCCTCGGACGATCTTGAGGCCTCACTTGAGCTGGTGTTGCGCCGTATCCGGGGACACATCGTTCCTCCGGGATCGTGGAATTGGGACGCCGTTCCGGCGCACCTGCGCGTCAGCTTCAAGGTAGTGGACAGCCGCGGCAAGGTGCTCGACGAAGGCAAGGACCTGGCCGCTCTCCAGGAGCAGCTGGCTCCGGCTACCCGCCGTGCCATCGCCGAATCCCTCGGCGCAACACCCGCGACGACGGCGCGCACCAACGGTCCGAAGGGCGCTGCACATGCCGGCGGTGCCGGATCCCCCAGTGGAAACGGCAGCGGCGGCTCGACCCCGCAGGCCGCCGGTTTCCTCTCAGAGCAAACCGGGCTCACCGCGTGGACTTTCGGAGCTATCGAGCGCCAAGTGACGCGCACAGTAAAGGGGCACGATGTCACGGGTTTTCCCGCTCTCGTGGATGAGGGCACATCCGTTGCGTTGCGGGTGTTCCAGACCCGGGCGGAGCAGGAGCCGGCAATGCGCGGCGGCGTTATCCGGCTGCTCGCGCTGCGGGTTCCCGCCCCGGACCGCTACGTCCTGGAACACTTGAACAACACGGAGAAGTTGACGTTCAGCCAGAATCCCCATGGTTCGGTAAGTGCCTTGATTGCCGACTGCGTCCTCGCGGCCATCGACAAGCTGACTCCGGCCGAACTTCCGTGGGACAAGGAGGCATTCGACGCCCTGTACGAGCTGGTCCGTGCGGAAGTGATCGACACCGTCTTCACGGTGACCGCCGTCGTCGAACGCATCTTGGGCAGCACACGGCGGATCGAGAAGCAACTCAAGGGCAGCACGAGCCTCGCCTTGATCAGCGCGCTCAACGACATGAAGAGCCAACTGGAGCAACTCGTGTTCCCCGGTTTTGTGGCACGGACGGGCTACGCCCAACTGAGCCAGCTGCCGCGGTATTTGGCCGCAATCGAGAAGCGCCTCGAAAAGCTCCCGAACAATGTCCAGCGTGACGGGCTGAACATGTCCGTTGTTCAGGCGTTGGAGGACGACTACGACGACGCTGTCTCCGCGCTGCTGCCGGGCCGACGGGCAGGAGCTGAATTAACACGGGTGCGCTGGATGATCGAGGAGCTGCGCGTGAGCCTCTTCGCCGTCGAACTCGGCACGGCCTACTCGGTCTCGGAAAAGCGCATCCGCGCGGTTCTCAACCAGGCGCTGGCCCCCGCGTAGCCGGGGCGGTACCAACGCCCGCTCACCTATATGGCCAAATCCCAGGACGCCCGCTCACCTATACGGCCAAATCCCAGGACGCCCGCTCACCTATATACGCCATTCCTGCCAAAGGTGAGCGAGCGTTTGAGAAAACACTGCCAAAGGTGAGCGAGCGTTGGGAAAAGCACCACCAAAGGTGAGCGAGCGTAGCCCCGGAACGGGGTCGCCGAGCCGCCAGGGCGCTGGCCCCCGCGTAGCCGGGCGCCAGCCTCAATCTGCGGGAACGTACTCGGCGTGTCCGGCGGCGACGAGCCCGGCGCGGAGTTTTGCCGCATTCGCGTCGAGCCGGGCAGGGTCCGGGTTGTGCTCCACGGTTCCGAAGTCGAAATCGGCCAGGGACGTTGCCGGGAAGACGTGCACGTGGAAGTGCTCCACTTCGAAGCCCACCACGGACAGTCCCGCCCGTGGTGCGCCAAACGCCTCCACTTGTGCCTTGCCGATTGTCTGCGCGACCGACATGACTTTGTTGAGGAGCTCGGGAGGGACGTCGGTCCAGCGGTCCACCTCTTCGCGCGGCACCACGAGGGTGTGGCCATCGGTCAGCGGGGCGATGGTCAGGAAAGCCACCACGTCGTCGTCCTTCCAGACAAAACGTCCGGGAATCTCGCCGTTGATGATCTTGGTGAAGAGGGTGCTCATACGTCTGCCTTTTCCGAAGGGGGCTGAAGGGTCTTGGTATCGAGGACGAAACGGTATTTGACGTCGCCGGCAACCATGCGGTCGTAGGCTTCATTGAGTTGCCGGGCGGTGACCACTTCGACTTCGCTGACGACGCCGTGCTCAGCGCAGAAATCCAGCATTTCCTGGGTCTCGGCAATGCCGCCGATCAACGAGCCTGCATAGGAGAGCCGCCGCCGGATCAGCGCGCCAGGACTGACCGGAGGCATGTCGGTGGGAGGCAGCCCCAACTGGAAGAGGGCGCCGTTCAGCCGCAAGGTCCGGAAGTACGGGTTCAGGTCATGGGGCGCCGCGACGGTGTCGATAATGACGTCGATAGTGCGGTCGGCGCCTTCCATGGCTTCGGGGTCCTTCGAGAGGACCACGTCGTCCGCACCGAGCTCTATTGCTGCCTCGACTTTGGCATCCGAGGTGGTGAAGACCACCACGTGCGCCCCCATGGCCTTCGCGATCTTGACCGCCATGTGGCCGAGTCCGCCAAGTCCGACGACGCCCACAACGTCCCCCTCCTCGACGTCGAAGTAGCGAAGCGGCGAGTAGGTGGTGATGCCCGCGCACAGCAAGGGCGCCGCCGCGGCCGGGTCAAGGCCCTCGGGAACGCGCAACACGAAGCGGCGGTCAACCACCACGGAAGTGGAGTAACCGCCTTGGGTGATGGCGCCGCCGTTCCAGGAATCCTTCACCCCATAGGTGCCGACGTTTCCGCGTTCGCAATACTGCTCCAAGCCTTCGAGGCAGCTATCGCACTCGCGGCAGGAGTCCACCAAGCAACCGACGCCCACCAGGTCTCCGGGCACGAAGTCGTCGACGGCGGAGCCCACCCGACGGACCCGGCCCACGATTTCGTGGCCTGGGACGAGCGGATAGCTCTGGGCACCCCATTCGCCCCGCGTCGCGTGGACATCGGAGTGGCAAAGACCGCAGAAGTCGATCTCGATCTCGACGTCGTCTTCCTTGGGAACGCGGCGGGCCACTGTCAGCGGGACAAGACCGCTTTCCGCGGAAGTGGCGCCGTATGCGGCCGCCAGGGTCGGCATGCCTTTCGCGGCCACGGGTGCAGCGGGGCTGGCCTCCGCGGTCTCGTCACTCACGACGAGCGGCTTGCCAAGGGGCGGAGGAACGGGGCGTCCGGGAGTCATGCCTCGACGCTACCCCTGCGGGCGGATTTTTTGCCACTCCGCGCTGCCGTACCCCTCCGGCGTCACCGGACCCATGACTCATGGGCCCGGAGTGCCTAGCGGCGCTGCACCGGTGACAACCGGGTTGGCGTCGAGCGAGGACCATTGCGAAAAGGAGCCCGGGAAGAGGGCTGCCCTGAATCCGGCGATTTCGAGGGCGGCGATTTCGTGGGCTGCCGTCACCCCGGAGCCGCAGTAAACCGCTACCTTGCTGCCTTCGTCGATGCCCAGGGCAGCAAATCTATTGCGGAGCTGCGCTGCGCGGAGGAACGTGCCGTCCGGTCCGAGGTTTCCGCTGGTGGGGGCGCTCAGCGCGCCGGGAATGTGTCCCGCGCGGGGATCAATGGGTTCGATTTCGCCCCGGTAGCGCTCCCCCGCCCGGGCATCGAGAAGGATTCCACGCCTGTGCCAGTCAGCCGCGTCCTCCATGCTGATGGCATCCATGTGGCCGTGTCCAAGCACGACGTCGCCCGGAACCGGCGGTTGCTCGTCCTGCGCCAGCGGGTGGCCTGCGGCGCGCCAGGCACCCAGTCCACCGTCGAGCAGGAAGACGGAATGGAAACCGGCATCCCGCAGCAGCCACCACAACCGTGCCGCGGCAGTGCTGCCGCTGTCGTCGTAGGCAACCACGGTATCGCCGTCGTTGATTCCCCAGGCACGGGCGCTCCGCTGCAAAGCAGCGGTGGACGGCAACGGATGCCTCCCCTGGCCCTCGGCCGTGGGATCGGCGAGTTCGTGATGGAGGTCCACATAGACCGCGCCAGGAATGTGAGCTTGGCGGAAGTGCGAATGGCCGTGCGGATCGCCCAACACCCACCGGACGTCGAGCAACACAGTCCGCTTGCCCGCATCCATGCGGTCCTTGAGTGCGGCTGCGTCAATGATCGTGGCCATCAAATCTCCTTTGTTTTGCTGTGCCTACCAAACGATTGCGACGCTGCCGCCGTGCAGCTGCCGACCGGCTACCAGCCTATCCTTGGGCGGCAGCCTCCGCCGGTAGGCTGGATCGGTGAGCACTCAACGCAACCAGGACCGGGCATGGGCCAGCGAGGCAATCCGACGAATCGAAGCCGAGAACAACCGCTCGGCGGATACGCACCTCTACGCAGTGCCGCTCCCCGAACACTGGGGTGTCCAGCTCTACCTCAAGGACGAGTCCACGCACCGTTCGGGTAGCCTCAAGCATCGCTTGGCCCGCTCGCTCTTCCTCTACGGCCTGGTCAATGGATGGATCACGGAAGGGACCACCATCGTGGAGGCTTCCAGCGGGAGTACCGCCGTGTCCGAGGCATACTTCGCCAGGCTGATCGGGCTTCCGTTCATCGCCGTGATGACCCGGACCACCAGCCCGGAAAAGATCGCCCTCATCGAAGAGTTCGGCGGCGCCTGCCTCCTCGTGGATCACGCCTCTGAGGTCTACGCAATGGCCGAGGAGGTTGCCCGGACGTCCGGCGGTTACTACATGGACCAATTCACCTTTGCTGAGCGCGCCACCGACTGGCGCGGCAACAACAACATTGCGGAATCGATTTTCGAGCAACTCGCCCTCGAAGAACATCCGGTGCCCGAGTGGATCGTGGTGGGCGCCGGCACCGGCGGCACCAGCGCCACGATCGGCCGGTACCTGCGGTACCACTGCCACTCAACGCGGCTGGCCGTGGTCGATCCTGAAAATTCCGCGTTCTACCCCGGCTGGCGCGACGGCGTCTCGGACTACTCGACGGGAATGCCATCCAGGATCGAAGGCATCGGACGGCCGCGCATGGAACCCAGCTTCGTCCCGGCCGTCATCGACACCATGATCCAGGTCCCCGATGCCGCTTCTGTGGCCGCCATGCGGCACCTGCGCAGGCTGGCCGGGCTGCACGCCGGGCCCTCCACGGGAACCAACCTGTGGGGTGTTTGCCAACTGATTGCCGAGATGGTGGCCCAGGGAAAGCGCGGCAGCATCGTGTCACTCATGTGCGACGCCGGTGATCGCTACGCGGGCAGCTACTACAACCCGGACTGGCTCGCTGAGCGCGGCCTGGATCCCGCCCCATACGAGGCCGTACTGGCCGACTTCTTCGAGACGGGTACGTGGCCAGGCAGCATGTAGGCGGCGCAGACTGAGCTAGACCTCCACGGACTCGAGCGGCGACAACCTCGCATAGCGGGTACCGTACTTCGCGCCGATCCGGGTTACGTGGCCTTCCACCAAACCGCGTCCGAGTTCGTTGAGCAGGCCATCGTGGACCGGGTAGGCCTGGGGTGCGCGGACCGCGATCACGAAGTCAACCACTTCGCCCACCTTTGACCACGGCGCGTGGATGGGCACCAGCAGGGTTTGCACGTCGATGCCATCGGGGACGACGAATGAGTCCCCGGGGTGGAAGACATTTTCGTCCACGAGGTAGCCGATGTTGGCCACCACCGGAATCTGCGGGTGGATGAGGGCATGCTGCCCTCCGAAGGAACGGATCGCGAAACCACCGGCTTCAAAAGAGGTGCCGGGTTCGACGGCGTGTACACGCTCGCCGTCGTCGCCCGCCTTCTCGGCAAGTCGGGACGCGACACCGGAGGGTGCGTGCACCTGCAGCCCTGGGTTTCCCTTGAGGGCTCCGACGACGGCGTCCACGTCCACGTGGTCGGCGTGCTCATGGGTGATCAACACCGCGTGGGCGCCTGCGAGCGCTTCCTCGGACTCGGAAAAAGTCCCGGGGTCGATCACAAGGACCTGACTGTCCTTTTGCAGGCGGACACAAGCGTGGGTGAACTTGGTGAGCTTCATGGAGCCAGCCTAGGACGGGCCTCCAATGGTGTCCACGAACCGGCGTCCGAGCGTGGCCTGCTGGTAACGTTGGTACTTGCGAACAACCACATCGAAATGAGTCCACGAATGTCACAGGGCGCCCATGCCGCCACGTCCGGGCCCACAGCCCGGTCGCTTCCGGATGCCAAGGATCCCGCCGTCAAAGAGCAGCGCGTCACCAAGCAACGCCTGGCCGTCAGCGCCGCCCTGGACGAACTCGACGATTTCGTGAGCACCCAGGAACTGTACCGGCTGCTCCAGAACCAGGGCGTCTCGGTGTCCCTGGCCACGGCCTACCGCATCCTGCAGTCACTTGCCGACGACGGCCTGATCGATGTCCTGAGAAATGCCGATGGCGAAGCCGTCTACCGCCGCTGCGCGGTCACAGGCCACCACCACCATTTGCTGTGCCGCAATTGCGGCAAGGCCGTCGAAGTGGAAGCTCCGGCGGTAGAGACGTGGGCAGCCCGGGTGGCTGCCGAGAACGGCTACACCGAAGTGGCGCACACGGTGGAGATTTTCGGACTCTGCCCTGAGTGCACTGCCAAGAAGGCCGCGGGCCTGCTCTAGCCGGCTACCGCCTGGTCTTCCACTGCCTGGCCCATGGCAGCGTGGGGACGGACGATCCGGCCGTTGTTCCCGCGTTTGGCGCGCACGTTGCCGATGACCCGGCACACCACATAGATCAGGAACGACAACGTGGTGACATAGGGGCTGATGGGAATCCTGCTGCCGAGCGCCAGGAGGATGCCGCCCACAGTCGCTGTGATTGCAAAGACCACGCTCAACAAGACCACGAGCCGCGGCGACGTGGTGACCCGCAGGGCAGCAGCCGCGGGCGTGATCAGGAGGGCCAGCACCAGAAGCGCGCCGACTATCTGGATGGACAAGGCAACGCTGACGCCGAGCAACACCATGAAGGCAATTGCCAGGCCGCGGACAGGCACTCCCCTGGCTTCCGCCATCTCAGGATCCACACTGGCGAAGCTGAGCGGGCGCCATATCGCGGCCAGCGCGAGCATGACCACCACGGCCGTGCCTGCCAGGACCTGGAGCTGGACAGTGTCCACTGAGACGATCTGGCCGGTCAGTAGCCCGAACTTGTTGGCCGCCCGGCCTTGGTAGAGGGCCAGGAACAAGATGCCCAGGCCTAGCCCGAACGGCATGATGACGCCAATGATCGAGTTCTTGTCCCGCGCCCGCACGCCCATGAGTCCAAGAAGCAGCGCAGCCGCAACGGATCCCGCGAGCGAACCGAAAATGATGTCCGCCCCGATAAGCAGGGCAAAGGAGGCACCGGCGAAGGACAACTCCGAAATGCCGTGCACCGCGAAGGCGAGGTCCCGCTTCATGACAAAAGTGCCTATGAGCCCGCCGAGCAGGCCAAGGACCGCACCGGCCCAGATGGAATTCTGGACCAGGGCCAGCAGTTCGCCATAGTTTTCAAAGTTGAAGATGGTGTGCAGGATGCTTCCGAGATCCATTTAGTGGCCTTCCTCCACACCGGCGTGGGCGTCATCGTGGTAGTGCGTCGTCGCGTCCGGAAGGCCGACGACGACGATCCTGCTGTTCGCGCGGATGACCTCAACGCGGCTGTTGTACAGCTCGGACAGGACCTCGGTGGTCATGACCTCTTCCGGTGTTCCCACGCGGAACCTGCCGCCGGCAAGGTAGAGGACGCGGTCTACGTAGTCGATGACCGGGTTGATCTCGTGCGTCACAAACACCACGGCGCTGTTCCGCTCGTGGCATTGCTGGTTGATGAGGGCACTTACGGCCTGCTGGTGGTGCAGGTCCAAGGACAGCAGCGGTTCGTCGCAGAGCAGGAGTTCAGGCTCCGCGGCAAGGGCTTGTGCAACCCGGAGCCTCTGTTGCTCGCCACCGGACAATTGGCCAAGCGGTACGCGGGCGTAGTCACTCGCCCCCACCAAGTCCAGGAGGGCGTCGACGCGCTCATTGACGGCCTTGGCCTTGATCCGCAGGCCCCAACGGTGGCCGTCGACGCCGAGGGCCACGAGGTCCCTGGCGCGCAAGGGCGTATCCGGAGCAAAGGACTTCTGCTGCGGGATATAGCCGATTTTCCGGCTGCCACGTTCCACGGCCTGTCCGGCCACGGTCACCGTCCCCGAGTGAAGCTGCTGCAAACCGAGGAGGACTTTGAGGAAACTGGTTTTGCCGCTGCCGTTGGGTCCGAGCACAGCGAAGAACTCACCCGCCTGGATGTCCACGTCGAGGTCCTTCCAGAGGGCCCGTTGGCCAAACTGGAGGCCCGCGCCGCGAAGGCTCACTACCGGTGTCAAAAAGAATCCTCGATCCATGGGGTTAGCGAAGAGATGTCGCTGCCGGCCTGCACTTGGATGAACAGGGAGGGCCCCGCAGCCGCCCTGTATATCTTAGGACGATTGCGGGGCCCGTCTGTTCGTATCTGCATAGGCCTTTACTTGTTCAGGGCAGCAGCAACGTTGCCCACATTGTCCGTCATCCAGGCAACGAAGTCCTTGCCCTCGGGAAGTGTCTCCGTAAAACCGATCACCGGGACGCCGGCAGCAGTTGCCGCGGCCTTCAGCTTTTCCGTCTCAGCACTGGCGGTCTGCTCGTTGTACGCGAGGAAGCGAACCGACTTCGAGGCAATCAGATCGCTCGTTTCCTTGACCGCTGCCGGCGGAACGTCCGAGCCGACCTCAATGGCGTGGCTGAATTCCTCGGGCGTCTTGTTCTCCAAGCCCGCAGCCTCAAGCAAGTACCCCGGTACGGGCTCTGTAACCGCTACCGGAGCGGAACCCTTGGAAGCCTTGATCGCTGCGACTTTGGCGCTGAGTCCGGTCAGCGAGGACTTGAACTTGTTGGCATTGGCGGTAAAGGTCTTGGCATCGGCGGGGTTCAGGCTTCCGAGCTTCGCAGCGATAGCATCGGCCACTTTCGCCATCGCGTCGAAGTTGTACCAGACGTGCTCGTTGAACCCTTCCGGCACCGCTGAGGGAGATGTGCCGGCCGTGGCCGCGGGAAGGAGCCCGGAGACGTTGACGGCGGTAAGGGTCTTGTCCGCAGCGACCTTGCTGTCATCGGCCAGCTTGCTGAAGAAGTCGTCGTAGCCCGCGCCGTTGTCGATCACCAATTGGGCCTTGGAGACGGCCAGCTTGTCCTGGGTGCTTGCCTCGTAGGAGTGCGGATCCTGGCTGGTCTTGCTGATGATGGAGGTGACTGACACTTTGTCACCGCCGACGCTCTTGGCGATGTCGCCGTACACGCTTGTGGAGGCCACCACGTCGATCACCCCGGAGGACGACGACGGCGCCGTCGCGGCGGGTGCCGCGCATGCGGAAAGCAGGACTGCCAGGCCCGCGGAAGCGGCAAGCGAAAGGCGGGCGGCAAGGGAAAGGCGGGCGGCGGCACGACGCACGGAAACCTCGGATCTACCGAATCAAGCACAACAGGGGACTCCATGAGTGTACCCGCAAATGGGAATGATTCCTATTTAGAATTTTGGGCGGCTCCTGCCGGCCCCGTTGGAGGCCAGCAGGAGGTTACGCTGATTCCGTTCCGCCCAGCCGTCGGATTCCCCTGGCCTGGGTGGCGTCGCGGATCTCGCCCACAAGCTGTTCGATGACGTCTTCCAGGAACAACACCCCCAGAGTCGCACCGCCCGTCCCCACCACGCGACCCAGGTGCGAGCCGGTCCGCTGCATCACGGCCATCGCATCTTCAATCTCGTCCTCCGGTGCGAGGTTCACGAGGGACCGGATCCGGCTTTCCGCGATCGGATAGCGGCGCCCTTCCTCGGGAATGGAAAGCACATCCTTGATGTGAAGGTAACCGGTCAGCTCACCGTCGTCGTCCAACACGGGGAAGCGTGAGAAACCGGTGCGGCTGACCGCTTTCTCGAGTTGCCGCGGCGTCGAGCCAGGCTTGAGCGTGACGAGTTTGTCCAGCGGCACCATGATGTGCGCAGCGGTGTGCTCGGAAAACTCCAAAGCGCCGCTCAGCAGGCCGGCGTCGTCGTCCACCAGCCCGTGACGGGTCGATTCCTGCACGATGGACTGCACTTCCTCGAGGGTAAAGGAGGAGGTCACCTCGTCCTTGGGCTCGATCTTCATCAAGCGAAGGATGCGGTTGGCCAGCCAGTTCAGCGTCCAGATGACGGGCTTCACGAAGCGGGCCACGTGGACCAACGGCGGCGCCAGAAGCAAAGCCGCCTTGTCTGCGACCGAAACAGAGATGTTCTTGGGGACCATCTCGCCAAAGGTGACATGCAGGAAGGTAACCGCGAGCAAGGCAACCGCAAACGCGATGACGTCCGCCAATTCAACCGGGACGCCGACGGACTCCAGCGGCGCCCCCAGCAAATGGTGGATGGCAGGCTCCGCCACGAGGAGAATCAGCAAGGAACACACCGTGATGCCAAGCTGGGCACACGCCAGCATCAGCGAGACGTGTTCCATCGCATACAGGGTGGTCTGCGCGCGCTTTGACCCGCGTTGGGCCAAAGGCTCGATCTGGCTGCGGCGCGCAGACATTACGGCAAACTCGGCGCCGACAAAGAAGGCGTTGCCGATCAACAGCACCACGAGCCACAGGATTCCTGCCCAGTCGCTCATGCGGCACGTCCTTTACGGCTGGTTTTGGCCACGGGGTTGCCAACCGCATCGCCTGCAGAACCGCCGGACCCCTTGCTCAACCGCTTGCTGGCCTGCTTCCTGCTTTGCCATCCGTTCGAATCGCTTTCCGCTGTGCCAATTTCGCCGGTGCCGTCACCGTCGTCGGCGTCACCGTCAGTGTCGGGCGCCGTGGGGTGGAAACATATGCGGTCGATCCGGCGGCCGTCCATCCGGGTGACGGCCAGCGTGCCGCCGCCGGCCTCGACGACGTCGCCGACCATCGCGATCCGGCCAAGTTGGCTCATGACGTAGCCACCCACGGTTTCGTAGGCGGGGTCGTCGGGAACCGTGAGGCCCGGGATCTGTTCACTGACCTCGTCCGGACGCAATAATCCGGGAAAATACCAATCCCCCGAGGCGCTCTGCAGCAATCCGGGCCGGACCCTGTCGTGCTCATCCGCCACCTCGCCGACGATTTCCTCCACCAGGTCCTCAAGGGTGGCGATCCCCGCAGTTCCGCCGTACTCGTCAAGCACGACGGCGAGTTGCAGGTTGCCCTCCCGGAGTTCCAAAAGCAGGGCGTCAAGATGGATGGTCTCGGGAACGCTCAGGACTTCGGACATGATGGCTCCGGCCTCCAGCCGGCTCCTGCGTTCCGACGGGACTGACACGGCTTTCTTGATGTGCACCACGCCCCGGATGTCATCGGCCGATTCGCCGATGACCGGGAAGCGCGAATACCCGGTCCGCCGGGCCGCTTCGATGATGTCCGACACGGGCTGGTCGGCGTCGATGGTTTCCATGCGGATGCGCGGGGTCATGACGTCGGCCGCCGTACGCGCCGAGAAATTCAGGGTCCGGGCAACAAAGTTGGCCGTCCCGGCGTCGAGGGTTCCCAGCTCTGCCGAACGGCGCACCAGGGAGGCCAGTTCAGAAGGCGAGCGCGCGCCAGAGATCTCCTCCTTGGCCTCGAGTCCCACAAGGTTGAGCACCTTGTTCGAGAAGCCATTGAGCACAATGATTGCGGGCTTGAACACGGCCGTGAACATCAGTTGCGGGCGGGCCAGCGCCCGGCCGAGCGGAAATGCCAAGGCCAGGGCCATGTTCTTGGGAACGAGTTCGCCGATCAGCATCGACAAGCCGGTAGCGAAGGCCATGGCCAGGATGAGCGACAAGGACTGGGCAGCAGCCTCAGGCAGCCCGGCCCAAAGAAGCGGTCCGTGCAAGAGGGAGCCGACCGATGGCTCCATGACGAAGCCGGTCAGCAAGGTGGTGAGGGTGATCCCCAATTGGCAGCTCGAGAGCTGGGTGGAAAGGGATCTGAGGCATTTGAGCAACGCCTCGGCGGCGTGGTCGCCGCCGTCGACCGCTCTTTGGACCGTTGACTGGTCGAGTGCCACGAGTGAGAACTCGACGGCTACGAAGAAGCCGGTGCCCAGAATCAGGAGCACGCCGGCGAGAAGGAAAAGCCACTCCATTAGAGGCCGCCGGATCGTGCGGAGGGCAGGAGCAGGGCACCAGGAGGGCTAAAGGCTGGTTGGCCCGGCGGGGGTTGGTCGGACGCAGCGGATGAGCGATCCGCCGACCGGCCGGCCAGGAGATCCGGAGTGCGATGGGCATGTGTACGGGTATTGCCGGCTCGGCGGGTGCGTTGCGCGGAGATTGCCGAACGGCTTCCCCTGCAGCTCCCAGGCCGGCACCTAGAATTACTGTCCATAAGAATTCAAGTCTACAGTCCGGCCGAGACGCGGCTTCACGCGACTTCACCGGCCTGAGCCGGGCTCTGCGACGCAGCAAACGACCGGAAAATCCCGGGAAAGAAGAGCCCCCTCCGGACGCAAAAGCCGGGCCATCCCGCCTTCAGCATGATTTAGGTCACCACTATTGGCAGATAGCCGCCGCTCGTCACTAGACTGGCTAGGGTCTGAGTTCGCGGGACCCGGACCCTGGCTCGCCTTGCACCCCCCTGCAGTTCCCCGGGCCAGCTGGAAATCAACACTCATGGAAGAGGCGTATTTCAAGTGCCAGAGCAGCCAAGCCACCGTCTACCCGAGGAATTTGGCGGAAACGAGTGGCTCGTTGACGAACTGTACGAGCGGTACCAACAGGACAAGAATTCGGTCGACGCCAAGTGGTGGCCGCTTTTCGAGTCCTTCGATACCGCTGACGGCACTTCTTCCAACGGAACATCAGCAGCCCCTGCCAACCCTCCCACTCGCGAAATTCCTGTCGTGGCACAGGCCGCCGCAACGGCAATGACGCCGGTCGCGCCCGTGGTTGCCCCGGCAGCTCCCCCCGCCGCCCCCGCACCTGTTCCGGCTGCTCCCGCGGCACCGGTCAAGAAGGCACCGGCCACTGTCGCCAAGGACGGCGCGCAGAAGCCATCCGACGGCAGCCAGTCCCAGCCGATTCCGGCACAGCTTCCCAAGAGCACCAAAGCTCCCACCCCGCCGGAAGAGGACGTCGTCTCCGTCCTCCGTGGTCCGGCCAAGGCCATTGCGTCCAACATGGTCATGAGCCTTGAGGTTCCTACCGCCACGAGCGTCAGGGCCGTTCCTGCCAAACTCCTGATCGACAACCGCGTTGTCATCAATTCCAACCTTGCCCGTGCCCGTGGCGGCAAGGTTTCCTTCACCCACCTCATCGGCTACGCAGTGGTCCGCGCACTGTCCCAGTTCCCGTCGATGAACGTGTACTACGACGAAGTGGATGGCAAGCCCGTTGCCGTGCAGCCCGCGCACGTCAACTTCGGCATCGCCATTGACATGCCCAAGCCCGATGGCACGCGCCTCCTGATGGTTCCCAACATCAAGAAGGCCGAAACGATGAACTTCGCGGAGTTCTGGCACACCTACGAAGACCTCATCAAGCGCGCGCGCAACGGCAAGCTCACGGCGGACGACCACGCCGGCACCACCGTGTCCCTGACAAACCCGGGCGGCATCGGCACCGTGCACTCCGTGCCCCGGCTCTCGAAGGGCCAGGCCGCCATCATCGGCGTCGGAGCCCTCGACTACCCGGCCGAGTGGCAAGGCGCGAGCGAGAAGATCATCGCCCAGAACGCCATCAGCAAGATCCTCACGCTGACGTCCACGTACGACCACCGCGTCATCCAGGGTGCCGGAAGCGGCGAGTTCCTCAAGCTCGTCCACCAGCTCCTCCTCGGTGCCCAGAACTTCTACGACGAGATCTTCGAAGCGCTGCGCATTCCCTACGAGCCCGTCCGTTGGAGCCCCGACCTCCAGGTCGACCCCGCTGACGAAATCAACAAGGTTGCCCGGATCCAGCAGTTGATCCACTCCTACCGGGTCCGCGGCCACCTCATGGCAGATACGAACCCCCTCGAATACGTCCAGCGCAAGCACCCGGACCTCGACGTGCTGACCTATGGCCTCACCCTGTGGGACCTGGACCGCGAGTGGCCCACCGGCGGATTCGGCGGCAAGCCGATGCTCAAGTTCCGCGACATCCTGGGCGTCCTCCGCGACGCTTACTGCCGCACTACGGGCATTGAGTACATGCACATCCAGGAACCCGAAGAACGCAAGTGGTTCCAGGACCAGGTGGAGCACCCGTACTCCAAGCCGAGCCGCGAAGAGCAACTGCGCATCGTATCCAAGCTCAACGCAGCAGAGGCCTTCGAAACCTTCCTGCAGACCAAGTTCGTGGGCCAGAAGCGATTCTCCCTCGAAGGCGGGGAATCCCTGATTCCGCTGCTGGACACCATCATTTCCGACGCCGCCGACGACGGACTCGACGAAGTCGCGATCGGCATGGCCCACCGTGGCCGCCTCAACGTGCTCACCAACATCGCGGGCAAGACGTACGCCCAGGTGTTCCGCGAGTTCGAAGGCACCCAGGACCCCCGCTCGGTGCAGGGCTCGGGCGACGTCAAGTACCACCTCGGCACCGAGGGCACGTTCACGTCGGACAACGGCAATGAGACCAAGGTCTACCTCGCCGCCAACCCGTCCCACCTCGAAGCGGTTGACTCCGTGCTTGAAGGCATTGTCCGGGCCAAGCAGGACCGGCTGGACCAGGGCGAGGCGTTCCCCGTGCTGCCCATCATGGTCCACGGCGACGCCGCGTTTGCAGGCCAGGGCGTTGTCGCGGAAACGCTCAACTTGTCCCAGCTGCGCGGTTACCGCACCGGTGGAACCATCCACATCATCGTGAACAACCAGGTCGGCTTCACCACCGCACCGTCGTCGTCGCGCTCTTCGACGTACTCCACCGACGTGGCCAAGATGATCCAGGCTCCGGTCTTCCATGTGAACGGCGACGACCCCGAGGCCGTGGTGCGCATCGCGCAGTTGGCCTACGAGTTCCGCCAGCGATTCCACAAGGACGTCATTGTGGACATGGTGTGCTACCGCCGCCGTGGACACAACGAGGGCGACGACCCCTCGATGACGCAGCCGCTCATGTACAACCTCATCGAAGCCAAGCGCTCCGTCCGCAAGCTCTACACGGAATCCCTCATCGGCCGTGGCGACATCACCGAGGACGAAGCCGAACAGTTGCTGCGCGACTACCAGGAACGCCTCGAACGCGTCTTCGCGGAGACCCACGCCGCACAGACTTCGCCTATCCCGATCATCACGGCGGATTCCGCCGCGGTGTCGGACATCGAGCGTCCCATCGCCCAGCAGGCGGACTTCGGCACCAACGCGCCGGCCACCACCGCCATTTCAGCCGAAATGCTGCAGCGGATCGGCCAGGCGCACCTCGATATTCCGGAAGGCTTCACGGTCCACTCCAAGCTCAAGCAGCTCTTGGAGAAGCGTGAGCAGATGTCCCGCGAAGGCGGCATCGACTGGGGCTTCGGCGAGATCGCGGCCTTTGGTTCGCTCGTCATGGAGGGCGTCCCCGTCCGCCTCGCCGGCCAAGACTCCCGCCGCGGCACGTTCGTTCAGCGTCACGCCGTGTTCCACGACCGCGCCAACGGCAGCGAATGGATGCCGCTGGGCAACCTGAGCGGGGATCAGGCCAAGCTGTGGATCTACGACTCCTTGTTGTCCGAATACGCGGCCATGGGCTTCGAGTACGGCTACTCCGTGGAACGCCCGGACGCCTTGGTGCTGTGGGAGGCCCAGTTCGGTGACTTCGTCAACGGTGCACAGACCATCATCGACGAATTCATCTCCTCGGCCGAGCAAAAGTGGGGCCAGCGTTCCTCGCTCGTGCTCATGCTGCCCCACGGGTACGAAGGCCAGGGACCGGACCACTCGTCCGCACGCATCGAGCGCTTCCTGCAGCTTTGTGCCGAGGACAACATGATCGTGGCGAACCCCACCACGGCCGCCTCGCACTTCCACTTGTTGCGCCGGCAGGCTTACAGCCGTCCGCGCAAGCCGCTTATCATCTTCACTCCGAAGCAGCTTTTGCGCCTCAAGGGTGCGGCTTCAGCGGTGGAGGACTTCACCACGGGCGGCTTCAAGCCGGTCATCGGCGAACACGAGCCCCTTCAGGCACAGAGCGTTGACCGCGTGATCCTGGTTTCCGGCCGCCTGTACTACGATCTTCTGGCGAACCGGCAGAAGACCGGCGACACGTCGACTGCGATCATCCGCCTGGAGCAGCTGTACCCGCTGCCCCAGGCCCAGCTCGAGGCGGAACTGGCCAAGTACCCGAACGCCGACATCGTCTGGGCGCAGGACGAACCCGCCAACCAGGGTCCGTGGCCGTTCATCGGCTTGAACCTGCCGCAGGCACTGGACCGCAAGGTCCGGCTCGTTTCGCGTCCGGCATCGGCCTCTACGGCAGCCGGTTCGATGAAGCGCCACAGCGCTGAACAGGCCACGTTGCTCAAGCAGGCATTCGAACGCAAGTAACCCTCAAAAGAGAAGGCCGCCCGGCTGGAGGTTCAATACCCGCTTCCAGCCGGGCGGTTCTGTTTAATGGAACAAGTGCCCGGTGATCCAGCCGCCCGGCCGGGCACAGTGCAAGGACCGCAACGTTTGGTGAAGAGGTAACCGTGGAAGACAGGAAGCTGCGCATCGCAGCTGTTGGTGATGAACTACTCGCCGGGCTCGGTGACCCCAGGGCCTTGGGCTGGCTCGGAAGGGTTCTTGCGCGGACTCCCCAGGACTCCGTTCCCGTGGAGAGCTACTCGCTTCCCTGCCCCATGGAGGGCACGGAGGGCCTTGCGGCGCGCTGGCTCGACGAAGCCGGGAGACGCTTCAGCAACGTCCACGAAAACCGCCTCGTGATCGGTTTGTCCGGCCGCGACATCGAATTCGGTGTCTCCACGGCACGCAGCCGCCTCAATCTTGCCAATATCCTCGACGGGGCGTCCCAAAGCAACATCGAAGTATTCGTCGTCGGTCCACCACCCACGCTGGACCCGGCCAAGAACCGCCGGATCGCGGAACTCAATGCCGCATTTGCGGACGTCACCACCCGCCGCAACCACCACTACGTCGACACGTTCTCGCCGTTACTCAACCACGAACAGTGGCGCACCGACCTCGCTGCGAATGGCGGCACCCCGGGCCAAGCGGGCTACGGGCTCATGGCCTGGCTCGTGTTGCACCGCGGCTGGTTCCAGTGGTTGAGGATCGCCCAGCCGGAATAGCCAGGGCCCGAGGCACCCTTCCCGCAGTCAGGACCCATTGCCAAGCGCGATATCGCGATATATCGTGAATTCATCAACGCGATATATCGCGACAATGGTAGCGCAGCAATGGAGGGGCCATGTCAGAAGAGAACTGGACCGTTACCGGTCCGCAGACCATCGACGTCGACGGCGTCCGCTCACTCAAGCTGGGGATCGTCAAGGGTCGCTTCGACGTCGTCACGCACGACGAGGCGATCACCAGGATCGAAGTCTCGGAGATCGACGGCGATCCACTGAGCGTCAGCCTCATTGACGGCCGGCTCGAGGTCCGCCACCAGTTGCACGGCCCCCAGGGCTGGTTCCGCAACCTGATGGGGACCGTCAACAACACCAGCACCAACACGATCGTCATTAGCATCGCACTGCCAGCCGGCGTCGACGTCGAAGCAGGAACCGTGGGCGGCGACGGCATGGTGTCGGGAGTCACCGGCCATATCCGCCTCAACACGGTGTCCGGGTCAGTCCTCGCGGACGGCACGCGGGGCGAGCTTCACGTCAACACCGTGAGCGGCGAAGTCATCGCCCGAAACCACGACGGCGTCATGACCGCCAAGAGCGTCTCGGGCGAAGTCACGGCTTCGGGCCGTTTCAAGAACATCCGGGCCAATACTGTCAGCGGCGACCTCAGCTTCGACCTTCACGGCTACACCCAGGATTTCGGAGCCAACTCCATTTCAGGGGACCTTACTGTCCGCCTTCCGCATGACGTGGGCGTGGACATCGTGGCCAAGACGGCAAGTGGCACCGTGATGATCGATGACCAGCTCTATGCCCAGTCAGGTGGAAGGGTCCAGACCATCGTTGGCCCTGACGAGCGGCTCATGGTGGCACGCACCAATTCCGTGTCCGGAAAGACCTCCATCATCCATGGCAGTGCGTCAGCCCCCGGAACAACGCACTCAGCACCCGGAGAAGAGGAAGCCTGATGCCGCCCGTCTTTGCCCACGGAGCCCTCCGGCTTTACCTGCTGGCGCTCCTGGAATCAGGCCCCAAGCACGGCTACGAGCTCATCAAGGCCCTCGGCGAACGCTTCGGCGGGACCTACTCGCCCAGTGCCGGAACCATCTATCCGCGCCTTGGCAAACTCGAGGAAGAAGGACTCGTAGCCACCAGCAGCGACGGGCGCCGGACCAACTACTCCATCACCGCGGCCGGACTGGCCGAACTCAACAGCCGACGGCAGGAACTGGCCGACGTCGAGGACAACATTTCCGCCTCCGTGCGGCGCTTGGCCGACAATCTCCGAGACGACATCCGCAGCAACATGCGCGGCTTGCGTGCAGACCTGGCGGCGACTGCCGAAGCCGCGCGAGCCAATGCGAAGTCCGCGGACTTCCAGTCGTGGGCCGGAAGCTACTCTCCGGAGGGACACCGCATCCTGAAGGAAGCCGAAATGATGGTCCAGTCCTTCCGTGATGACATCCGGGTGGAGCTGCGACAGCACGCCGGCTCCAAGGCCCTGACTCCGGTCGCCCTTGAGACCGTGCGCACTGTCCTGGACCAGGCCAGGATCTCCATCCGGAATTCCCTGCGCGGCTGAGTCCCCCGATTCCCTCCGCGGTTGGCCGGCACGGTTCGCGGGGCGGCCCCGTGATGTGGGAGACTGGAGGGCAGCTTTATTGAGTATCAAGAATCTAAGGAGGCCAGCTATGAGCAAGCGTGCACGTAAGCGTCGTGACCGTAAGCGCGGCGGCGCAAACCACGGCAAGCGTCCCAACACCTAAGCCAGCGGCTTAGCGTAAGACTTAATGCGGAGGGCCCCGGAAACCATCAGGTTTCCGGGGCCCTTGCCGTTTGAGGCTGTTAGACGTCCACGGACTTCATAGCGTGGATCCTGTCCAGGATCGAGTTCTTGAGATTCTCAGGAGCCGCTTCCGTACAGGAGCGCTTGACCACGGTGCGAATGACGCACTCAAGGTCGTATTGCTCGGTGCACTCCGGGCAGTCTTCCAGATGCACCTTGATCTCTGCGATGTCCTCGCGGGTCAACGCACCGTCGAGGTACTCGTAGATACGCTGCATCCGAGCATCGTCGCAGTCGCCCAATCCTTGGCAGCTCATTTCCTTTTCTCCTGTTTTTTGCTTGTGGCCGCGCCCACGGCCAAGGCCTTTTCTTCCGCGCCGGCGCTGATTCCCCGTTCTGCGGCGTAGTCCGCCAACAGATCGCGCAACATTTTCCTGCCGCGATGAAGCCGGGACATGACCGTGCCGATCGGGGTATTCATGATGTCTGATATTTCCTTGTAGGCGAAGCCTTCGACGTCAGCGAAGTACACCGCGAGCCGGAATTCCTCCGGAATGGACTGCAGGGCGCTCTTCACGTCCGAGTCCGGCAAATGGTCCAGTGCCTCCGCCTCCGCAGAACGCAGCCCCGCCGACGTATGGGACTCCGCCCGCGCCAGCTGCCAGTCTTCGATGGTGTCGGAATTCGACTGCAAGGGTTCGCGCTGCCGCTTCCGGTAGAGGTTGATGTACGTATTGGTCAGGATGCGGTACAGCCACGCCTTGAGGTTGGTACCCGGCTTGTACTGGTGGAAGGCGGAGAAGGCCTTGGTGTAGGCCTCCTGGACCAGGTCCTCGGCGTCGGACGGATTCCTGGCCATGCGCATGGCGGCCGAATAAAGCTGGTCGACATACTGCATCGCGTCGCGTTCGAAGCGCGCCCTCCGTTGTTCGGGGGTCTCCGTTGCGAAGTCCACCGCAACCTCGACGTCGGACTCAACCGTCGCGTCGCCGTCGGACGTTGCGTCCGTGACTTCGGTCGCTGCCTTGTACATGGCCGCTGCGGCCGGATCCATGGTGCTCATTGCATCCAAGTCTACTGTCACCCTCCGGGAGTCCCCTGGCAGCTCCCGCCCAAGCGCCAAGTGTCCCTCGCGGTCCTTAACCAAGGCCAAAAAACCATCTCCACTCAAACGACATGACAAAGCGCGGCACCACACACACGCCACAATCCAAGGTCCAGCCCATGCCGCACCTTCTTCTGACAACGGCAAGCTCCGGGCAAATATTCCGCAAAGATGCAAGACTAGATCCGACTGCACCCCGTGAACACCGCACCACTTGAACGCAGCACCACCTGAACACCGTGGCACGCCATCCAGGAGGCAAAACATGTCCCTCGTCCGTTTTCTCGCCAGGCCAATGTTGGCTTCCAGTTTTGTCGTCGCAGGGCTGGACAAGCTCAAGAACGCGGATGACACTGCCAAGCAGCTCTCTCCGCTGCTCCGCCGCGCTTCCGAGTCACTGCCTTTCCCGGCGGACGAGAAGACGCTGGCGAGGGTCATCGGCGGTGCGCAAGTGGGCGCCGGCGCCTTGCTGGCACTCGGCAAATGCTCCCGGTTCTCGGCAAGCGTGCTTGCCGGCATCTCGGTCCTGAACACTTTTGTCGAGTGGCGTTCTGCCGACATCAGCACCAAGGAAGGCCGGCTCGCTCGCCGCGCCCAGTTGCTCAAGAACATTTCGCTGACGGGTGGCGTTTTCCTCGCCGCCGTCGACACCGCGGGCAAACCAAGCCTCGCATGGCGTGCCGAACACCTCGCCATGGACGCCAAGAAGGCCACGGGCAAGCAGTTCAAGAAGACAGACCGGGCCGTCCGCAAGGCCGTAGACAACGCAGTTGGAGCATAAGGAAGCATGCCAGGATCCCCCGCCACGCAGACCGACGATTCAGGAAGCGCCACGGCGCCCGCACTCCCCCTGTGGCCGGCACCCTTCGCCAGCCACCCTGTGGATGCCACGGTCACGGTTCCCGGCTCGAAGTCGCTGACCAACCGTTATCTGGTCCTGGCGGCCTTGGCCAACGGCCCAAGCAGGCTGCGGGCACCCTTGCATTCGCGGGATTCCGCCTTGATGGTCGAGGCCTTGCGCCAGCTTGGCGCCACCATCACCGAAGTTCCCGGCGATGGACACTACGGCCCGGACCTTGAAGTCACCCCCATCGATCCCGCGGCCACGGCGTCGGAGACCGCCATCGACTGTGGCCTGGCCGGCACGGTCATGCGCTTTGTGCCGCCGCTCGCGGCCCTCCGCAACGGCGCTTCGGTGTTCGACGGCGACCCCCACGCGCGGCTTCGTCCCATGGGCACCATCATCGAAGCCCTCCGGACACTCGGAGTGGAAGTCAGCGGCCTCGACGGGCATACAGCGAACTCCCTCCCGTTCAAGGTTTCCGGCACAGGCTCTGTCCGCGGCGGCCACTTGGTGATCGACGCAAGCGCTTCGTCGCAGTTCGTCTCCGCCCTGTTGCTGGTCGGCGCCCGGTTCGATGAGGGCCTTCACCTCGAGCATGTCGGCAAGCCCGTGCCGAGCCTCGACCACATCAACATGACCGTCTCGGTCCTGCGCGGCGTCGGAGTGCAGGTGGATGACTCCGTGCCGAACCATTGGCGGGTCGCCCCCGGCACCATTCAGGCGTTCGACGAGAGGATCGAGCAGGACCTTTCCAACGCGGGTCCCTTCCTCGCCGCGGCGTTGGCCACGAAGGGAACCATCCGCATCCCCAACTGGCCGGCCAACACCACGCAAGTCGGGGACCTTTGGCGGGACATCCTCGCCACCATGGGTGCAACCGTCACGCTGGACAACGGCACACTGACGGTCACCGGCGGACCGGAAATCCTGGGAGCGGACTTCGACGAAACCAGCGAACTCGCTCCTACCGTAGCGGCATTATGCGCCCTGGCAACCGGTCCTTCCAGGCTCACCGGCATCGCGCATTTGCGGGGACACGAAACGGACAGGCTGGCCGCGCTGGTCGCCGAGATCAACCGGCTCGGCGGCGACGCCGAGGAAACCAGCGACGGCCTGGTGATCCGGCCCGCAGCGCTGCACGCCGGCGTCGTGCACAGCTACGCCGACCACCGCATGGCTACTGCGGGCGCCATCCTGGGGCTCGCCGTCGAGGGTGTCCAGGTTGAAGACATCGCAACGACGTCAAAGACCATGCCGGAATTCCCGCACATCTGGGCGTCGATGCTCACTGCCGGCGCAGCTGCCGCGGACACCGTTTCAATGGAGACAAGCAACTGACGATGGCTCGCGACGCACGCTCCTGGGATGAGTCCGATGTCCGGATCCGCCCCAACAAGAAGGGCACACGACCCCGTACGAAGGACCGCCCCAGCCACGACGACGCCGTGATCGGGCGTATCATCACAGTCGACCGCGGGCGCTACACCGCGATCGTGGGCGAAAGCTCGGACAACGAGCGCATCGTCATCGCGGCCCGCGCCCGGGAGCTCCGTCGCTCCCCTGTGGTTCCCGGAGACTTCGTAGCGCTCGTCGGCGATGTGTCCGGAGCACCGGACACCCTCGCCCGCCTCGTGCGCGTCGAGGAGCGAAAGACCCTCCTGCGGCGAAGTGCCGATGACACGGATCCGATCGAGCGGGCCGTCGTCGCCAACGCCGACCAGCTCGTGGTGGTGGTTGCGGCAGCCAATCCGGAACCACGCACCGGATTCATCGACCGCGCCTTGGTGGCAGCGTACGACGCCGGAATCGAGCCGCTGCTGCTCGTCACCAAGGCAGATGTCAAGGATCCGACGGAACTACTCGCCAACTATGTGAGCCTCGGTTTCCCCATCATCATCAGCCGGACGGCCGACGCAGGCGCCTCCGGAATCGACGCCCGCTCCGACGACGGCCTGTCCGCCCGCCTCGACAGTGACGCCGTCGGCCAGTTGCGGGACTACCTCGACGGCAAGGTCACCGTCCTCCTGGGCCATTCAGGCGTCGGGAAGTCCACTATGGTGAACGCCCTCACCGGGGCCGAGCGCGCCACAGGCGGGGTCAACGCCGTGACGGGGCGCGGACGCCACACCTCGTCCTCTGCCCTCGCACTGAAGCTCAGCGACGCCCCTGGCGGAAGCTGGATCATCGATACGCCCGGCATCCGTTCTTTCGGCCTCGCCCACGTGAACCCGGACCGCATCCTGCACGCCTTCCCGGACCTGGAGCCGGGGACGGAAAGGTGCGAGCGTGGTTGCAAGCACGATGCCTCCGCCGTTCGATGCGGGCTGGATTCCTGGGTCGCCGAAGGCCACGCGGGCGAGGCCGGCCCCGCCCGCCTTGCATCGCTCCGCAGGCTCCTTGGTGCGGACCCGCGCATGGAAGCCCAAGAGGCCAAGGAACTGGGTACGGTCAACTAACTCAGCGCATGCCGTCCTACCTCCCCGGCTCACCGGCGAATAGACGGTAGTTTGGAACCATGACCCAACCCGATTCGAGCTACAACGACGACCTACGGCTGGCCCATGTGCTGGCCGATTCCGTCGATTCCCTGACAATGGAGCGGTTCAAGGCGCTGGACCTCCAGGTGGAGACCAAACCCGACCTGAGCCCAGTCACCGATGCCGACAAAGCCGCCGAGGAAGCAATCCGTGGGCAGCTCTCCCGCTCCCGGCCCCGCGACGCCGTCCTCGGCGAAGAATTCGGCAGCACGGGCCACGGCTCCAGGCGTTGGATCATCGATCCCATCGATGGGACCAAGAACTTCGTGCGCGGCGTACCCGTCTGGGCTACGCTCATCGCCCTCGTGGACGAGGGCGAAGTAGTAGTGGGGCTCGTGAGCGCTCCGGCGCTCGGCAAGCGTTGGTGGGCGGCCAAGGGCTCCGGCGCCTACATGGGCCGGTCGCTGGCCGCCGCCACCCGGTTGAAAGTTTCCAACGTGTCCCGGCTCGAAGACGCCTCGCTTTCCTACTCCGAGCTTTCCGAGTG
Source organism: Arthrobacter sp. efr-133-TYG-120 (assembly GCF_030209785.1). Lineage (NCBI taxonomy): Bacteria > Bacillati > Actinomycetota > Actinomycetes > Micrococcales > Micrococcaceae > Arthrobacter > Arthrobacter sp. efr-133-TYG-120. The sequence goes on from NZ_JARVRI010000002.1 coordinate 205,971, forward strand.
GAAGCAGCACGGGAAGCTGGACAACTTCCTGGGCCTCGAGAACGATGTCTGGCGCAGCCGTGCGTACGGCGATTTCTGGTCCTACTGTCTCGTTGCCGAGGGCGCCGTGGACATCGCCGCCGAACCGGAACTCCAGGTCTACGACATGGCCGCCTTGGTGCCGATCGTCACCGAGGCCGGCGGACGCTTCACATCCCTGGATGGCGCGGACGGCCCCTTCGGCGGAAACGCCGTCGCCACGAACTCGATCCTCCATTCCGAGGTCCTCAAGAGGCTCAACCCCGAACTCGACGACCTTCTGTAGCCCCTCCTGTTCACTGAATAAACGACGGCGGACGCCCCCTTTTAGGGGCGTCCGCTGCTTTTTCTTCGGCTGAAGGCACATTTTTCGGGCGGTGTAACAATCCGCTTAACAATCGCGGTCACATTGGAACCCGCCTCGCCGGTGTCCTACTCTCTTTACAGGTCACGAGTGCCAGCGCGAAACCCCGGTTTGCTGGCCGGCAACCCTCCATCGCGGCGGGGTGCCCCGGGTGACGACCCGGCCGGTCCGGAACGGATGCGGCAAGCGCGGACCCCCTGCACGCAGGGGTCCCTCTTGAGTGAGGTCCCATGAGCACAGCCACAATTACTTCTACGGCTCTTTCGCAGCACCACGAAACCGCACAGCAGCTGCCTCGGGCATCCCGCCCGCTGGCCGCGGTCACCGGCGCGGAGTTGCAGGCACCCCTGATCCAGGGCGGCCACATCCGCTACGCCAACCTTGACTACGGCGCATCCGCACCTGCCCTGACGGTTGTTTCCGCGTACCTCAACGAGATCCTGCCGTACTACGCGAGTGTGCACCGCGGCGCAGGCTACGCCTCCCAAATCAGCACCTCCGTCTACGAAAACGCCCGCAACATCGTCCGTGACTTTGTTGGCGGACGGCCGGACGATTCCGTCATTTTCACGCGCAACACCACCGATTCCCTCAATCTCCTGGCCGGCTGCCTGCCGGTCACAGACGGCAAGCACACCGACGAAGTCCTTTACCTGGACATCGAGCACCACGCAAACCTGCTGCCGTGGCAAGGCGTCCCCCACCGAAGCATTGTTGCCGCGGAAACCTTGTCGGAGACCGTAGCCAATGTCCGCACAGCCCTCTCCCATGGTGGCGTCAGCCTCCTGGCTGTCACCGGCGCGTCGAATGTGACCGGCGAAATCCTGCCCATCAAGGAACTAGCTGCCTTGGCCCACGAATTCGGGGCGCGGATTGTGGTGGACGCGGCGCAACTTGCCCCGCATCGCCGCATCAACATCGCCGCCGCGGATGTCGACTACTTGGTTTTCTCGGGGCACAAGCTTTATGCCCCGTTCGGCGCGGGAGTCCTGGTGGGCCGTCCCGACTGGCTCGACGCCGGCACGCCGCACCTGGCAGGAGGCGGCGCCGTCCGGGAGGCACGCCTCGATTCCGTCAGCTGGGCCACGGGACCGGCCAGGCACGAAGGCGGCTCGCCGAACGTTCTCGGTGCGGCCACCCTCGCCCGGGCCACACAAGTCATCGCCAGCCTCGACCACGACGAATGGCACGCCCACGAGGCCGCCATCCGCTCGCACCTGGTCGAAGGCCTCAAGGAAATCGACGGCGTGACCGTGCACCAGATCTTCAGCGACACCGATCCCGAGGACACCATCGGCGTCGTGAACTTCTCGCTCCAGGGCTACGACGCCGGACTTGTGGCGGCCTATCTTGCGGCCGAGCACGGCATTGGCCTGCGCGACGGGCGCTTTTGCGCCCACCCGCTGCTCAAGCGCCTCGGTCTTCCCTCCGGATCCCTCCGGGCCAGTTTCGGCGTAGGATCGCGTTTGGAAGACGCCACTCGGCTCATCGCGGGCATCCAGGCGCTCAAGAGCAATGGCCTCGGTTGGGACTACGTGGTGGACGCCGGCCGTTGGGTGCCCGCGAACGATCACCGCAGCTACCCGGAATGGGCTCCCAACACTCCCGGGACCGCGGGCGCAGCTCCGTGCAGCACCGACTGATTGCGGTAGATTCGTAGGGTATTTTTTCCTGTCCTACGAAGGAGTTTCCGCGTGGCCCCGCGACCCAAAGGCACGTCAGCCGGCCCCAAGCTCTATGAGGAACGGCGCCTTGAACTCGGTCAGAGTTTCCAGGACGGCGGAGAGCACTATGACCGTGTCCGGCCCGGATACCCCGCGGATTCAGCTGACTGGCTGCTGCCGGAAGGCGCGCGGGACGCGGCAGACATCGGCGCGGGCACCGGAAAGTTCACAGCGCTCCTCGTCGAGCGCGGGCTGGCGGTGTCCGCAGTGGACCCCTCCACGGACATGCTCACGCAACTGCGCAAAACGTATCCACAAGTGATCGCCCTGGAGGGCACGGCCGAGGCAACTGGACTCGCGGACTCAGCATTCGACGTCGTCAGCGTTGCCCAGGCATGGCACTGGTGCGATCCCCTCGCCGCCAGCACCGAGATCGCCCGGATCCTTCGGCCCCAGGGTGTGATCGGCTTGATCTGGAACCAGCTGGACACGTCGGTGCTCTGGGTCCATCGTTTGTCTCGCATCATGCATGCCGGCGATGTCCACAAACCGGACTTCCGGCCTGTGGTGGGCCGGGAGTTCACGGGCCTCGAAAGCCATGTGACGCGTTGGGAGGATCCCGTGACTCCGGCGGATATCCTCGAACTCGTGAAGTCGCGCAGTTACTACCTGAGGGCGAATGAGACCACCCGGGCCAAGGTGACGGGCAATCTCGAGTGGTACCTTTTCGAGCATCTGGGCCATGCCGAGGGCGAGGTCATCCCCTTGCCCTATCTCACGCAGAGCTGGCGGGCGCGCAAAGCCTGATGCGGCCTGTTCACGATAGGCTTGGAACCGTGAAGACCAGTGCGCCCTCCTCCTCGATCGAGGACTACGTCAAGGTCATCTACTCCTTCACGGAGTGGCAGGACAAACCCATCACGTCCTCACAGCTCGCGCAACGGCTCGGCGTCGCCAATTCCTCCGTCTCGGAGATGGTCCGCAAGCTCAAGGACCAAGGGCTGGTGGACCACCAGCCCTACAGCGCCATTTCCTTGACCCCCCAGGGAATGCAGCTTGCCCTGGGCATGGTCCGCCGCCACCGCCTGATCGAGACCTACCTCGTGAGGGAGTTGGGCTACAGCTGGGACGAAGTCCATGACGAGGCCGAGATGCTCGAACACGCCGTTTCGGACACCTTCATCGATCGCATGGCCACCAAGCTGGGCAACCCCGGACGCGATCCCCATGGGGACCCCATCCCTGCCGCGGACGGTTCGGTGAGCCTGCCGCATGCGCACCGCATGATCGAGCTCGACGACGGCCATTCCGGCAAGATCACGCGGATCAGCGACGAAAACCCGGAGTTGCTGCGGTACTTGTCCGCAGAGGAAATCGACCTCGACGCCAGCATCCAGGTGATTGGCCGCAAGCCGTTCGGTGGTGCCCTGGTGGTCCGGATCGGAAAGGGTCCGGGCAGCCGCGACTATGATCTCGCGGATGAGGTCGCCTCGGCGCTCTGGGTGGCCACCGACGTCGAACACGACGGCTGCGTCCTCGCTGAACACTAACGAAGCTGTGTTGTGGAAGGCGCTGTTCAGGCGCGCTGGGCAGCCGTCCCGCCGTCGTCGGGCGCTTGACCTTCGGGAGAGTCCACTACAGCAGCGCCCAGCACCGGGTTCCGGATCCCGACGGCGGATGCCACCGCCCCGAGGAAGAACAGCACGGCCGTGACCACGACGGCGTTCATGAGGCCTTGGCGGCTGAAGACCGGGCCGATGATGAGCCCGGCAAACGCGATGCAGATCAGGCCTGCGATACGGGCAACAGCGTTGTTCACTGCGGAACCGATCCCTGCCTCTTCCGTGGGTACCGCGCCGAGGATGGCCGCGGTGAGGGGCGCCACCAAGGTGCTCAGGCCGATCCCGAAGACGATCTGCCCGGGCAGCACTTGCGTCCAGTAGTTCAAGGGCTCCTGGACGGCCAAGGTCATGAGGAAACCGATTCCGCAAATGAATGGTCCGGCCGTCATGAACCACCGCGGACCGTATTTGCCGGCCAGCCCGCCGAAGAATGAGGCCGTGAGCATCAGGAGGACCGTCGCGGGGAGCAACGCGATGCCCGCCGTGGTGGCCTTCATCCCTCCCACCTGCTGCAAGTAGATGCCCACTGCGAAGAAGCCCAATGACAGGGCGCCGTAAATGGCGAGCGTGGCAATGTTTCCCCAGCCGAAATTTCGGATGCCGAAGAGCCTCAGGGGCAGCATCGGTTCAGGGGTCCTGGCCTCGTGGACCAGGAAGAGGACCAGGCCGACGGCTCCGAGGGCGAGCGGCATCCAGACCACCATGTTGCCCCAGCCCATGCGCCCTTGTTCGATGAAGGCGTAGACAGGGCCACCGAGTCCCACCATGGCAAGGAACGCGCCGAGGTAGTCGATCTTCTTGCTCGTGTCCGTGGCGGCATCGGACTTCCGCAGCCCGGCGAGGATCGGCCAGACGGCGACGGCCGGAATCACATTGATGAAGAAGATGACGCGCCAGGACAGCAGATCGACCGATGCGCCGCCGATCAGCGGCGCGACGATGGCGGCCGCGCTGGTCCAACCGGACCATTGGCCGATTGCCTTGGACTGCGCGGGACCGGAAAAGAACGTGACGATCATGGCAAGCGAACTCGGGACAAGCAGGGCACCGGCGATCCCCTGGAGGGCGCGCGATACCACCAGCACCTCGCCGTTCCAGGCGAGGCCGCAGGTGACGGAGGTGAGGGTGAAGCCGGCGAGTCCCCATTCCAGGATGCGTGCACGGCCGAAGTGGTCGGACAGGGATCCCGCGACCAGGATCAGCGCGCCCAAGGTCAACAAGTAGGCATCCACCACCCATTGCTGGATGACAAGCCCACCACCCAGCTCGCGGCCAATCGCCGGGAGCGCGAGGTTCACCACGAAGCCATCCAAAATGGCGATGAAGGAAGCCACAATAGCCACAACAAGGACCCGCTTTTGAAGCGGGGTGCTTGGCTGCAGGGCCGCTGCGTCGGTCATGAGCACAGCCTACGCCTGCTTGTCAGCTCCCGTCCGGATTCCTGCCCGATCCTGCCGCGGCGAAAGTCCCGTATCGTTGAATGGTGATTAGCAGACGTGACGCCGCACTGGCCCTTGATATTTCGATGGAAATGGCCCAACGCCACGGCATCCCCTCCAGGCTTTCACAAGCCGAGCTGAACGAACTGCAAGACAATCCGCCCCAGTGGCTCGTCCAATCCCGCGCCAACCGCACCGGCAAGCGCCCTGTCTGGGTCCACTTGAGCTGCGTCGTGTGCGGCTACACAGAGGCCGCGCGTCCCAAGAAATGGTGGCCGGAGTTCACCTACGTCTTCTGTGGCCACCACCGGAACAGCGAGGTTCCCGGAATCCTGCCCGGCGAAGTCCGCAGCGAGTACGAAGGAATCGGCTCCCGGTTCGTGGGCGTCGTGGACGTCCCGGCTCCGAAGGCTGGCCACTAGGCCGTCCGGCTGTCGGTTGATTTCGGGTGAAACAGGCGTAGCTTACAAGGAGAGGGCCTTTCAGGACCCTCTTTGCAGGATCTGCAGGGAAGATCCGTAGTTAGGGAGCATGACATGCCTGACAAAGCGCCTCACCAGCACGAGACGAAGAAGAGCATCAAGTCCATCAAGGAGAAACGGGCAGTGAAGCGTGCCAAGCACGAATCCGACGCCGCAGTGGATCCGGTGGCCCATTTGAGGATGCGGAAGAAGTAGCGAAAAAGCCGGAGCCAGCTTGGCTCCGGCTTTTTCGCGGACTGGCTCCATCAGGTCCGCGGCTCCTCATGAATCCGCGTCAGTCATTTCACTGGGAACTGCGACAATCGCGTCGACTTTGCCGTCGCGCAGGACCGTCAGCAGGAACGGTTCCCCGATGGCCTGCGAGAACAAGAGCTTTTGAAGGCTCTCGGCGCTGGATACCGCCCGCGACTGTGCACTGAGGACCAGGTCGCCCGCGAGCAGTCCTGCCCGCTCGGCCGGAGATCCTGCAATGACTTCCACCACCCGCAGCGCCTCCTTCTGGCCAGTCCGGATCACCGCACTCGCATCCAAAGGAATGGGGGTGCTCACCAAGCCGAGGTATGCCCGGCGGACCCGGCCGTCCCTCAGCAGGGCGGCGATGATCCGCTGAGTGGTGGTGTTGATGGGCACTGCAAGTCCGAGGCCCAGGCCGGCCACGGCAGTGTTGATTCCCACGATCCGCCCCTGGGTGTCGGCCAAGGCTCCCCCGGAATTGCCCGGATTCAACGCAGCGTCGGTCTGGATGACGTCCTCGATGACCCTGCTGTGCCGTCCGGACCTGACCGGGATGGAGCGCCCGAGCCCGCTGACGACGCCTGCGGTCACTGATCCTGCCAGCCCCAGCGGGTTGCCCACGGCGATCACCAATTGGCCTACGTGCAGCGACTCCGCGTTGCCCAGGATGGCCGGCGGCGGCGTGTGGCGCCCGCGGACAATGGCGAGATCAGACAAAGGATCCGCACCGACGAGTTCGACGTCGGTGTGGGTTCCGTCAGCGAAGATTGCCCGCCCGGAGCGGAGACCCGAGACCACGTGGGCGTTGGTCAGCATGTAGCCGTCCCCCGTGAACACGACAGCCGATCCGCTTCCAATCCTGACTTGGCCGTTCCTGCGGGCGCTGCTCATCTCCAAAGCTGCAACATGCGGCGTGACCGTCTCTGCGACGTGCATCACTGTCCGCGAGTAGGCGTCCAAGGCTTCGTCATCTGACGGGGCGTCAGGGATGTCCTCGGGAAAAACTTGTTCCGGCAACGTACTCATCGTGCACCTCCTGTAACCGGTGGTGTCTATATCAACGAATACGCTGCTTCGGTTAGTCCGTTCCGTCCTACGCCGTGGGTGAACTCTGCCACTGCACGCCGACACGGTGAGTGCCGCCGTCGTTACCTTCTTTGAACTGGTTAACAACCACACTCGACGGACCGCAACAGCGGTCGCGTACGAATCCCCGAAAACAAGTAGGGACCACTCAAGACGGCAACCGCCCGCAGTCCTATGGTGTCGGTCAGCGTCCATGCGACAACAGATGGGCGGATTGCAACGACTGGGCTCAGACCGGCGAGGGGTCGCAGCCAATAAGGCAAGGGGGCTTGCTGAGTGGACTACCCACAGTTCAAAAACCGGGGTCGGTGCATCGCCTACGCAAACCATCAGGAGAAAGACTGACTCCTCAGCGGGCCCGCCTTCCGGCCTAGGCAGGCAGGGCAACGGCCTTTCGTAGTACAAAGCGGGACGCAGCCGACGGGCTGAGATTGGGGCGAACGTGGACGGGCAACAATGGATTTGGGTCGTGATGGTCCTCATCGGAGCCGCAGTGGTAGCCGTTGTGATGGTCTTTGGACACCGGCGACTGAGGCTGGTTGATCGCAAGAGCACTGCCAAACATCGCAACGGGGAACCTGGAAGTTCAACGGACAACGTCGAGAACTCGGATGACGAGCCCGCGGCCCGAAGTCCGAATCATTAAGATCACCCGGGAATGGAACGTCGAATCTTCGGCGGGATCACGATCCGAGGCAAAGAAGCACAACGTCAAAGAAAAACACCCCGGTCCGAAGACCGGGGTGTTTTCAGTGAGACGGTTTGTTCGTGCGCCGTGGTTAGAGGAAGTAACCCGAGACATCCGCAATGAGTTGGGCGGTGCCGCCGGAGCGGTTGTACAGATTGACCTTGCCATCCGGTCCAATTGGAATGGTGACGCTGTTGGGGACAATCTGGCCGGTGGCGTAGTTCAGATTCGACGCGTTCGGGAGTGCCGCCCCGGAGGGATAGGCCGTGACAAAACCGAAGGACGTCGAGTTGGCCACCGTAAGGTTGAAAATCGTCGCAGCGGCAGTAGCTGGGACTCCGCCCACGCCACCCACCTGGAAGGAGATTGTTCCGTCCCCTGCCACCGCCGTGGCGTTCCTTGTATCAAGGAACCTCGTTGGGGCGATCGGCTCGAACGTACCCGGGAGCGTTGCTACGCCCGACAGGTAATATCCCGAGACGTCGACGATCAATTGCGCAGTGCCACTGGACTGGTTGTACAGTATGACCTTGCCGTCCGCTCCGACCGGGACCGTCACCCTGTTCGGGACGATTTGCCCGGTGGCGTAGTTCAGGTTGGATGCATTTGGCCTCAGGGTTCCCGAGGCATAGGCGGCAACAAACCCGAATGACGTCGAGTTCGCGACCGTCAGGTTGAAGGTCACGGCCGACACGTTTGCCGGGACTCCGCTCACTCCCCCAACCTGGACCGAAACGGTGCCGTTCGGAGCCACGGGCGTTGGGGTGTTCCTGGTATCAAGGAACCTGGTTGGCGCGATCGGCTGGAATGCGCCCGCGGCGGCCGCTGTTCCTGCGACGTAGTACCCGGAAACGTCTGCTATCAGTTGTGCCGTGCCGCTGGACCGGTTGTACAGCGTGACCTTGCCGTCGGCCCCGACCGGAACCGTGACGCTATTCGGGATAATTTGTCCCGTGTCATAATTCAGGTTCGATGCGTTAGGTCTCACGGTGCCGGAGGCGTAGGCCGTGACGAACCCGAATGAGGTTGAGTTCGCGACCGTCAGGTTGAACGTCACCGCGGCGATGCTTGCCGGTATTCCGTTCACTCCAGCGACCTGGAATGAGACGGTCCCGTCGGGAGCCACCGGGCCGCTGCTGGTCCTCGTGTCGAGCAAGCGCATCGGGGTCAACGGCTCGAACGCGCCGGGCGGCAATACTGCTTCCGTCAGGCTGTAGTCATCGGTAACCAGTGTTCCCAGGCTGGTAAGGGTCAGTGCCATGGTCATGGCGGTGGCGCCGGCAGGCACGGGTGGAGAGGTATAGGTGACCTGGGTGTAGGCCGCGGAGGCAGGATAGAGCGGACTCGACGTCCAATACTGCCAGTTGCCCTGACCCAGCCTGTAGTAGAGCTCGAATTGGGTATTCGCCGTCGAGTTGTACCAGGCCGACATCGTGTATTTCTTGCCCGGCGTCACGGTCGGGGTGCATTGGCCCGTATCAAGCGGTGGCAATATTTTGGCATCACCGTCCAGGTAGGTGGTCATGACCAGTTGTTCGGCGGCAGTCCCGGTGTGGGCCCCGGTTACCGTGCTGTAGGTGTAGGTGTTGTTGCCGTAGCCTCCCGGAACCCAGCACGAAGGCGCCCCTCCGGCGACGGGGCCGGCGGTCTCAAAACCGGGATTGCGGAGAAGATTTCCGGAGGTGATGGGCGCCGGCGGCGGCGGCCCGGCCGGGTTGGTCTTGACAGTGCCGCCGATCACTTGGTCGACGGTCTTGACAATGATCCGGCCTGCGGCCTGCTCGGCCACCAGGAAGTCAATGAGGGCATTGAAGTTTGCGGTGCTCACGTTGAGCGGATTGTTCGCGATGTTGATGTGGTGGAAGGTGTATTGCATCCACCCGCCGCCGGGCTCGGCTTTGAGGGTCAGGTCCTTCAGGTTCTGAAGTGTCCACGTGCTGTCGATCTGGTCCGGTGCCTTCGTCAGATATGGGTCGGCTGGCGGCATGGTTTCGGAGAGCGGCATGCCGGCCGATGCGGGGATCTGGCTTGCAATGTCACCCAATCCACGGGCGCTGTTGTAGCCGCAACTTTGGACAATCGTCTCTATGGCCGGGGTGGACGAGGCATAGGGGTACGCAAAGTTCGTTACGCGCAACCCCATGTTCGTCAGGTTTGTGCGGTCATCGCAAACCTGACGGGTAACCTCACCCGCGTCAGCCTGGGCGAGGTCGGGGTGGGTCACCGTGTGCCCCCCGATCTCGTTACCCGCTGCCTGAAGCGCGAGTGCCTGAGCAGTCGTCATGTGCAGGGAGTCAGAGTTCAGGAAGCCTGACGGAGTGAAGAATGTTCCGTGAAGGCCCTTCGAATTCATGTAGGCAGCGGCTGCCATCTGATCCACGTGGGCGTCATCAAAAGTAAGGGTCACAGTGACGAGGCTTGCCGCCTGGGCTGCCGGCGCCAGCAGGACCGCGTTGAAGAATGTCGCAAGGACAAGCACCACTGTGCCGATGGCCGTGGCTGCGGTGCCACGGGACTTGAGAATTTTCCACCACTCGAGTATTTTCCACGGCTGGCCCCGCTCGGGCACTGAGGCAACCGTCCACCGGTCTGCCCCCACAGAAGTATTTTGGACTGGCGCGTCATTCTGCCTTGATCGTTTCATAGGACCGAACTCGTTTCACAAATGCGGTTCGTCCCCCATGTCCTGCCCGGATATGGCCCGAACGAAACCGGAACGGGCATTCTCACTGCCGGCCACCCACACCCACAAGTGATCGACCCTCCCCAAAATACTGTCGTTCCCACACAGCGACTTGAGTGTCGGCTACCTGTCTTTCGGACACGCCACTCGGTTTCGTCCGGGTCTCCCGCGCAGCGAGTAGCGGAGCTCTGCCCGGTTCGGAAACCGGCAGGGCTGACAGGCTAGTCGCGAACGTGAGCGGCGTGTACAGTCGGTTTTCGCAGCCCCTTCCGGTGTCCCCGACCGGGTCCGAGGAGTAAGGAGTGACTGTGACGCTGCCTGCAGTCGACAAACGCGAACAGCCGGGACGCGAGCACGGAAGCCCGTCACGTGCTTTCGCGTCGAAGTCTGCCGCCGGTCTCATCGTCGGGCTCGCCCTCATTGCACTGTTCGCGGCCGTCCGGGTGCTGGCACCATCAACGCCGGAGGTCTTTGCTCTACCCAACGCTGCCCGCGACTTCGCCACACTGTCGATCAGCGTCGTCGTCGAGTCCCTGCCGTTCGTTTTCCTCGGGATCGTCCTCTCGATCGCTGTCCAGGTCTGGCTGCCGGAGGGCATGCTGCTCCGCCGCCTGCCGCGGAACCCGGTGCTGCGGAGGCTCGTCCTGTCGCTTTTGGGAATGCTGCTGCCTGTTTGCGAATGCGGCAATGTTCCGCTTGCCCGGGGTCTGGTGGTCAACGGCCTGACGGTTGCGGAATCGATGACTTTCCTGTTCGCGGCACCCATCCTGAACCCCGTCACCATCGTCACCACCGCGCAGGCGTTTGGTTGGGACAACGGCATCCTGGCCTCCCGTGTCCTGGGCGGCTTCTTCATCGCCAACCTTGTCGGTTGGATCTACAGCCGGCATCCGCGGCCAGGTGAGCTGCTGACCGCCCGGTTCCAGGAGACATGTTCAATAGCAGACCACCACGCCGGCTCTACCGGAAGGATCAGGCGCAGCGTGCAGATGTTCGCCCAGGAGACACGCGCAATGATGCCTGCACTGTTTGTTGGTGCAGGCATGGCGGGGCTGATCCAAGTTGCCGTTTCCCGCGAAGTGCTGGTCGCTTTGGGTAGCAACCCGGTCTGGTCTGTCTTGGCATTGATGGTGTTGGCTTTCGTCGTTGCGATCTGCTCAAACGTGGATGCCTTCTTTATCCTGTCTTTCGGAGCAACCTTCATGCCGGGGGGCATTGTGGCTTTCCTCGTCTTCGGGCCCATGATCGATGTGAAAATGCTCGCCCTGATGCGCACCACGTTCACCGCGAAAACCCTCCTTCAGCTCAGCCTGCTGGTGGCACTTTGCGCGGCGGTCCTCGGATTGGCGGTCAACTATGGTCATTAGGCGGCTCGTGGGCCGGTGGCAGGGCGTGGTCCTCAGCCTGATCGGCCTCATCGCAACGATCTGGCTGGGCGTGTCAGGGCAGCTTGCCTTGTATATCCATCCGCGGTATTTCGTGTTCACGGTCATCATGGCCGTGATCGCAGGAGTACTTGCCCTCGCGGCCTTCGCCTTTGCTCCCGGCACCCAAGACGGGCACGAGCACACCGATGAGCCCGGTTCGCGATGGGGCTGGCTGTGGCCGGTCGGAAGCGTGCTGACCATCATCGCCGCAGTCGTCGCCTTACTCATCCTGCCGCCGTCGACCCTTACGACTGCCACCGTCGCGCAACGGGACCTCAACGGTTCGGCATCCGCCCTGACACTGAAAGCACCCGCACTGCCCGGCAAGGGAGACTACTCCGCTTTCACGGTGAGGGACTGGGCATCGTTGCTCCGCTCCGGCGCGGGGCAGGACTTTTTTGCCGACAAGACCGCCACCGTGACCGGGTTCATCAGCGCGGACAAGACAGATCCAAACGTCTTCTTCGTGACCCGTTTCGTGGTGACCTGCTGCGCCGTTGACGCCCAGCCGATCGGCGTTCCCGTCTATCACCCCGGCTGGCAGAACGAGTACAAAACCGACAGCTGGGTCACGGTCACCAGCAGCTTTCGCGCCAACCCCAATGCGGCCAGTCGTGAGTCAATTGTTCTGATACCGGACTCCATCAAGCCCACCACCCAGCCGGCACAGCCCTATGTCTACTAAGCGCCGTCCCGTCTCAGCCAAGCGGGCCGCGGCCATTGCTGCCGCAGCAGAGCTACTGGCCGGACGCCGTTTTGCCCGGCGCCTCTACGGCGCCATCGCGATCCTTGCCGTCCTTGCCGGCGGGTTGACCGTAGCAAACCTTTCGAAGCTACCGCACCCCCATTCCACTTCGGCCCTGGCCCGCTCGGCCACTCCGGCCGCCTTCTCGCTGTACACCCTCCAGAGGGACACCGGCAAAGACAACTCAGGCCTGAAGAAGCCGGACACCATCCTCGGCTCAAGCCTCTCCGGAAGCGATCAGGGCACCGTCATTCTCAGTGCCCCCCGCATCCAGGAGTATGCTGCCCTGCCGTCCGCCCTCGCCGTCGTCACCGTCAACGATGACAACACCAGCTCACTTGAGATGGTCCCGCTCACCGGCGGCCCACCGTCGCTCGTTCCTTTGCCAAGCCTCGGGACGGTGGCCAACCTTCACGCGGCAGGATCCAATCACCTCATAGGCTTCACGTTCACCGCTTCTTCTGCCACTGGCCAGTACTGGAAAACGCTCTTTGTCTACGACGTCGACAAACCGTCGTCCGCTCCGTGGGCTGTCCAGGGCATCCACGGTCCGGTCACTGCGACGGACTGGCGCTTTGTTCCCGGCGCCGCCACCTTGGTGGCGCAGGCAGACGACCAATCCATCTTCCTCATCGATCCGCTCGACTCCGGCAAGGTGTCCCCTTTGGGCACGCATGCCGGAATCCTCGGATTCCCCGGGACGAACGAGCTTGCGGTGAGCGACCCGGGGCTGAGGGTGGGCGTCGACCCGCCACGGTATTCGACCATCAATCTCTCCAACGGTGCGCTCACGCCGGCGACCCTCGCGGGAGGCGCCGCCCCGGAGAACAACCAAAGCGCCACGACCACCGTGGGCCAGCCCGTGGTCCTCGACGGTTCGGGGCAGTTTGCGCAGGTGGTGAGAAAGTTCGACGCCGGAAAGGAGACCTCATTGGTCAATCTCACCGACCGGAACGGATCGCGCGTGCTCTACCGGCCTGACGCTGCCTGGTCGCGCATCCTGGACACCTGCGTCTCACCGGCCAGCGACTACCTCGCCGTCGAAACAGCGGCACCCCAATATGCGGGCGACCAATACCCGGTCCGCCCCGAACCGACTCCCATGCGGACAGACCTCGTGGACTTGAAATCGGGCACTGTCGTGAAAAGCGTTCCCGGTTTCCTCCCCAGTTGGTGCGGGTGAACATACCCGGGCAACGGCCGGCCATCGTGGTCTGATGCTCCCGCGGGCAAAGAAAAACACCCCGGTCCGAAGACCGGGGTGTTACCGATGACCCGACTCATCCATGAAGGATGTCTCGACTCATCACAAAAAGTGGAGATGGGGGGAATTGAACCCCCGTCCGATGTCGTGTTGTCAGGGCTTCTCCGGGCGCAGTTCGCGTCGGACTTTCTCGGCCCCAGCTATCCTGCGAACAAGTAGCTGATCCGGGCCCAGTCATCTAAGAGTCCCGCTTGCCTCGATGACGAAGGCAAACAGCAGTGGCTATCTAAATGACGCCAGGATCCGGGGCAATAGCAACCTCGGGCTGACGGACTGTCTTACTGCTTAGGCAGCAAGAGCGAAGTCAGTGCGCTTAGAATTGGCACTTATTGGTTTGCAGACAGCGTTTACGAGATAATTCTGCATCCTCGGCCCGCTTCACCTGTCGCGACTAACATCGTCGAAACCGATCATCCCCGTATTTTGTTATCAATCCCCGCAGGACAACGACCGCCCGAAAACGACCACCTAAAAACCTGCCGGATTAATCATCATAACGCATCGCGGCGCCCGAACATTCCGGGACACGCCTTGGCTGCCTACCCGCGTGGCGGCCTGGGGGAAATCAACGGCGGTTGCGCTCGCGCAGTTCGCGTAGCGATTCGCGCTTGTCCTGCTGCTCACGCAGGGTCTGCCGCTTGTCGTAATCTTTCTTGCCTCGAGCCAAGGCGATCTCGACTTTGGCGCGTCCATCCAGGAAGTACAGCTGGAGCGGCACTACGGTCAGCCCGGTCTCGCGGATCTTGCCGGAGATCTTGTTGAGTTCCTCGCGGTGAAGCAACAGCTTCCGACGGCGGCGCGCGGCATGGTTGGTCCAGCTCCCCTGGTTGTACTCAGGGATATGGATGCCCTCCATCCACAACTCGTCATTGTAGAAGGTGCAGAAACCGTCGACCATCGATGCATGGCCTTCACGCAGGGACTTTACTTCGGTTCCCATGAGGGCAATGCCGGCCTCATAGGTATCCAATATGTGGTAGTCATGCCGAGCCTTGCGATTGGTGGCCACTACCTTACGGCCACTTTCCTTGGGCACGGTAGAACTCCTTGGTTGTCGAAGAATCACACTAGTCTACGCCAGCAGATCCCTGTCGTGTGGGCTACAAAAGGTTCATCGGGTCAACAGCCTGCCCATTAACCCAGGTTTCAAAGTGCACGTGGCAACCGGTGGAGTTACCCGTGGTACCTGAATAGGCAATGAGCTGACCTTGACTCACTTGCTGTCCGGAGGAAACCACCACGCTGGTGTTGTGGTAGTAAACCGTGGTCAGGGAATCACCATTGATGACTCCGTGCGATATCTTGACACGGTTGCCACCGCCGTCGTTGCCCCAACCTGCAGAAAACACCGTGCCTGCAGCGGCTGCGTATACCGGCGTTCCGCAGGGGGCACCGAAGTCGATGCCCGTGTGCATATAGCCGCCCTGGCCGTAGAAATCGATGGTTCCAGGCGGCGTCGCACGCCAACCGAAGCCTGACGTGATCGGGATGTTCGCAGGCACCGGGTGAATCAGGCCGAAGTTCGAGCGCGGGTTGCTCGCCGGTGGGACAAAAGGCTGCGGGGCTGCCTGGTTTTGCGCCTGGGCCGCGGCCGCCGCGGCTGCGGCGAGGCGCTGCTGTTCGGCCAACCAAGCTTCGCGCAGTTTACGGTCACGTTCCGAGATTTCCGCGGCGACGGCGTCCTGGTTCGCCTTCACTTGCTGGAGTTGGGCTTGGATCCCGGGTTTGGCTGCTTGAAGCTGGGCGTTGAGACGAGTGGTGTCGGAGATGAGTTTGTCCACCTCCGCCTTCTTGGCAGCGGCGTCATCCCGGGCTGCCTTCTCACGCTCAAGTGCGGCGTCCGCCTTTGCCTTGAGATCGCGGATTTCCTGTTCGACGGCGGTGAGCCGGGCCTGGGAGTTCACGTTCGTCGCGCTCTGCTGCGTCAATTTCGTCATCGCGGCGTTCTGGCTGCGCATCGCTTGGTTGGCGAGGTCCATGGTTTCCGTGAGGTTGCCGCCGTCGTTCGATCCGAACAGCAAAGCGACGTTCGTTGGAACCCCTCCGGATTTATACGCCTGCGCCGCGATCTGGCCGATGAGCTTCTTGGTATCGGTGATCTTTTGCTTGTCGTTTTCCAGTTGCTGGGTGATCTGGGCTTTACTCTGCTGCGCCAGATCCACGCGGGCGGCCAAGGCATCAGCCTCCTTGACTGCTGTGGCAACCTTGCCCTGGGCTTCGAGGAGTGCCTGTTGCGCTCCCGGGAGCTGTCCTTGGTAGACAACGAGGTCGCCGGCCGCCTTGGCGATGTTGGCGTCAACGAATTCCAGCGACTGCTGCACACGCGCCGATTCCGCGTTGAGGGCAGCCTGTTGGTCATCGAGATTGTCAGCGTGCGCCCCGGGCGCGGTGCCGAGGCTCGCGGCGAGCGCAATGGCCAGCACAGAGCCG
This sequence comes from Arthrobacter sp. efr-133-TYG-120, assembly GCF_030209785.1. Classification (NCBI taxonomy): domain Bacteria; kingdom Bacillati; phylum Actinomycetota; class Actinomycetes; order Micrococcales; family Micrococcaceae; genus Arthrobacter; species Arthrobacter sp. efr-133-TYG-120. Next base: position 222,117 of record NZ_JARVRI010000002.1, read on the forward strand.
GCGACCTTCGCCCGGCCGCTCACTTTGCGCAGCTGCAGCGCAGCCTGGTACTTCCGTGTCATCGGCTGTCCTGTTCGCCCGGGATCAGTGCTCTTCATGGCTAGACCTTGAGATATCGGCGGAGGGTCAGGAGCGACGATATCCCGGCCAAGCCACCGCCCAACGCTATCAGGACAGGCGCAATCACGAGTACCTGGGTCGAGGAAATAAACGGAGTGTTCAGGAACTGCCGCGACAAGTCTCCGTTGAGCCAGAACTGTGCCACCAGCCACAATGTGCCTGAGGCCAGGACTGCACCCACGACGGCGGCGATGACGCCTTCGAGGATGAACGGCAGTTGGATGACGGTCTTCGATGCTCCAACGAGGCGCATGATGCCTGTTTCCCGTCGCCGGCTGAACGCGGACAGCCTGATGGTCGTGGTGATAAGCAGGACTGCACAGAAGATCATGACTCCCGCCACCACCATTGCCGCCACAGAGGCGCCGTTCATCCACTCAAAGATCCGTTCAAGGACCTGGCGCTGATCGCTCACGGTCTCCACCCCGGCCTGGGACGAGAACGTTTCGCTGATGATCTGGTACTTCTGGGGGTCCTTCATGTTGATTCGGAAAGACGAAGGAAGCTGGTCCTGGGTTACCGAATCAACGATCGGAGAGTTGGAGAACTGTTCCTTGAAGTGCTTGAACGCATCGGCTTGCGATTCGAACTGGTAGTCGGTGATGTACTGCTTGACAGCCGGCGAATCGAGCATTCTGGCCAGATTGGCCTGCTGCTCCTTGGTGACCGCACCCGAGGCACATCCGGTCGATGTCGAGGAGTCGTTGCAGAGGAAGATGGCGACCTGGACTTTGTCATACCAGTAGCCCTTCATCTGGTTGATCTGCATCTGCAGCATTCCGGCCGCACCAACAAAGGTGAGCGAGACAAAAGTCACCAGGACGACGGAAATCACCATTGACAGGTTCCGGCGCAGACCGCTGCCGATCTCGCCCAGGATAAAAGCGAGCCTCACTGCTGGACCCCCTGCGCGCGGTCGATTTCCGCATCGCTCGCGTCCTTCATCCGCCGGGACTCTCCCACTACCGGAATCATCGAGGTGTAGAGGGCCCTTGCCTCATCGCGGACCACCACTCCGTTCCGGAGCTCCACCACGCGCTTGCGCATCTCGTTCACAATGTCGTCGTCGTGCGTCGCCATGACCACAGTGGTGCCGTTCTGGTTGATCTTGTCGAGAACGCCCATAATGCCCATCGAGGTAATGGGGTCCAGGTTTCCGGTGGGTTCGTCCGCCAGCAGGATGCCGGGACGGTTGACGACGGCGCGGGCGATGGCCACGCGCTGCTGCTCACCACCGGACAGCTCATGCGGCATGCGACGTTCCTTGCCTTCAAGCCCAACAGTCTTCAGCACTTCCGGAACCGTCTCGCGGATGATGCTGCGGCTTTTTCCGATCACCTGCATGGCGAAGGCAACGTTGGCGAAGACATTCTTCTGCGGCAACAGGCGGAAGTCTTGGAAAACGACACCGATTCCGCGGCGAAGTTTGGGGACCCGCCAGCTTGAAATGTTGGCCACGTTCTGGCCCGCGACGTAGACGGAACCGGATGTTGCCCGGTCTTCCTTCAGAATGAGTCGTAGAAACGTCGACTTGCCGGAACCCGAGGCCCCGACGAGGAAGGTGAATTCTCCACGGTCAATCTCAAGGTTGACAGCATCCAGCGCCGGACGGGCATTGGGGTCGTAGACCTTGGTGACATTCTCAAATCGGATCATGACTCTTCAGAACCCCGCCGGACATGCCACGTTCGACCAGTCCAACCGCCAGCGCACGGGCTTTCATTGGGGGAAGTTGAGCGCCGGCTCTTCGACTATACGCACGCTCCGCGATGGAATCGCGGGCTTGGCGCGGTGTGTCGCCCAATCAAGTAATCAGCCCGGGCGCCTTATCCCTCGGCGTTGCGGTTACCTGTGCGCCAGCGAATCCCTGCGTCAATGAAGTCGTCGATGTCGCCGTCGAACACCGCAGACGTGTTGCCCACTTCGTGCTCAGTCCGCAAGTCTTTGACCATCTGGTACGGATTGAGCACATACGAACGCATCTGGTCCCCCCACGATGCCTTCACGTCACCTGCGAATGCCTTCTTCTCGGCATCTTCCTGCTCCTTTTTCAGGAGGAGGAGCCTTGATTGGAGCACGCGCATCGCGGCTGCGCGGTTCTGCAACTGGGACTTCTCGTTCTGCATGGAGACGACAATCCCTGTGGGGATATGGGTCAAACGTACTGCGGAGTCCGTCGTGTTGACGGACTGCCCGCCAGGGCCGGAAGAGCGGAAGACATCGACGCGGATCTCGTTGTCCGGAATGTCGATCGAGTCGGTCTGCTCAATGAGCGGGATGACTTCGACGGCGGCAAAGGACGTCTGTCGCCGTCCCTGGTTGTCGAACGGGCTGATCCGGACAAGCCGGTGCGTCCCGGCTTCGACGCTGAGGGTACCGAAAGCGTACGGCGCTTTGACCTCGAAAGTAGCCGATTTGAGGCCGGCCTCTTCGGCGTACGAGGTGTCCATCACGGTAGTCGGGTAGCCATGGCGTTCTGCCCAGCGCAGGTACATGCGCATGAGCATTTCGGCGAAGTCCGCCGCATCAACACCGCCGGCGCCCGCACGAATCGTGACGACGGCCTCGCGTTCGTCGTATTCGCCCGAGAGCAGGGTAACCACTTCAAGTTCCTTGAGGGCCTTGCGGATTGATTCGAGTTCCGTGGCCGCCTCCACCATGGAGGCGTCGTCGTCCTCGTCCTGGCCGAGCTCGACAAGGACCTCAAGATCGTCGATGCGGCCCGTCAGCCTGTTCAAGCGTTCAAGCTCCGACTGCCGGTGGGACAACTTGGACGTAATTACCTGGGCGGCAGCCGGATCGTCCCAGAGGTTCGGTTCACCAGCCCGCTCGCTCAGTTCTGCGATCTCTTCCTTGAGCTTCTCGACATCGGAAACCTGTTCGATGGAGCGGTAAGTGGAGCGAAGCGCGCGGATTTCTGCGGGAAAGTCAATCTGAGCCATGGTTGTTCCAGAGTACGCCATCCGTTGACGGCCTTGGCACGGAGCCTGGACGTGTGACGCTTGAAAATCAGCGGGTCAGCCGGGAACGCGCAGTGGAACGGGCTTCGATCGGAACACCGTCGGGAAGCAGAAAGCTGACCACAGGCGGATGGGCAACCGCGCTGAGCACCACTTCGGCCGTGGTGTTGTCCGGACTCCCGGTACCCGGGCCGACGGCAAGTTGATCGAACCGTGAATGGGCGCCGTTTTGGCTGAGGTATGACTCGGTAATACCTCTTACCCGCGCGCTGTTGAGGACGGCCGACGGCGTTTCGGCGCCGCTGTCCACTTGGCCGAGGGCATAGCTGTCCGCGGCCGCCACAGAAGCTCCGTCCGCCACGGAGAGGAGCTTCTTATGTTCGATGTAGATGGCCGAGGCCGCAGCAACGACCGTTGCAAGCAATAACGCGACCACGACATAGCCGATGGTCAAGACCATCAAATGGCCGCCTTCCGCCTCTGATTTTCGGGATAGCAGGATGTCCGTCTTCGCGGGAAGACCTCTCACCGGAACCGCCCGACGATTTGCGTAGCCGACGCACTCAGATTCGCGGCGTCCAGATTCAGGGTGTCTCCAAAGGGCAGCATGGGCAACGGCACCGTGAGCTTGACCGTCACCGTCACAGCAGCGCCGGCGGACAGGCAATCGCCGCGGTCGCACGCGACGTCGACATTTGCCCGCTCCGCGGAATGGCCATAGTCGGCAAGGGCCAGAAGGGCAGCCTGTTCAGCGGCGACGCGCCCTTGGGAGGTGTCCTTCTGCATGACATAGACCTTGGCGGCTTGGTCCGCTGCCCCCACGACGGCGAAGGAACCGCCCTGGATCTGTCCAATAGTGACGATGAAATAGACCACGGGAACCATGAGTAGGAGGGACAGGAGGATGAACTCGACCACCGCGCTTCCCCTCTCAGGGGCACACGGAGGGCCGGCAGGTTCGCGGCCCTCCGCCGCCGGCCCCTCCGCCGCCGGCAGGCAGACCACCTCCCTGAAGCGGGAGAGCGCTGCACGGCCAGGATCAACCCGAAGTCGCAGCATGGCCCCTCACCTCCAGCCCTGCTACGGGACCAATCAGTCCGATAACTGGCAATGGTGCACGGACTGTCACCTCCAAGGTGCGGATTCCCTGGAAGCTGGCCTCCGATGTCGAGATGTCCCGGGCAAAGTCCGCGTTCAGCGCCGTTCCGATCAGCTCTGCTGTGCGCTCACGGGCATCGGACGATGTCCTGTCGGCGAGAGTGCCGTAACGGGCTCCGGACGAGGCCGCATCAATGAGCGTATTGCGCACGTGCAATATGAGGGTCAGTTGAATGACAGCGAGGAAGAATACCGTCAACAGACCGCCGACCAGCACAAAATCCACGACGGCGGAGCCGCGTTCATCGCCCCTGCCGACCCTCACGCCACTGCCATCTTCCGCTACCCGGCTGCGGAACGGCATGGACTTACTTTCCGACCTTGCTCATCGCCTGGTTGAAGAGTCCTTCCAGTGCCGGGCCGGCCAGCGCCAGCAGGCCCGCGACAAGTGCGGCGGACATCAGGGTGATCATGACCCAACCTGGTACATCGCCCCGCTCCGGATGATCGTCGTCGGGGACCGGACACTTGTGCAGGTTGGTTCCAAGCTCTGATCTGGACGACGGGAGTGTCCACAGCTGCCACAGCAAGAGTCCTGAAGCGGATAGGCCTTCGCGTCCGAGCTTTTTCATTTTCACCATTTCATCTTCCCCATTTCATCTTTCCCATTTCATCTTTCCCATTTCATCTTTCCCAATTCCTTATGCAGGAATCCATTGTGATCCGTGCTGTCTTGGTATTCAGGCGGACGCCCATGTGACGGATGTGAAAAGGCTTGACTGAGATTCGTCATTAGAAGCCAAGATCCAACGCGGCCAAGCCCGGATAGACCGCGAAGATCACCGTGAGGGGCAGGACGCCGAAAACCAGCGGGACCATCATGGCGATTTCCTTGCGGCCCGCCGCTTCCATCAGTTCCCGCTTGGCTGAATCGCGGACATCCGCAGCTTGGGCCCGCAAAACATCGGCCAAGGGAGTTCCGCGTTCGACGGCAACGACAATTCCATCCACGAACCGAACAAGCGGGCCGAGCTCGGTTCGTCCCGAAAACTCGTGCAGGGCTTCGATCAGGGGTGTGCCGGCCCGGGTGGCGGCCAACACCAGGGCAAACTCCTTCGCCAGTTCGCCGCGGGCTGTGCGACACACTCGATCGAGGGCACCGCTGGCGCTCTCCCCCGCACCCACCGCAAGAGCCATCAACTCGGCAAGGCTCGGGAATTCCGCCAGCATCCGCCTTTCCCTTCGTTTGATCTGCACCCGGAGCATGTAGTCGCGGAAAAGAAACCCTGCCAGTGCACAAACCAGGACCGTAGCAACCGCGAGCACCGGACTGAACCGACCCCCGGTGGCATTCACGACCACCACGACGAGCGCCGCGGCGAAGCCTGCGGCGGCCCACAGCAGTTGCTCCGCGCGGAAGTCCAGCGCGGACTTTCCAGAACCGGCCTTTGCCAGCTTTTTGTTGAGGGATGTGGTCCCCAGGTTGAACTTCGCCAGGTAGCCGAGGGCGTCGCGAAAAACCGGCCGCAGGATGCGCTCCAAGGGGCCGAACAGTGCGATGTCCGAGGGTGCGGAGAGCAGGCGCGATTCGAGGTTCTGGGACCTGAGTTGCGGCTCGATGCGCTCCACGAACGGAATCGTCCGCATGAATGGCATGCGAACAAAGATGAGCCACAATCCGGCTCCCAAAAGAAGTCCGCAGAATGCAGCCAAGGCAGTCAGCCCAGTCATCGAAGGACCCTTTCATCTTCAGGAAGGGCGGCGATGCGCAGCATGACCCAATAGCAGAAGGCCGAGACCAACAATCCGCCTCCAAGAACGCTGGCTCCGGCCGCCGAGTTATACGCGGCAACGGCTTCCGGCCGGCTGGCCAGCAACATCAGGACGATCCATGGGGCGGCAACGGCCAGGCGAGCACCATTGATGGTCCATGATTGTCGCGCCTCAAGCTCGCTGCGAGTCCTCGCGCTCTCACGAAGGAACTCGGCAAGAGTTCCCAAAAGGCGGCCCAGATCGGATCCGCCCACGTCCCGGGTCAGCCTGAGCGCCTCAATGATCCGGTCGGCAACGGGATCGGCCAAACGCTCCTTTAGTTTGCTCAACGCCGCATCGAAATGGCCGCCGGAACGGTAGTCCGCGGCAAACTCGCGGAAGAGAGCCCGCAGCTCTTCGGGACCTTTGTCTCCGAGCTGGATAAGCGCCTCGGGCAGCGAAAGCCCCGCACGGATCGCCGAGCGCAAATGGTCGACGACATCGGGCCAGAGCTCCCGGAGCATGGCGGTCCGCTTGCGCGCCCGCCAACTGACAACGGCCAAGGGAAGCCACATACCGAACAAGCCGAAGCACGCTGCGATCGAGAACGACGCGGTCATGATGTTGATCACCAGTGCGGCGAAAAGGCCCAATCCGAGGCACGATGCGATGAATCCCCCGCCGCTCACTTTTTCGATCCCGGCAGTGAGCAACAAGGACTCAAGGCGTTTAGGTTTTGGCTCCTTGACGGCAAGCGGGTCTTGTTCCCATGCCGACCACCAGATGAGGAAGACACCCAGCCCGCAGAGAACGCCTAGCAGCGGCGCCATTAGAAGTGCCCCAGGAGCGCGGCGACGTCAAATCCGGCCCGGGCGAATTTCTCGGCGGCCGGCATGGAATTCGACGTGGCTTGGAGCCGGCCGTCCTGCATCGTGAATACCTTGGACGACTCGATGATGCCGTTCTCCACGCGTCGCCCCAGCGAAAGGATCTCGGTGACTTGCCGGCGACCGTCCGCGTGGCGGCTGCAATGAACCACGAGATCGATGCATGAGGCCACGGTTGGAACGACGAACGCACTTGAGATGTTCCCGCCGGCCAGCAGCGGCAAGGTGCAAATCTTGGTCACGGCGTCATGGGCCGAGTTTGCATGGACGGTGCACATGCCCGGCAAGCCAGAATTCAACGCAATCAGCATGTCCAGGCTTTCGGCTTCCCGGACCTCGCCCACCACGAGACGATCCGGCCGCATACGAAGAGCCTCTTTGACGAGCCGGCGGAGGGGAATTTCGCCTTGCCCCTCAAGGTTTGGCTGGCGACACTGAAGGCCAACGACGTCGCGTAGCGGGAAGCGAAGTTCAAAGATCTCTTCGACGGTGATGACCCGCTCGCGGGAGCCGATATTGGCTGCCAAGCAGTTGAGCATTGTGGTCTTTCCGGCCTGGGTGGCTCCTGAGACGAGAATGTTCAATCCACTGGCGACCGCGGCTCCCAGGAACCGGGCTGACTCGGGCGTCAACGTCCCCAACTCCACGAGATGCTCGAGCCGGGTTGCCTTGACCACAAATTTGCGGATATTCACGGCCCAATGGCGGCGGGTGACGTCGGGAATGACGACGTGGAGCCGAGAGCCATCGGGCAGGGCCGCGTCCACAAAAGGTGAGGAGAGGTCGAGCCTCCGCCCGGAACTCTTGAGCATCCGCTCGACGAGGTCGCGAACCTGCTGCTCGGTGAGGCTGATCGAGGTAAGTTCTGATTCGCCGTTCCTGGCAACGTAAACCTCGTTTGGCGCGTTCAGCCAGACCTCTTCGATGGTGGGATCCTCCAGAAGTGGCTGGATAGGCCCGAAGCCGGCAACGGCGTCGAACACGTACTTGCGCGCAGTGTCCAAGCGTCCCAAGGGAGGCAAGGGGCCCAGAAGAGCCCGCTCATCGTAATCATTCACGGCGGCCTCGACGAGCCGGTGAATTTCGACTGCTTGACTCGAAGGATCCAGTCCGCGCCGACGAATCAGCTCCCGCACTTCATCCTCGACGATGCGCAATGCTTCCATGTTCCCCCCAATGCAGCATGCGCCCAGGCGCTGCGGAAACCTTCAACCAAGTTAAGGCTAGGGGAGGTTGCGACTCCCTGCCAAGTAGATTTGGGCGGTTGTGGATAACCACGAACAGCACGGCGATTGACAAGGAAGTCCCCGGATTCAACTGAACCTGCCGCGGCTGGATTTTGCGTGGACTATCCGCGGCACGGCATGCACGAAACCGGGATGGATTTGAGGCACTACTCGAGTGTTGACGGTGACTAAATACGAGTGTTGACACCCTGATTGGCCGCTCGTAGCGTCAAGTAATCAGGCGCGCGCCATTGGCCAAAAGGCCAAGCGCCTTTTGCTGTTAAGCCATCGACGCGCAACCGGGTTAACAATAAATGAATGCCCACAATGAGTACTGGCGACCCCGAATTGTGCTGAGGGTAAAACTGCACAGAAGGTCGCACCGGTCAGGTTGCAGGCGCGACGAACGGACTTGAGATGCAAGACGGGTGCATGGTGGCCTCCCGCATTGGGCGGAGGCCCTCCTTTGAAGCTCAAAAAAACCACCGAAAAGCGTTTGCCATGGCCGCAGCCGCGCTCCTTTTGGCGACGCTCTTCAATGCGGCGCTTTTGACCCGGCCGGCCCAGGCCGCGGGTCCTCTTGTCGTCACGTTGACATTTGACGACGCCAACGCTGATCAGGTGGCTGCGGCGAACTATTTGAATTCCAAAGGAATGTTTGGGACGTTCTTCCTTCCCTCCGGTTACCTCAACGCGACCGATCCTAATGGTGGCCCGCCTCCCTACATGACGACCGCCCAGGCACTCGCACTTCAATCGGCGGGCAACGAAATTGCCGGGCACACGGTCACGCACCCCGACCTTGCCCAGATGGACGCGAACGAGGTGGCACGCCAGATATGCAATGACCGCGTCAACCTGACCACTATGGGCTTCCGGGTCACGAATTTCGCCTACCCGTTCGCCTCCGCCACTCCGGCCGTCGAGCAACAAGTCGCCAACTGCGGCTACAACAGCGCACGTGGCCTGGGCGATCTGAAAAGCAAAGCCGCCCCAACGCTGACCGAAGTTGCTGAACCGCTGCCCGTTCCTACCGCGGACCTCTTTTTCACCAAGGCGCCCGACGAGGTAGACAACACGTGGGCAGTTGCCGACATGCAGGCCGTCGTGACCCAGGCGGAGGCCGGCGGCGGATGGGTTCAATTGACTTTCCACCACTTCGACTCGGCTACAGACCCTCTAACTGTCACGACCACCAACTTCCAGACGTACGTGAATTGGCTGGTGACGGAGCAAACGGCCGGCAGGATCGTCGTCAAGACGGTGCGCCAGGTGATGGCCGCCCAATTCCCGGATCCCGCAAATCCGGCGCTCGACCTGGATAAGCCACTCGTCAATGGGCCGGCCGCCCCGCCACCCATCACGGTCGGAAACCTGATCCAGAACCCGAGTTTGGAAACAGCAGGCCCGGTGGCCACCGGACTCCCCTATTGCTGGGCAATCGGAGCATACGGCACCAACACCCACACCTTCACCAGCGTGTCCCCGGGCCACACGGGGTCCGTTGCAGAACAGATGGTCATTTCCGGCTACGTTGACGGCGATGCCAAGCTACTGCCGACTTTGGACCTGGGCCAATGTGCGCCGAGCGCTACGCCCGGCCATATCTATCAAATGTCCGCTTGGTACACGGCGACGGCTCCGACCCAATTCGAGCTCTACTACCGAACTGGCCTTGGCACGTGGAATTACTGGACCGCAAGTCCGAACTTTGCCGCGGCAACAGCGTGGACCCAGGCCACCTGGACCTCCCCACCGGTTCCGGCAGGTGCGAGCGCAATCAGCATGGGCTTGAACCTGCTGAGCAATGGAACCCTGATAACTGATGACTACGCGTTGTACGACTCGGTTGCCGTGGCCAGCGTGTTCAAATCGATGACACCAAGCAGGCTGCTCGACACCCGTAACAGCACCCCGGTGGCGCCAGGGGGCACGGTGTCCTTCCAAGTCGGCGGCGTCAATGGCATCCCGGCGAATGTCTCGGCAGTGACCTTCAACCTCACGGTGGCCAATCCGACGTCGTTCGGCTTCGTCACGGCCTACCCATCGGGAACCGCACGGCCGAACGCCTCCAACCTGAACTACGCCACGGGGCAGATCGTCCCCAACTTGGTCACGGTCCCGGTGGGTTCGGACGGGAAGGTCACCCTGTACAACCAGTCCTCGGGAACCGCGCAACTGATCGCTGACGTCTCCGGGTACTACGTCCCGGCTGCCACATCGGCTCCTGGTGAGTTCCAAGCGCTGGCGCCAAGCCGGTTCCTGGACACCCGCAACAGCACCCCGGTGGCACCGAACGGAACGGTGTCCTTCCAAGTCGGCGGGGTCAGCGGCATCCCGGCAACAGTCTCGGCCGTCACTTTCAACCTCACGGTGGCCAATCCGACGTCGTTCGGCTTCGTCACGGCGTACGCGTCCGGAACCGCCCGGCCGAACGCTTCCAACCTGAACTACGCCACGGGACAGATCGTCCCCAATAGTGTCACCGTTCCAGTGGGCGCGGACGGAAAAGTCACGCTCTACAACCAGTCCTCGGGAACCACGCAACTCATCGCGGACGTTTCCGGTTACTACCTGGCCGGCACCGCAACGGCGTCGGGAACCTTCCAACCCATCGCGCCAAACAGGTTCCTCGATACGCGGAACAGCACTGCGGTGGCACCGAACGGCACGGTGTCCTTCCAGGTCGGCGGGATCAGCGGCATCCCGGCGACAGTCTCGGCCGTCACTTTCAACCTCACGGTGGCCAATCCGACGTCGTTCGGCTTCGTCACGGCGTACGCGTCCGGAACCGCCCGGCCGAATACCTCCAATTTGAACTACGCCACTAACCAAATTGTCCCCAACTTGGTCACGGTCCCCGTGGGTGCCGACGGAAAGGTCACGCTCTACAGCCAATCCTCGGGTACGGCGCAGCTCATCGCGGACGTCTCCGGGTATTTCCTGCCATGAACTACTGAATACACAAAACCCAAGTAAAGAAAACACCGCCGCTCCGGCCTGCACTGCGCAGGCCGGAGCGGCGGTGTTTGGCTGTTGGCGGCCGTGCAGACAGTATCCGAACTGCATTGAACCACTCACTCAAATCCCATTGGCCACATTAGCACCACCTTGCACATCAGTGTTATGGTTGCCTTCGAATTAGAAGTGCCAACAGCCATTTACCGTCGCGGGTTTGAAACGGCGGAATGAATCAAGTGCCGCCCCATCGGGAGCCGGCAATCTCGTGTGGAGCCAAGAGATGAAGACCATTCAATTTAAAGCCCCTGTCTCCACTTCCCGGGTGCGCCGCGTTCAAGACCTTGCGCTAACAGCGATGTGCGGCGCGGCGGTCTTGCTTCTCTCTGCAACGACGGCCGTTGCAGCACCGGCTCCTTCACCGACGCCCTCCCCGGCGAGCTCCCCGACGTCGTCTCCCGCTAACTCCCCACAAACGACGGCGACCCAGTTGCCGAGCGCAAGCTCAACGCCTTCACCGACGCAGCCGGCAGCAAAAAGCCAGACAGCAACGCCGTCACCAACCGCGACGACCCAAAGCAGCACAGATCGCCAAGCCGCAATGCGCGCAGCTGCCGGACCAGGGGGCGCGCAGATGGGCCAACGCTCCCCACGAGTCCAGGGCGCGGTAACCGCCCAGGGCAGCTGGACACCCACCTTCGGCATCCAGGGTCTCGATGTCAGCTACTACCAGGCCGGCGTCGATTGGCAGCAGCAGTGGAATATGGGGGCGCGATTCGCCTACGTCAAGGCCAGTGAGGGAAACTACTACACCAGCCCCTCGTACAGTTCGCAGTACCAAGGCTCGCGGGCAGTCGGAATGATCCGCGGCGCCTACCACTTCGCGATTCCCAACTGGTCCTCAGGCGCCGATCAAGCCAACTACTTCGTGCAAAACGGTGGCGGATGGAGCTCGGACGGCGCAACGTTGCCGCCCGTCCTGGACATTGAGTTCAATCCGTATGCAGGGCAGACCATCAACGGCGTCTACATGGGCAACACCTGCTACGACATGTCGCCCGCCCAGCTCACGTCGTGGGTACAGAATTTCGGCAACACCATGCGTTCCCTGACGGGACGGCTCCCGATGATCTACACCAACACGAGTTGGTGGAAACAGTGCACCGGAGATCCTGCCGGATTCGGGGACTACCCCCTCTGGGTCGCCTCGTATCCAGGCGGGCCGTCGAACGACGCTGGAATTCTTCCTTCCAGTTGGGCCAACTACAGCATGTGGCAGTACAGCAGTACGGGTCCCTTCAGCGGCGACTCGGACGTCTGGAACGGGGACTACGCTTCCCTCCAAAGGTTTGCCGGCAATCCAGCCAGGGGTTCGTTCGATTCACTGTCGCTCGTCCGGGACACCACCTCGGCATACCTGAGGGTCACGGGCTGGTCTGTAGACCTTTCCAGACCTTGGGTATCGACTCCCGTCAATATTTCAGTTACCGATCCGGTCAACGTGACCACCGGGTACTCGTTCCTGGCGAACGCATATCGCCCGGACGTTGATCAAGCCTTCGGTTACGGCCCTGCACACGGCTTTGACAACAACATCCAGATCACCGCATCCGGCACGTACAAGGTTTGCGCCACCGCCGTCAGCGTCAACGGCACTGTAGACCTTGGCTGCAAGAGTTTTCAGGCAAACGGTGTTGAACCTCCCATCGGATCGTTCGACACGCTCGGACAGGTTCGTGCTCCCGACGACGTTTCCCTTCGCCTGACGGGCTGGGCCATTGACCGTGCCAACCCGCAAACGGCCTCGTTCGCCGACGCCTACGTCACTGACCCCAGCGGACAGACCACGGGCTACCGCATCACGGCCAACACTTCCAGGCCGGATGTGGGAAGCGCTACCGGCTACGGTTCGAACCATGGCTTCGACAAGTCGATCAGCCTGAGCAAAGCCGGTACATATCACGTGTGTACCTATGCCATCGGGCAGTACTACAACACCGCGCTTGGCTGCAAAGACATCACTGTCGGATCCAACCCGCCGCCGAAGGGATATTACGACTCCATTCGAATCTCGCAGGCGCCCGGCGCGGCCAACCTCGTTGCGACGGGCTGGGCATTCGACCCCACCAACACCGCGGCCAGCATTCCTGTCCATGTCTACGTCCAGGCACCGGATGGAAGCAACGTCGGCACGGCATTCACGGCAAATCAATCCCGTCCCGATCTGAACAACGCCTTCGGCATTACCGGTAATCACGGCTTCAGCGCCTCATTGCCAACCAAGGGCACCGGCACCTACACCGCCTGTGCCTATGCCATCCCGGTTGCCCCGCTCGCTTCGGGGAACACGGCGCTTGGATGCATGTCCATTCAGGTAAGCAATACGCCAGTCCCGGCCGGCTACCTCGACTCCGTCGGAGTTGCATCGGTGTCAGGACAAGCCAATATCAGGGCGACGGGGTGGACATACGACCCAGCCGTTCCGGGCTCGTCCAATCCGGTGCATGTCTACATTACGTATCCGGACGGGAGCCGTCAGGGGTATGCCTTCACGGCGAACGTTTCGAGGGCTGATGTGAACAACGCTTTCGGCATTACCGGAAATCACGGCTACTCGACGCTGGTCCCCGTCACTCAACGGGGCAGATACACGGTTTGTACTTATGGCATCGGGATAGCGCAGTACAGCTCAGGCAACGCGCTTGCAGGCTGTCAATCCCTGAATTACTAAGTCTCCTGCACGCAGCGGGACCTGTGTACCGCGCCTCAACCAGAGGGCATCGAGCCGAAACGGGCTACGACGCTCAGGTTGAACGGTTAGGGTTATCAAGACGCAAGTCTCAGCTATACCCGTAATCGAAAGGACCCCCGGTGCATCATCGGTCGATTCACCGAGCGGCAGGATGCCTCCTGCTTGTCGGTATCAGCTTGGCCGCCTGTGCCAGTCCCCCAGCCAAACAGCAAAACATCCGCGGCGCGCTCACTGCGATTGGAAGTCCCATTCAGAGCGATCCGATCGGAGCATGGTCCAGCGCTTGGAAAAAGACCTTCACGGCCACGTCATTGAGCTATTCTCCGGACGGCTCTGACGTTGGGCTGACAGCCTTGGCCACGGGCCAGGCCTATTATGCAGCCCTCGACGCCCCCTTGACCGCTCAGCAACAAGACGCAACCAAAGCGGAATGCGGTCCGAACGGGGCGTTCAGCGTTCCGACCTCGGTGACCTCTATCGGCGTCGTCTTTAATATGCCAAGCATCCGGAGCCTCAAGCTCACGCCTGACCTGCTCGCCAGGATCTTCACCGGAGATATCAATCGCTGGGATGACAAGGCAATCGCAGCGATCAATCCGGGAACCACGCTCCCGGACGCGCCGATCGTCCCGGTGACCGCGAGCACAGCTTCAGCGCTGACCTCGGCCAGCACGGGCTATCTGGCGGCCTCCCCCAGTTGGTCGTCCGGGGTAAGCAACAAGTGGGCCAAGATACCCGGCGGCCAAGAGGTCAAGAACTTCAGCGACATCGCCAAGAAAGTCGACGGCACCGCCGGCGCAATAGCCTTCATGGACTCGGCGTCCATCGGGTCCCGGTTTGACACGGCGTTGCTCTCGTTTGGCGGCAGCTTCGTCAGAATGTCCAAGGACTCGGTGGCTGCGGCCGTCCAGGACGGCACCACCAGAACGGTGGCCACGGGAGTCGAGTTTCGCCTTCCGGACAAGACCGACCACGGCTACGCATTGGGGAACGTGAACTACCAGGCATTTTGTACCAGCTATAAGAACGGGGAGGTTGCGTCCCTCGTGAAATCCTGGGCAGACTTCGTGGTCGGCCCCGATGGTCAGGTCGCTTCGACCTATTTCGCAGGGGTGGCCTCCCCGAGTGAAGAGTCCTTGCGGGATGCGTCACGCCTGATTGAGAAGATCGGGAGCGACCAATGATCGACCAACCAGCTGCCCAAGGCCCCGCTCGTCCCGACGTTCGGCAGGAGTCGCTCCCCCGGGCAGGCGGATTGCGGTCCCGGACTCGCAACGTGTCCCCCGCCACCAAGGCCGGATTCGGTTTCTTCATCCGCGTTTTTGCCTTGCTCTCAGCCCTGATCACACTCTGGATCCTGGCCACGCCGCTGATGGCGTATCCCGACGAACCCGCCCACACCATCAAGGCAGCAGCCGTGGCGAGGGGGCAGTTCTTCCCGGGTCCCGGCGAGTCCTATGGCAACGGGATCCACGTACAGGTCCCCTCCTACATCGCCAACGTCGATTCCCAGCGGTGTTTTGCCTTCCTCAAGGAGATGCCCGCGGGCTGTGCGCCTGCCATTCCCGTTGGCGACACCTACACCACCATCGGCGTGACCTCGGCCGGCTTGTACAACCCCTTCTACTACTGGTTCGTCGGGCTCCCTAGCCTGTTCATGTCCGGAGCCCCCGCGATCTTTGCCATGCGGATTGTCAGTGGACTCATGTCGGCCGCCTTCTATGCGGCCGGGTTCACCGCGCTGTCGAGGCTGCGGCATCCCAAGTGGCCCATGGTTGCGGCCGCGGTTGCGACAACGCCCATGGTTTTCTTCCTGGCCACGGGAATCAATCCGAACTCCCTGGAGGTCGCGGCGTCGATGGCAGCCTTCTGCGGTTTGGTCTCCGTGCTTGAGAACTCAAGGCAGCTTCACCTGGCCCGCCCGGGAATCCTGGCAGTCGGAGTATCGGCAGCGACCTTGGCCAACACCAGGAACGTGTCCTTGTTGTGGCTCCTTTGCGGGGCGATTGTGGCCTGCCTCTTCTTCCGCGGCGCCGACATCGTTGCAATCTTCCGCAATCGGCTATTGCTCATAGTTGCCGGATTGTCCGCCATCGGAGTGGCACTGGGTGTCATCTGGAACTTCATCATGTTGACCGCGCCTCCGTCGGCAGGCGAGGCGCCCGCCGGAATCTCCAATGCGGTTGAAGGCCTTCGGCCCTCCAACGCCTTCGCCACCATGCTGGACAGGTCGTTCGACTTCGTCAATCAGTACATCGGAGTCGCAGGCTGGCTTGATGCTCCGGTGCCGCAAGCCGTCCTGATGTTCTGGAACATGCTGCTCATTGCCCTGTTGCTGCTGGTCTTCCTGATGCGTCCGGCTAGATTGCAGCTGGGCTTCTGGGCCGCGATCGGAATGCTTGCGGTAGTTCCCGCCCTGGTCCAGGCCGCGCTTGTCACGAGCAGCGGATTCATCTGGCAAGGAAGGTACAGCCTCCCGTTGTTCGCGATCGCGGTCATCTCGGCCGGGTTGGCGCTTCGGTTCCGCAAGTTCCACGCAAATCTCATCAGCCGCAGGGTCGCCAAGATTCTTCTCTGGGCAACCTGCGCTGCCCATATCTACGGCTTCGTGTACATCCTGCGACGGTACGTAGTGGGAATACCGGACTTCGCGAACTGGCTGGTGATGTTCACCAAGCCGGATTGGCAGCCGCCCCTTTCCTGGGAAGTCCTCACCCTGCTCTTCGCCGTTGCATTGGTCGTTGCGGCAGCCCAGCTGTACCGTTTCCTCTACCCCGGCCTGCCGTTCTTCCCCGTCCCGGTGATCCGGGCGCTGCGTTGGGCGGCGCGCCGTCCGGCGACTGCCGCCGTCGGGAACCAAGCAAGCAAGGAACCCGCGGAACGCCAGCGCGTCGAGTAAAGATCGCAAAACCCAACGCAAAAGGTCTGGCCAGGCACTGCCTGGCCAGACCTTTTGCACTGACGCAGTCGTTCTCCGGAGTGTTAGCCCCGAAGGTAGGCCGTCAGTCTCTCGGCACTGCTCGCCGGAACAAACCCTGCGCCCTTGATCTTGCTCAAGTCGAGGATGCTCTTCAGCGGCCGCGGGGCTGCGGATTTGCCCGCAAAATATTCTTCGGTGCTCACGCCGGTGACGTCGTCTCCCGAGGCACCGCGGAGCTCGTAGACGTCTCCTGCGATGTCCGCCCACGACTGCGGCTCACCGTCGTTGCTGAGGTTGTACGCGCCGTACGGCGCGCGGGACTCCAACAGGTGCCTGATTCCAGCAGCGATGTCTTCCGTGAAGCTGAGCCGCCCGATCTGGTCGTTGACGACACTCGGCTTGATCCCGCGATCGGCGAGCGAGGCCATGGTCCGGACGAAGTTGCTGCCTTCGCCGATCACCCAACTGGTGCGCACGATGTAGTGGCGCGGAACCACGCTGACGACGGCGTCCCCGGCGGCTTTGGTTTGACCGTACACGCCAAGCGGGGTGTACGGCTCGTTTTCGTCGTGCGATTCCCGCGACCCGTCGAAGACATAGTCCGAGGAGACATGAACGAGCGTGAGATCGTATTCGATCGCGGTCCTGGCGAGGCGCGCGACGGCCGAGACGTTGACTTGCCAGGCGGCTTCCCTGCCTTCGGGACTCTCGGCGGCGTCAACCGCGGTGTAGGCGGCCGCATTAATGATCGCGGAGTAGTTCTTCCAGTTCCGTCCATCGAACGACTCTTCCTTTGATAGGTCGAAGTCGGCTCGTGCCGCGAACTCAACCGAAGGGTCGCCGTCGTACAGTCCACGCAATGCCTTGCCAAGCTGGCCGTCTGCACCCACCACAAGGATCTTCCGGGACGGCATCGGCTCGACCTCGGCGAGGCGCGGATGCGCTTTGTCCTTGTCGGACAGCTCAGCCTGGTCCAACGGCACGGGCCAGTCGATGGCAGCGGTCTCGTCGGCGAGGTTGAGGAATGTGTACTGGCTCTGTGCGTCCGCAGACCAGTGATCGTTGACGAGGTACGTGTAGGCCGTATTGTCCTCGAGGGTCTGGAATGCGTTGCCCACCCCACGCGGAATGAAGATGGCCTGGCTCGGATCAAGCTCCGCGGTGAAGACCGCGCCGAAAGAAGGACCTTCACGCAGGTCGACCCACGCACCGAATATCCGGCCCGTCGCTACCGAAATGAACTTATCCCAGGGCTCGGCGTGAATGCCGCGCGTTGTGCCGGCCTTCTCGTTGAACGAGATGTTGTTCTGGACAGGACGGAAGTCCGGCAGCCCAAGCGCGACCATTTTCTCCCGCTGCCAGTTCTCCTTGAACCAGCCGCGGTTGTCGCCGTGAACCGGCAGCTCATAGAGAACGACGCCGGGAATCGGCGTTTCGCGGGCCGCAAGCGGCTTCGAAAACTCGATCGTCATTGGTCTACTGGCCCTGTTCCTTGTATTTGGCTTCAGTGGCTGCCTTCTGCGGACGCCACCAGGACTCGTTGTCCCGGTACCAATCGATGGTGGCTTCGATTCCTGCGTCGAAGTTGGAGTATTGCGGCTGCCAGCCGAGCTCATCGCGGAGCTTGCTCGAATCGATCGCATACCGCAGGTCGTGGCCAGGCCGGTCAACGACGTGGTCGTAAGCATCGGGCGACTGACCCATGTGCTTGAGGATGAGCTCAACAACGTCTTTGTTGTTCTTCTCGCCATCGGCACCGATCAGGTAGGTTTCACCGATCCGGCCTTTTTCGATGATGGCAAGCACGGCGGAGGAGTGGTCGTTCGCGTGGATCCAGTCGCGGACGTTTTCACCCTTGCCGTAGAGCTTGGGGCGTATGCCGTCGATCACGTTGGTGATCTGGCGTGGAATGAACTTCTCCACATGCTGGTACGGCCCATAGTTGTTTGAGCAGTTGCTGATGGTCGCCTGCAGTCCGAACGATCGCACCCATGCGCGCACCAGAAGGTCGGATCCGGCTTTGGTCGAAGAGTAGGGGCTGGACGGGTTGTACGGCGTCGCTTCGGTGAACCGCTCGGGGTCGTCCAACTCCAAGTCGCCGTACACCTCATCGGTGGAGATGTGGTGGAACCGCTTGTCGTGCTTCCGGGCAGCCTCGATGAGCGTGAACGTCCCGATGATGTTTGTATCCAGGAACGGGCGCGGGTCATGCAGCGAGTTGTCATTGTGTGATTCGGCGGCATAGTGGACCACCACGTCGCAGTCTTCAACGAGCCGATCCACAAGTTCCGCGTCCGAAATGTCACCCTGGACGAACTGGAACCGTTCCTCCGGAAGCCCCTTCAAGGAGTCCACGTTGCCGGCGTAGGTTAGTTTGTCGAGAACGGTGACACTGTCCTCAGTGCGCTCCAGGACGTAGTGGACAAAATTCGAACCGATGAAGCCGGCACCGCCGGTAACCAGAAGTTTCTGCATGGGAACAGCCTACCGAACCCCAAGGTGAAGGCCGTCAAGAACCCAGGCGTACCCGGCGTAGCGCTTCGAACATCAGGCGGGCGATCATCATCCGCGCTTTGATGATTTTGACGAGCGAACGCCACCCGGCGGGTGTCTGGTTGTCGTCGTGCAGACGTCGGAGCACGGTCGATTCGTCAAGGTGGCGGATGGACCGTGCAACGTTTCCGCAAATGGCGAGCCAGAGGTCATGCGATTCGTTCACATAAGACGGGATCGGCACGAAGTAATTGAGCGCATCCCTGCGGATGCCCATGGCGCATCCGTAGTAGGCCCGGTACCCGATCAGGATCGCGAACAGATTGGCCAGGTGCCTCGCCGAGTCGGAAGAACGAAGCCTTGGAATCCAAGGTCTCGGTCCACCGCCGAGGACGTCGAAGTTTCCTGCGACAACCTTGTGGTCGGCCAGCGCATCGAGCATGATTTCCACTCGCCCGGGAATCCATACGTCATCCTGGTCGGAAAGCATGATGAATTCGCCACGGCTCATTCCCACGGCCTGTTCAAACGTCCTGACATAGCCCTTGTTCACAGATGCCCCGACAAAACGGATCCGCGGATCCCGAATGCCCTTGACGATCTCGGCGGTGTCATCGGGCGACGCATCGTCCACGACCACCAGCTCATCGTCGGGACCAAGATCCCCAAGAATCGAGGCGATCTGCTCCTCGATGAATCGGGATCCCTTGTAGGCCGCAAGGCAGACACTCACCCGGATCGCCTGGCCGTCCGGCGTCGTCGAATCGTTCATGACCTCCACTCTAGGCGAGTTACCAGGGCGTTAGCGGGCAGGCATCATCGCGTATCATCGTAAGGTCACGCCGTCGAGCAATAGGACCTACCAGTAATGAAACCCGTGTTGCTTCGACTCGCTGGATTCACGCTGCTTCCGCTTCTCGCACTGGTACTGCCTTTCCTCCTGCTGCCCGTCATTGCCCGTGTCGCAGGGCCGGCCGGCTGGTCAAGCATCACGTCCGGCCAGGCCATCGGAGTATTTGCCGCCACGATCATTCTGTGGAGCTGGAACATTTCCGGTCCCGTGGCCATTGCCCGGAGCCCCTCACCGCAGGCTCGCGCATCACTTTATTCAAGAAGCATCCGAACGCGCATCATCATTGCGCTCGTCGTCTTTCCGCTCATGAGCATCATCGTTTCCCTCGTAGCGCACGACGGTTACCGCCTTGACGCGATTACCATGGCGTGGGCCACTGCCCTCACCGGCTTCTCCCCGGCCTGGTTCGGTATCGGCACAGGACAACCGCGGATTCTGGCCGTCTATGACACCCTTCCCCGGTTCTGCGCAGCACTGCTCAGCGTGCCATTCATTCTTGCGACCGGCCAGATTTGGATCTATGGCGTCCTTGCACTCCTTGCCACCATTGTGGCGTCGATAGCATTCCAGCTTCGATTCGGGGAAAGCGGGACGTGGTTCCCCCGGCGCCCGGGGAATGCCATCCGCGAGATCGTTCCCGAAAGTGGGACCGCGGCAATCAATTTTGCCGGAAGCGCTTACGCCTCATCCCCCGTCCCGATAGCCACGGCGACGGTGCCGTTGGCAACGGCCACTGCCGGATTCGCCTCCGCGGACAGCATCTACCGCTTTGGCCTTTTCAGCGTGGTGGCCGTCGGGAACACTTTTCAAAGCTGGACGCTTGAGGGAAACCCCGAGGACTCCCGACGGCGCCACACAGTTGCGCTGATGACGCACCTCGCGCTCGGAGCCGCCGGAGCGCTCGGCCTGGGCCTGCTGGGTCCATGGGCTTCTGCCATCCTGTTCAGCGACGCGAATAAGGCCGATACCGCGACGTCCGTCTTCTATGGGATTTCCTTCTTCTTCCTCTCGGCTTCAACGCCCCTCATCAGGAACCTCCTCATTCCCGCCGGGCGCCAGAGTACTGTCCTTTTGTGGACCGGGCTGTCGGCAGCCGCGGGAGTCGCGTTCATGGTAGTGGCCGGCTTGGCGTCAAATGTTCCGGGTGTGGCACTGGGAATGGCCATCAGCGAAGCGTTGCTCTTCTTCGGCCTCCTCCTCCCCGCGTCAAGGCTGCTGCCCGCCAAGGCGCTCCCCGTAAGTGTGGACGGGTAGGATCATCTCCGTGATTGAAAGTCCACAAAGACGAACCGCAGCGGTGATCGCCGCTTTCAACCCAGACGACGAACTGCTCACCAACGCTGAATCCATCGCGACGCAAGTAGACGAACTCATAGTCGTCGATGACTGCAGTACGTCTCCGGCGTCGGAGCAGATCTTTGACCACCTTGCCGGTAACGGAACCAAGGTACTGCGCCTGGACAACAACTCCGGAATCGCAGCCGCACTGAACCGCGGACTCGAAGAGCTGGAATCGACCAGCCGCCCGGATTTCGTGCTGACTTTCGACCAAGACTCGCTGCCGGTCCCGGATTACGTCTCAAGCGCCCTCGCCACCTATGACAGGGCCACGGCCGAAGGACAAAAAGTGGGCTTCGTGAGCGCTGAGACGTTCAGCGGGCACCAGGTGCCGGTCCTCGGAGCATCCCACGGATTTCCGGAAGCCTTCGATCCCATGCAGTCCGGTTTCTTCATCCCGATGACTACCTTGGCCGACGTCGGCAACTTCGAGTCGGGCTTTTTCATCGACTGCGTGGATTCCGAGTTCACCGCGCGAGTCCGGGCAGCCGGCTACAGCATCCTCATCGGGGCAGGTTGCGAAGTCGGGCACAGGCTCGGGGCGCGCCTCCCGGCGAAGGTGCTTGGGCGGCCCTTACGGCTCCGTGGCAACGATTTGTCCTTCAACTACTACTCGCCTTTCCGGATGTACTACATCATGCGAAACGGCACCACACTCGCCCGCAGGTACTGGCGCCGCAACCCGGCCTGGGTGATTCGGCGCATGCTGGAAGACGCGAAAGCACAGCTTCTCCGCTTCGCATTCAGCCCGGATCGACGGTACTTGGCGATCGCCGCTTGGGAGGGGCTCATCGATTCATGCCGCGGACGGCAGGGTCGCATCAGCCAGGACCTCCTCAACCGCATCCAGCCACGATGACATATAGGAGAACGATGGAAAATCATGACTCAACGCGGGTCTTGGTCATCATGCCGGCGTGGAATGAAGCCGAGTCGGTGGGCGACACCGTGCGCGAAGTCCTCGACGTCGGATGCCCTTACGACGTACTGGTCGTCAATGATGGCTCCTCCGACGCCACCGCGGAAGTTGCCGCCGAAGCCGGAGCGACAGTCTTGAACCTTCCCTTCAACCTCGGCGTCGGTGGTGCCATGCGCGCCGGCTTCAAATACGCGAAGCGCCTCGGCTACAGCCGCGTGATCCAGGTCGACGCCGACGGGCAGCATGATCCCCGGAACATCGGCGAGGTGCTCGCCGGACTGGAGCACGCCGACATCTCAATCGGCGCCCGATTCGCGGACAAAGGTGAATACAAGGTGAGCGGCCCCCGGAAATGGGCAATGCAGTTCCTCGCAAAAGTCATCTCCGGCCTTGCAAAGACGCGCCTCACGGATGTGACGTCAGGATTTCGTGCCGCCAACGACCGCGCCATCAGCCAGTATCTTGACCACTATCCCGCGGAGTACCTCGGCGACACGATTGACTCCCTGGTCGTGGCAATACGTTCCGGGTGCAAAGTGACCCAGATCCCCGTGGCCATGCGCCCGCGCCAGGGCGGAACTCCAAGCCACAATCCTGCCAAGGCAGCAGTTTATCTCGGCCGTTCCACTTTCGCACTCCTTTTCGCGCTTACCCGTAAGAGATCCGCTATTCCATCCGCATCAACAACATGGGCCCAGGAGGCATCCTAATGGGAAATCTGGCCGCCTTCCTCCTCTCGTTGGCGATCGTGGGGATCGTTTTCGAAATGCTCCGGCGCAAGAAGCTCCGCGAGAAATATGCGGCACTATGGCTCGTGGTGGGCATTGGAACTTTGGTCCTTGCCGCGTTCCCGAGCTTGCTGACAATCGTTGCCGAACTCGTTGGCGTGCAGCTTCCGTCGAACTTGCTGTTCATCATCAGCATCCTGCTGCTGCTGGGCGTCTGTTTGCACCTTTCCTGGGAGATCTCGGTCGTCGAAGATGAGACCAGGACGCTGGCTGAGGAAGTTGCGATCATGCGCACCCTCCTTGAGCGCCTCCAGGCCGCCGAGACCCAGGAGGACGACACCTCCGCTCCTTCCGGACCAAAGTAAGGAACCGAATGGCCCTTGATATCTTCATCCCCTACTGGGGGGATCCTGACTACATGCGGCAGGCAGTCGACAGCGTACTGGCACAGAATTCAGACGATTGGCTCCTGACCGTTGTGGATGACGCCTATCCGGGCGATGAGGTCCGCCGATACTTGGAAGAAATCAACGATCCACGCATCACCTATGTCCGCAAGGAAACCAACGAAGGAATTACGGCAAACTTCCGCACGTGTGTCTCCCGGGCAACGCAGGACACGCTTGTGGTCATGGGTTGCGACGACATCCTGCTCCCTAACTTCGTTGATGTCGCACTTCGCGCGCACCGGGATTTCCCGGAAGCCTGGATCATCCAGCCAGGCGTGGAAGTGATCAACGAGGCCGGGGAGAACGCCCGGCCGATTGCCGACCTTGTGAAGCAGCACCTCGTCAAGCCACACGGGTCCCGGCCCAGGGTGGTCAGCGGCGAGAAACTGGCAGTCAGCCTTCTCCATGGTGACTGGCTCTACTGGCCCTCCCTGATTTTCCGCCGGGACAAAATCGGGAACTTCGATTTCAGGGATGGTCTCCACGTCATCCAGGACCTTGGCTTGATCATCGACATGGTCTTGGCTGGAGCTGAGTTGCTCATCGAGCCGGAGGTATGTTTCGCATACCGCAGGCACACCGCCAGCGCGTCCTCAAGCAAATTGCTGGACGGCTCCCGTTTTGCCGGCGAACGCGGCTACTTCGAACTTGCTGCAGAGCTCTGCAGGAAGAAGGGGTGGAGAAAGGCATCACGGGCGGCTGCATTGCGCCTGACGTCCCGGGCCCATGCTTTCTTGCTCCTGCCCAATGCCGCCTTGCACGGCAGCCCCGCGGCTGTCGGTTCCCTCCTGAGGCATGCCCTTGGAAACTAGGAAGTTCGACTTGCCACCCGAAATTAATCCGTCGAAGCGGCTAAACAACGTAGCCGCGGTGGTCACCGCCTATCGTCCGACGTCGCACCTGGTCCGTAACGTCTCGTCCTTGCTGGGCCAACTCACCACCGTTGTAGTAGTCGACGACGGCGGCGGGCCCGGTTTCGATCGGATCTTCGAGGAAACAGCGGACGCCGGCGCTATGGTGCTGCGGCTCGAAGAAAACTCCGGAATCGCATCCGCGTTGAACGCGGGGATCGACTTGGCGCGCAAAGCGCCGATCGACTACATCATCACCGTCGACCAGGATTCGCTCCTGACCGCCGAATATGTCCACCGGCTAGTGGAGGCCGCCCAGTCGGCCGAGGCCGCAGGCATAACCCCGGGCCTTGTTTCCCCGGCCCGCATCCATGGCAATCCCGTGAAGAAGGCCGGTTCGAAATCCGGGATCCAGCTGGGACGGGAACCGATTCAATCCGGACTGCTGATTCCGGTTTCCACCCTGGACGCTATCGGCAACTTCTGGGATGGCCTTTTCATCGACCTCGTGGACACGGAATACTACTTCCGCGCCCTCGATGCCGGGCTTCCGACTGTACTTGCGGACGCAGAATTCGACCATTCGCTAGGAACCTTGGTAGATGCGAATATTCTGGGCAGGGACATCAAACTTCAAGATCGTCCGTTGAAAGTCCGCATTGCTGCTTCCTGGCGTTATTACTACATCTTCCGAAACAGGATTCTGGTTGGCCGGCGATACGCGAAGGCACATCCAGGATGGGTTGCCTCTGGCTTGTTTCTCGACATGAGGCACCTCGTTTTCGTGTCAGTGTTGGCGCCCGGCCGCGCTGCCCGGCTCCGGTCAGCATTGAGGGGAACCATCGACGGCCTCCGCGGCCGGAGCGGAAGAGCGCACCTCGGCTAGGAGTTGAGTCGGTGGCCATTGGCCAGTCGCTGGTTTTGCCGCGGACTCGAAGGTAAGGGATGATGGGGACCATGCGTGGAATCATTCTTGCCGGTGGCACCGGCTCTCGTCTCCATCCGATTACTCACGGCATCAGCAAGCAGCTGGTCCCGGTTTATGACAAGCCGATGATCTACTACCCCCTCTCCACGCTCATTCTGGCGGGCATTCGAGACATTCTCGTCATCACCACTCCCCACGACGCAGAGCAGTTTCAACGGCTCCTTGGCGACGGTTCCCAATTCGGCGTGAACATTTCCTACGTCCAGCAACCGTCGCCCGACGGTCTCGCCCAAGCATTTATCCTGGGCGAGGAACATATCGGAAATGAAACCGTTGCCCTCGTCCTGGGAGACAATATCTTCTACGGACAGGGCATGGGAACGCAGCTTCGGAAGCATGCAAACATCGACGGCGGTGCGGTCTTTGGTTATTGGGTGAAGGATCCCAAGGCCTACGGCGTGGTCGAATTCAATGAAGATGGCAAAGCCATTTCCTTGGAGGAAAAGCCGGAGCACCCCAAATCGCACTACGCCGTTCCGGGCCTGTATTTCTATGACAACGATGTTGTGGAGATCGCCAAGAACCTCAAGCCTTCACCCCGTGGCGAGCTCGAAATCACGGACATCAACAGGACATATCTTCAGAACGAAAAGCTTCATGTCGAGATCCTTCCGCGGGGCACGGCCTGGCTCGACACCGGTACCTTCAACGACCTCAACGACGCGTCGAATTTCATTCGCACGGTAGAGAACCGCCAAGGCCTCAAGATCGGAGCTCCCGAGGAAATCGCCTGGCGCCAGGGTTTTCTTTCCGACGACGAGTTGCGGGCACGTGCCGAGCCGTTGGTCAAGAGCGGTTACGGAGCGTACCTCCACGGCCTGCTGGAAGACTAGTCCCCGCCCGTGTGGTGGTCTGTCCTTCCGCAGTTAGTCGGTGCTGCCTTATTGCTGGTTGCTCCCGGACTGCTTGTGGCACTCGGATTGCGCTATCGAGGATTTGATGCGCTAGGGCTGTCCCCTGCCCTCTCGGTAGGCGTGATTGTCCTGGCTTCGACGCTGAGCCCCTTTTTGCATGTCCGGTTCACCGTGCTTCCGGTCGCTATCGTGGCGGTCGCGCTCGGCGTCATCGCGTGGTTCGTTTCCCGATTCCGTCCTCGCGCCGGGGAAATGCCGAGGCCGGGGCTTTGGCGGCGGTCAGCACCATTTGTGGCCTGTGCGCTCGCACTCGCGGTGGTCGGCGCCAGGGTTATGCAGGCTATCGGCGGCCCCGAGCATTTTTCGCAGACCTACGATGCGGTGTTTCACCTCAACTCCGTCAAGTACGCCCTTGATACCGGGAATGCCTCGTCCCTGACGATAGGCGACATGACCGGCGGTGGTTTCTATCCCGCAGGCTGGAACGCGGTGGCGACCTTGGTCGCCTCGACCTTCGCGCTGGACGTTCCGGTCGCCGTGAACCTCACGAGCATAGTCCTCGCGGCAGTGTTTTGGCCTCTAGGCTGCGTCTTGGCGGCCAGGTGGACCATCGGCCGTTCCTCCGCGGTTGCACTGGCGGCCGGCATAGCGTCCGCCTCGCTTGGCGCATTCCCGCTCCTGATGATGGACTTCGGTGTCCTGTACCCCAATCTGCTGTCGATCAGCATCCTGCCGGGTTCCATAGCCCTGGCTGCGGCAATTTCCAGGGTTTCCCCGGCCTGGGTGCCCCGGGACCTGTCGGCGGTCCTCGCGCTCTTGTTGAGCCTTGCGGGGCTCCTTGTGGCGCATCCGACCACCTTCATGGCCTGGCTCACATGGACGGCCCCGATGGTCGGTGTCCTTGCGTGGAAGGCCTTCAAGCTCCGGAGACGGGGTTTGCTGCGTCTTGGGCGGGCCAGGTTCATGGTCCCCTTGATCGGCTATTGCGTTGTATTCCTCATCCTCTGGATCGTCCTCAGGCCACCGTCGGACGCTTCATTCTGGGGCCCGTACCATACGGTCCCGCAAGCTCTCGGCGAAGCCATTGTTTTCTCTCCGTTGGATTTGCCTGCCGCCTGGCTGGTGGCACCGGTGGCGCTCCTGGGCCTTTGGGCGGCGCTGGGGCGGATTCGGTACAAATGGCTCGCAGGAGTCTTCCTGATTTTCACGGTGCTGTTTGTGGTTGTGTCCGGCTTCCCCATTTCCAGGGTCCGTAGTATTTTGACGGGCGTCTGGTACAACGACAGCTACCGTATTGCAGCACTGTTGCCCCTTGTCGCTGTCTTGCTTGCTGCCGTGGGCGTCGAGTGGATCTGCCACAACCCATACCTTTCGCAACTGTTCAAGCGGGTTTTCCGTCGAAGCGGCCCAGGGATCCGCCGGTCCGGTCTCCGGAATGCACTTCAATACGCCTTGGCTGCCGTTCTCGTCGCCGTTGCCGTCGTCGTCGGACAAGTGGGCGGAGTGAACAAGGAAGTGGAGCAAGCGGCGTCAAAGTACGCCTTGTCGGCGGACTCCCCTTTGGTTTCGAGCGACGAGCTGGCAATCTTCCAAAGACTGCACAATGACGTCCCGCAAGACGCGATCTTGATCGGGAATCCCTACACCGGAGCGGCTCTTTCGTATGCCCTCGGTAATCGCAAGTCTGCTCAGCTCCATATCCTTAGCTATGTTTCGCCTGATCTCCAAGAGATCTACGACCACTTGGATGCAGTCTCAAAGGACCCCGCGGTGTGCAGGGCTGTTCGGAGCGAGCATTCCTATTACGTCCTTGACTTCGGATTGCTGGAAGTCCATGGAGGCAACCACACTCCGGCTGGTCTGACCCGCTTGGACCAAAACCCCGGAGTTCAGCTCGTAGACAGCCAGGGAAATGCGAAGCTCTACAAGATAACCGCCTGCTGAGCCAGCTGAGAAGCCGCACTGTCCAGTTGGTGTCCTCAGGTGTCGGAAGCGGTATCCAGGCCGGCCTTGGCGGGTTGGCCGGCCCCTTCGCTAGTCCCGCGCCCCTGGGCTAGTCCGCCGAGCGGCGCCGGAGTTCCCGGACGACGTCATGCACTTCGCCGTCCATGATGATCTCGCCGTGCTCCAGGAGCACACCACGCTTGCACACCGAGGCGACCAGATCCAAGTCGTGGCTCACTACGAACAGCGTCTTGCCGGCCGCTGCCAATTCGTTGATCTTGGTGATGCATTTGCGTTGGAACGGTTCGTCGCCCACGGCAAGGATCTCGTCGATGAGGAAGACCTCCGGGTCCGTGTGAACCGCGATCGAGAAAGCCAACTTCAGGTACATGCCCGATGAATAGAACTTGACCTCGGTGTCGATGAACTCTCCGATTTCGGAGAACTCCACAATCGAGTCGAACATTTCATCGATCTGGTTTTGGCTCATCCCAAGGATGGCCCCGTTGAGGTACACGTTGTCGCGCCCGCTGAGGTCGTGGTGGAAACCGGCTCCCACTTCGATCAGTCCGGCGACTCTTCCCCTTGTATGCACGGTACCCTCGTCCGGCTGGAGCACGCCCGAAATGAGCTTCAAGAGAGTTGACTTGCCTGAGCCGTTAAGCCCGAGCAACGCCACGGTTTCGCCTTGTTCGACATCCAGCGAAACGTCCTTCAGCGCATCGAACTTCTTCGAAAGGTCCCCTTTACGCCCCGTCAGCAACCAGACAATTGCTTCTTTCATGCTGCGGGTGTGCCGGAGCACGAACTTCTTCCGCAAATTCCGGCAGGTGATCGCCACCCTGTCGGAAACTTCCGCGGGTACAGTCATTTCAGAGCTCCTGGGCAAAGTGGACAGACAACTTCATGAAGACGAGCTGGCCGATCACGAGGACGAGTGCAGCGACGCCAAAGGCAGAGGGGAACCAGACGGTGAGCAAGTCGGGCGGCATGGAAATCGACCCGGATTGCGCAGCGCTCAGCGTCGGGGACCAAAATGCCCAGTGGAAGATTTCGACGGCGACTGTGACCGGATTCAGCTGGTACAAAAAGAACCAGGGACCCATGACGCGCTGCACCATCGGCCACACGTAAAGGACCGGTGAGGCCCACGTGACGATCATGAGGATCATATCCACGATGTTCTCGGAGTCGCGGAAGTAGACGTTGGCGGCACCGAAAAGGAGGCCAAGGCCGGTGGAAAGAATCGCTGTCAGCACAAACGCCCCGACGACTGCCAGCAATTGCCAGACCGAGGGACTCCAACCGGTCAAGAGGCAGGCTCCGAGCAAGACCACTACCTGGGGAAGCAAATGGGCTGCGGAAACCCACACGGTCGAGACGGGGAACAGCTCCCGGGGCAGGTAGATCTTACGGATAAGGTCTCGGTTGTCCACAATCGAACGGGTCGCGTTGCCCAGCGACTCCGTGAAGAAATTGACCAGCACAATTCCAGCAAACAGATAGATCGCGTAGTTGGGGGTTCCGCGCTGCATGTCGAGGAAGACGCCGAGAGCGACGAAGTAGATCAAGAACTGCATCAGCGGCTTCACGTAGGACCACAGGAGTCCCAAGACGGAGCCGCGATAGCGGATCTTGATCTCCTTGCGCACCAGTAATTGCAGCAGGAACTTGTGTTTGTAGACGTCGACGATGCCGCGGCCGCGGCCCGGTTGGACCAAGTCGGTCACGGGCTGTGCCATCTAGTGGCCTTCCTCGTCGGCCAAGCCAAACGTCTTCTTCCAAGCTTCCATGGAGGTGATCTCCGGCAGGGCCTTGCGGTACTGCTCCGAGAGCTCCTCCCACTGGCGGTAGAGATTGGCGTGGAGCTTTCCTGCTTCCGCCAGCATGGACTTGAGCTTGTCAGGATCGCGTTTGTACCAGGAAGCCGCGGTGCCATCGGCGTTCGAAACCACAACGCTGTCATAGTGCGCCAAGCGGAACCATCTGTTGTCCCGGTGTGCCAGGAAGCCCTGCGGCCGCTCTGCCGATTCCGCGGCCGGCTTCTTCACCAACTGGCGGGCAACCGTGGTGACACCCCATTTAACGAGGTCCTTCTTGTTGGGAAGTCCAATGGGATTGAGACCGGAGGGTCCGCGGCCCAATGCCGGGGCTGGAAAATCATCGACGTTCTCGCGCATCTCCGCGTCGGGATAGTCGGACTTCAACGCATTGATCTCGCCGAGCTTCGTGGCGAGATTGCCGTGCAGATGCGCGGGCCCGAGGAAGAGATCCTTGAGGGCATCGAGGCGTGAATGTTCGGTGAAGTACTGCATCGAAACCAAGTGCTTTACATCGGCTTGGAACGACTCCCGGATAACGCGGCCACCCTTCTTATAGGGGCTGTAGATGAGCGTGGTGATCAGGCGGTTCCGGCCATGGAAATAGGCTTGCCATCCGACCAGGTCGTCCTTGTCGATCCAGGAGACATGCCAGACGGCCGCGCCGGGCAAGGAAACCGTGGCAAAACCGGCTTCACGGGCGCGAAGTCCGTATTCGGCGTCGTCCCACTTGATAAAGACGGGAAGCGACAGCCCGATCTCGCGGATGATTTCCGTCGGGATCATGCACAGCCACCAGCCGTTGTAGTCGACGTCGACGCGCCGGTGCAGCCACGGCGTCTGCCGAAGGTTCGCAACGCTGAAGTCGTGCCTCATCTCCATGTCCGCATGGGGCATGGCCGGCACGAATCGATAGGGGTCCACCACTTCACCAAAGGTGTGGAGAACGCTGCGGCTGTAGAGGTCGAACATGTGGCCGCCGACGATAGTCGGCTTCCGGCAATGGTCCGAGAAGGTCAGCAGGCGCGCGATACTCTCCGGTTCGATCACGACGTCGTCGTCCAACAGGAGCGCGTAGTCGCTGCCGTTCTCCACGGCCTCATACATGCCGCGGGAGAAGCCACCCGAGCCGCCGAGATTGGCTTGGTTGATGATCCGCAGCTTGTCACCGAGGGCGGACTTCACTTCGGCAAAGCCTGGCTGCTCGGCAACCTTTTGGGTTCCTTGGTCCACGATGAGGATTTCCTGGACGTGTTCCAGCACCTCGGGATGCTCCGAGAGGATCCTGGCGTTGTTCAGGCAGAAGTCCGGCTTGTTCATGGTGGTGATCTCGAGGGTCACCTTGCCGGGGTTGCCCTCGCGCTCCGCGCCTTGCCATTCCGCTGAATCGAGCGTCAGTTCCTCACGGCTGGAGGCCAGATCGAACCAGTACCACCCGCCGTCGCCGAAGGGCTTGAGGGAGAGTTCGAATTCGGTGACAGCGGCGCCCTCGACCCTCGCACCATCAACACGCTGGAGAGTGCCCCGCGCGTTCGACTTGTAGACCGTGACTGTACCGTGGCCCGTTGTACGGACAACGAGGCGGACCATTTGAAGGTCCGTCCAGCGGCGCCAGTAGCTCGCGGGAAACGCGTTGAAGTACGTTCCGAAGGAAAGCTGCTCTCCCGCGCGGAGCCTTACGGAACTCCTGGAGAGGACGTCTTCAAAATGGACCTCTTCGCCGCCCGAACTGACGAAGTGAAGTTTCTCCTCGGTCGACTTGGGGTTCCTGGCGAATTCGTCGTTCTCGCGGAGGCGGATACCGTTCGCTGGTCCGGCGTCGACGTACAACGCCGTGGTGTCCAGCTGGTCATCAGCGGGCAGGATAACCCGCTGCAATACTTGCATCTTGATTTCGCTGCTCACGCGTCTACTCCTCCGCTTTCAATTGCCGCGCCGCTTTCGAAGTGCGGACGAATCCTGTTTTCAAACATCGACAGCGCCGAACCGATGGCCATGTGCATATCGAGGTACTTGTAGGTGCCAAGACGCCCGCCGAAGAGTACATTCTCTTCCGCCGCCGCCAAATCCCGGTACTTGAGCAGCTTCTCCCTGTCGAGTGCCGTGTTGACCGGGTAGTACGGTTCGTCGCCCTTTTCCGCGAATCGAGAGAACTCACGCATGATCACGGTCTTCTCCGTCTGGTATTCGCGCTCGGGGTGGAAATGCCGCGGCTCGATGATCCTGGTGAACGGGACGTCGTCGTCGTTGTAGTTCACAACGGAGGTCCCCTGGAAGTCGCCCATGTCCAGGACTTCCTCTTCGAAATCGATGGTGCGCCAGGACAGGTCTCCGGCGACGAAGTCAAAGTAGCGGTCCACCGGGCCCGTGTAGACGACGGGAATCTTGCCGACAACCTTGTCTTTCTTATACTCATGGGAGTTGTCGAAGAAGTCCGTGTTCAGCCGCACTTCGATGTTCGGATGCTCGGCCATCTTCTCGACCCACGCGGTGTATCCGTTGGTCGGAAGGCCCTCGTACTTGTCGTTGAAGTAGCGGTTGTCGTAGTTGTAGCGGACGGGAAGCCGGGAAATGATCCCTGCCGGCAGGTCCTTGGGGTCCGTCTGCCACTGCTTGCCGGTGTAGTGCTTGATGAAGGCCTCGTAGAGTGGACGGCCGATCAGCTGGATGCCCTTGTCGTTGAGGTTCTGCGGATCGGTTCCGGCAAGTTCGCCAGCCTGCTCCTGAATGAGTGCCCGCGCCTCGCCGGGCTTCAGGTTGGCCCTGAAGAACTGGTTGATCGTTGCCAGGTTGATGGGCAGGGAGTAGACCTCGCCCTTGTGGACGCCGTACACCTTGTGCACGTAATTGGTGAAGGTAGTGAACCGGTTGACGTATTCCCAAACCCGTTCATTCGAGGTGTGGAACAGATGCGCACCATACCGGTGCACCTCGATGCCCGTTTGCTCTTCCATTTCGCTGTATGCGTTGCCTCCGACGTGGTGCCGGCGGTCGATGACAACAACCTTCAAGCCCAGCTCGGTGGCTGCCTGTTCTGCGATTGTCAGGCCAAAAAAGCCCGACCCGACAATGACGAGGTCAGCGGTCACAAAATCTCCTGGTTCGAATATGGGCAGCCCAATGGTGTGCATTGGCTGCAGGTCAAGCCTACCCGAGATGGCGCGCCCGGTTTTCGAGCCGGCCCCTTCCCGGGCGAACGAGTGCCACGTTTTCCACATAGGCCAACTGCCCATGAACACCCGGTGCTCAGCACAAATATCGTGGGAGAACAGCAGACGCGCGAACCGAAGGAGCGGACACAATGACATTCCATTGCACCC
Organism: Arthrobacter sp. efr-133-TYG-120; assembly: GCF_030209785.1. Lineage (NCBI taxonomy): Bacteria > Bacillati > Actinomycetota > Actinomycetes > Micrococcales > Micrococcaceae > Arthrobacter > Arthrobacter sp. efr-133-TYG-120. The sequence goes on from NZ_JARVRI010000002.1 coordinate 255,347, forward strand.
TTGTCCGGGCCCCGGGGGCGTTACGGCAAAGTGAGCCCATCGAACTGACCATGGCCGCAGGAAACGGCACACCCGGCGCCGTCGTCGAGGCCGCAGTCGCGGCTGAGTTCGGAACCGGAAAACTTGCGGTCGATGGACTGCCCCTCGGCGGCCTCACCGTTGGTTCGGCGCCGCTCATCTCGGGAGCTGTGTTGGTGGACGGGGCCGGTCAGGAGGGGCGGGACACCCGTGACGGCAATCGGAGTCCGGCAGCGTTGTCCTTGCTGGTGCATGCCGGACCAGCCGCGGGCCTGGTCATACCGTTGGAACGGGGCACTTACACGATTGGCCGGAGCAACGCTGATATCTGCCTCCCGGATCCCGATGTTTCCCGGGTTCACGCCGTCCTCACGATCTCCGAAACAGCCGTCACCATAAGCGACACGGGGAGCGCGAACGGAACAGTGGTGGATGGACGCAAAGTCCGCTCCGCCCACCTCTCAACCGCTTCCAGGATTCGATGTGGTGGCTCGGTCATGTCAATAGTCTTCGGCGACGATGAGCACGGAGCGGAGGCGCTGGGGACCGCAGGCCTGGGCGTCGCCGAGCCGATCCTGGTTACCCGGCGCCATGATGCCGGCAACCGAACGCAACTTCTCCTCACGGCCGGGCTCCCGGTCCTGCTGGGAGTCGGAATGGCACTCGCCACCGGCATGTGGATGTTCCTCGGATTCACCGCAATTTCGGCCATCGCGATTCTTGTCCCGGCAATTTCGGGAAAACGCGAGCGCCGCCTTCTGGCTGCCGCGATCGCGGCGGCCGTCGAACAGGATCGGGCCAGACGACGGCGGTGTTCACCATCCGCCGCTGAGCTCGCCTTTGCCGTCAGCTCAGCAGCCTGCCTCCCCACGGAACACGGACGAAGGCAATGGACACCGCCAAGAACCAGCACAACGCAAGGAACCGGCACGGTTAAGGGAGCCCGTACGGAGCAAGCCTCGGGCGCAACGCAAGGAACGGCGGGCTGCCGCGATGTCTGGCTCCGGCTCGGCACCAGTCCGCAGAATGCCCGCGTTGCGCTCGATCCCGCGGACCCGGGCTTTCAGCCACCGCATTTAGGCCCGGTTCCGGTAGTTCTGGATCCCTCCATGCAAACCGTTTCCCTCTCGGGACCCGAAGCCAAGGTGCAAGGAATGTTCAGATTCCTACTCATGCAACTGGCCGCCTTTCCGGGCGCAAGCAACGTCCCCGTCCTCATACACGGAGCGATGACCCACTTGCCGTCAAGTGCCCGGTTCCTCCCCCGCGTCACCTTGACCACGGACTCCTCTTCAGCCGCAACTGTTCTTTCCGCGCCCGCGGACAGACCGGGAGCACTGTTTCTGGTGGGGCCCGAACGTGATCCCACCATCGGCCCACTCCGGGCGGCGGCGATCGAGTCCGGATGGAGAGTCTTCCAACGTTCCGCAGGCGGGGACGAAAGCAGTTGCGCGGTCGAACTGTGGAGCAATGGCGCAATCCTCCGCTCGTGTCTATCGGAAACGGAATTTGACCCTGACCTTGTACCGCACCTTGTCTTCGACCGCTACTGTCGGTCATTGGCGAGATTGCCCGGCTCGGCGGCAGAAGGGGCGCCGCTTGTCCCCTCTAGTTGCCAACTTGCCGAATTGCTTCCGCCAGAGCCTTCAAGCATCGCGGACCGCTGGAGCACTTCTTCAGTACGCGGAGGGCTGTCTGCGGTCATCGGTCAAGGAACCGACGGACCCCGGTCGTTCGACCTGGTTTCAGACGGCCCGCATCTCCTCGTTGCTGGAACTACGGGATCGGGAAAGTCAGAGCTTCTGCGCACGATAGTGTCCGCAATCTCGCTGACCCACAGCCCGGACAGGGTCAACTTCCTATTTGTTGATTTCAAGGGAGGTTCGGGCCTCGGGCCGTTGCTCGACCTTCCGCAATGCGTCGGAATGCTGACGGACCTCAGCGAACACGAGCTCGAACGTACCCTCTCCTCCCTCCGGGCCGAGGTTCGGATGCGGGAAGCGACCCTTTCGAAGGCCGGGGTCCCTGATTTGCCTGCATATTGGGCCAAAGCCGGCGGAACCGGGGGCGAGGGCGAGTCGGGACGAAGGAGCCGGTTTCCAATACTGCCCCGTCTTGTACTTGTAATCGACGAATTCAGGATGCTCATTGAAGACGCCCCCGATGCCTTGGCCGAATTGATGCGGATCGCCACGGTAGGACGGTCTCTGGGCATTCACTTGATCATGGCTACACAACGTCCACAGGGTGCCCTGAGTGCGGACATCCGGGCCAACGTGACTACCAGCATTGCCCTTCGCGTCCAATCAGAAATGGAATCCCGGGACATCATCAACTCACCGGCGGCGGCATCGATTCCGGTGTCTCGACCTGGCCGGGCATATATGGTTCGCGGAGGGGAGGATGCCGAGCCCTTTCAGTCGGCAACTCTTGCGGGCAGCGAAAAGGCCCCGGCGCTCACAAAGGCCGTTGCATTGCCGACAACGGGGTCGCTCCGCTTCGGCGGTTGGTCTGAAACAGCCGACGCAGCGACTCAGGGGGCGATCGCGACGCCAGCAGAAGCCGCCCGTTCCATTATTAAGGCGATCAACCAGGTTTGGGACGTCCGCGGGCGTTCAGCACCCCGGAGACCCGTTGCACATCCGCTTCCAGAATCCGTTCCCTTTCACGATTCCCCCGGCATAGCGGCAATCACGGGAAAGCGCGCGGCAAGCGGATCGCCGGCAGGGCCGACAGCCTACCTTGGCTTGGCAGACTTGCCGGCGCAACAACGAGTTGCCGGCTTGTACTGGACTCCGCTCGTCCACGGGAATCTTGGACTCGTTGGTCCTCCTGGGAGTGGAGTCGACGATACCTGTAAGGCGGCAGCGGCGCAGCTTGTTGGAAGTGCCGAGGAACTCCATCTCTATATCCTCGACGGGGACGGTTCGTACACCGACGTGGCAGCCCAGGGACGAGTGGCGGCCGTCGCCTCCTCCACCGACAGCAGGAGGGGAGTCCGCATCCTGGAGAGGCTCGCGGCTGAGATGTCGTCGCGGCAATCCCCGGGAACCGCCGGGCAGGTCCCGCTTCTGCTGGTTATCTCGAACTGGGGTTCGTGGGTCTCCGAGTTGCGCGCCGGAGCGCTGGCCTGGGCAGAAGACGTTGTTCATGCGATCGTCCGCGATGGACCAAAGGCAGGAGTGGCTGTTCTTGTCACCGGCGATCGCGAACTGACAGCGTCACGCATGTTCGCGTCAATCCCCAACCGCGCCTACTTTCCCACCGGGACAACGGAAGAAGGGCGCTTGGCGTGGCCCCGTTTCGTGGCTATGAAGCCTATGACAGGCCGGGCGGTCGTGAGTGGCAACCTGCTTGACGTCGACAAGGCAGTCGCGCAGCTCGTGGCGCCCCCTCCAGGCGTGGCCTGGCCGTACGGCGCGCCCCCGGAGCCCGCACGGCGCCCATTCCGGGTGGATCCCCTGCCGCAGTTCATCCGGGCTTCGGATCTCGCTGCCCATAGCCGAACCGAAACCGCTTCCCTCTCCCGCGCTCGTGCGCAGGGGTCGGTACTCCTCGGGGTTGGAGGGGACGAACACGAACCTGCTTGGATCACACTGCCGCGCCCAGGCGTCCTCCTCGCCCTTGGCACTCCCGGTTCCGGCAAGTCCTCGTTGCTCACCGCGTTGGCCATGCTCAATCCAGGCCATCATTGGTGGGCGCCACCCGAAGGGACCGATCCTGATGCCGGTTGGGCTGCATTCCACCGGGATGCGCGCCGCAGGCTCGTGGGAGCAGAAGTCATCCCCCTCGTGGACGACGTCGATCGCCTCAGCAGGGAAACCGCTGTCCTCCTGGCTGAACTTCCCGGCATGGGCTTCTCAGTCGTGGCGACTGCGGGAAGCCCAGCCCTCATGCAGCGGACGCCGCTTGCTTCCCTGGCCGGAAACCACGGAACCGGACTTCTCCTTGGCAATGCGCCGCCTGCCGCTGCGGATTTCTTCGGCGTGCGCATCGCCGCCGAACAAGCGCCGCCACCGGGTCGTGCTGTCCTCATTGAGAATGGACGAACACGCTCCCTCCAGATCGCCGCTCCGGGTTAGGAAGCCGTACCAAAGCGAAAACAGCTAGAGGGCGGCGCGGGATCCGCCCGCCCGGGAAGCAAAGGCAACCACCCGCTTGTCGAACAAAAAGACGATCGCGGCCAAAGCCGGCACCACCATGGCCAGGCCGGCGAGAACCAGGCCTCCGGTCATGGTGGGAAACCCGATGGTCAGGGCGAACAGCTGGGCAACCAACGCCGGTGCCCGGGTCCAACGGTAGCCACGGAACAGGAAGTGTCCCACAGCAAACAACAATGCAGAAAAGGCCAGCAGAAGGCCCAAAGTAAATACGGCTCCCCAGAATGAGGCCACCGGAGCCCCTGTCACGAGCTCGTATATATACAGCGCCCCGGCGATCAATAGTGCGAGGGCTTCCAGCACAACCACAATCGAAATAACAACGATTCCTGCAGGACGCGGTCCTCCGCCGATTGCCCGGCCTAAGTTATCGCGGCTGGTCCCCTGGCCGTCGTCGCCGGGCGCTGCTGGGTGATGGTGGGGGTTCAGAGGGGGTCTTGACACACTGGCACACTACCGGACATAGTCGAATACCTGTGAGTAGGCCGGTATCCAATGTGATGCATCGCTCACGGTTTCAAACGCTTGAACCCCTTGTTTACATGGCGTTAACATGACACGCTTGACTCAGACGACCAAGGGGGCCCAATGGGTCCCCTTTCCTATGAAGCCTCTCGTGAATATTTTCACAAAAGGCTTAACTAGTACTCACGAATGGAGTGACTGATCAGCATGGATTGGCGTAACCGCGCAGCCTGCCTTGACAAGGACCCGGAGCTTTTCTTCCCCGTAGGCAACACCGGCCCTGCGCTTCTCCAGATCGAGGAAGCGAAGAGTGTCTGCCGCCGCTGTCCCGTCGTGGACACATGCCTTCAGTGGGCCCTTGAGTCGGGTCAGGACGCTGGCGTCTGGGGCGGAATGAGCGAGGACGAGCGACGTGCACTCAAGCGCCGCGCCGCCCGCGCCCGCCGCGCTTCCTAAGCGACTCGGCCCGCAAAACACAACGCCTGAGGCAAAGAGAACACACGAAGATGGCCCGGACTGATAAGTCCGGGCCATCTTCGCATTTCTGACCGCGGTCAGAGACAGAGCGCGTCGCCAGCGGACGGCGTCAGCTCCGGACGAGGTTCAGGACGATCTCGACGGCGGTGCCGCCGCCGTCGCGCGGCCGCCACTGGATGCTGCCACCCAATTCGCTCGTGACGAGCGTCCGCACAATCTGAAGGCCTAGACCTTCCGTGTATGACCCCTCGGGCAGCCCGACGCCATCATCGGCGATCGTCACCGTGAGGAGTTCATCGCCGCGCTCCCCCGTGGACCGATCGGCCATGAGCCAAACCGTTCCGGCCCGTCCTTCAAGGCCGTGCTCCACCGCATTCGTCACGAGCTCATTGATGACAAGAGCAAGGGGCGTGGCAAAGTCGCTCGGCAACTCGCCGAACAGGCCCGCGCGCTCGGTCCGGACGTGCTGCGAAGGGGACGCTACTTCTGCGGAGAGCCGGAACTGGCGTCCAATGAGTTCATCGAAATCAACGCTCTGCGTGAGGCCTTGCGAAAGTGTCTCGTGAACCAAGGCAATCGTCGCCACTCGCCGCATTGCCTGCTCCAGGCCTTGCTTCGCCTCATCGCTGACCATCCGTCGCGACTGCATGCGCAGCAAAGCCGCCACCGTCTGCAGGTTGTTTTTGACGCGGTGGTGGATTTCACGAATTGTCGCGTCCTTGGTCACCAGCTCGAGCTCACGGCGTCGCAGTTCGGACACGTCGCGGCACAGCACCAAGGCTCCGAAGCGATGCTTCTCGTCACGCAACGGAATCGCGCGCAACGACAAGCTGACACCGCGGGACTCGATCTCGCTCCTCCAGGGCATCCGACCCGTGACGACCAGCGGCAATGTCTCGTCCACCATCCGCCGGTCCTTGAGGAGTCCTGCGGTTACTTCCGCAAGGGACCGTCCTTCCAAGGTTTCCACCTCGCCGAGGCGACGGAAGGCGGAGACACCGTTTGGACTCGCATACTGGACGATCCCGTCGGCGTCGAGCCTTATCAGGCCGTCACCCACGCGGGGAGCGCCACGGCGGGAACCCGTCGGTGAAGCGAAATCCGGCCAGAGTCCCAGCGTTCCCATCCGGAGCAGATCGTAGGCGCATTGCCGATAGGTGAGCTCCAGGCGGGAAGGCATCCGCGAACTGGAAAGGTCCATATGCGACGTGACGACGGCAAGGGTCCGTCCGTTCCTGACCATGGGAACCGCCTCGACGCGCAAGGCCATCTCGCTGCTCCAGCTCGTTTCGCTGGAGCGTTCGATGGAACGGCTGGACCACGCTTTGTCGACTATCGGTCGCAGATCCGAGCGGATGCCTTCCCCGACGAAGTCCGCATGAAACACCGTGTGGCTCGTCGACGGCCTCACGTGAGCAAGCGCGATGTAACCGAATTCAGGATGCGGAAACCATAGGGCCAAGTCCGCGAACGCCAGGTCGGCGACCATCTGCCAGTCGCCGACCAGGAGGTGCAGCCATTCGGCATCTCCAGGCCCGAAATCAGCGTGCTCCCTGATGGGGTCTGTAAAGATTGCCACTGCACCTCCATATAACGCCCGGGCTTGTCCCTAGCGTCGAACGATTGACCTCAAGAGCCTCAATGCTACCGACAGAGAAGCCATGTCGTCGGCCTCCAGCGCGTTGACCTCGTCGAACATGCTCTTCGCGCGGCCCAATTGCTCGGCATTGATGCCTTCCCAGGCCCGCAAACGGGCCTCGGCGTCGAGGTCGGCGTCGGTCGATTCGAGCACCGATGTCGTCATGTCCGCTACGGTCGAGTAGAGGTCGTCGCGCAGGGCTGCACGGGCAAGAGCCTGCCAGCGGTCATCGCGCGGGAGCGCGGTAATTCGCTCCAGCAATGAATCGACGTGGAAGCGGTCGAATACCGTGTAGTAGACGTGGCTGACCTCTTCCACACGGGCGTCGCGGCTGTGCGTGATCTTGGCGATGTCCAGGAGCACGAAGCTCTCGAACAGCTCGGCCCAGCGATGGGCGAGCGTGTCGGGAAGTCCCCACGAGCGCGCCTTTTCGAGCCAGCCGGTAACGCGCTCTTTGTCGCTGCCGCGCAAGTAGTCGAGCACCCGGGCCCGCATCGGATCCATCATCGGCTTGAATTCCGCGACGATCTCCGAGATCGGCTTCGAGGCGTTGCCCTGGCTCAGCAACCAGCGAACGGCACGGTCCAGAAGCCTCCGGATGTCGAGGTGGACGGTGCTCCAGTGTTCCGTGGGGAACGAGGCAGGCAGGGCATTGAGCTCCCGCACCATCGACTCGAGTTCGTAGATCTCACGGAGGGCTACGAACGCCTTGGCGACGGCGACCTCGGTAGCCGAGGTCTCCTCCATGGTGCGGAAGGCGAAGGTGATCCCGCCCAGGTTGATCATATCGTTGGCCACCACGGTGGCGATGATTTCGCGGCGCAAGGGATGGGTGTCCAGTTCCGCGTCGAACCGCTCTCGGAGCTGCTTCGGGAAGTAGGAGCGGATCGTCTTACGGAACCAGGGGTCATCCGCCAGATCACTGTCCCGCAATGCCGAGCCCAATTCGATCTTGGCGTAGGCGGCGAGCACGGACAGTTCCGGGGACGTCAGGCCCTGGCCCTGTTCCAACCGTTCGCGAAGCGTCTCGGTGGTCGGCAGCGCTTCGAGGTCCCGTTTGAGGTCGGCGGACTTCTCGAGCCAGTCCATCAGGCGCTCGTAGCTCGGGCTCCATTCGGCGACGCGAGTGCGGTCGTTGAGCAAGAGGATGTTCTGATCGATATTGTCTTCGAGCACAAGGCGCCCGACCTCGTCGGTCATGTCGGCGAGGAACGAAGTGCGCTCGGAAGCATCCAGTTTTCCTGCGGCAACCATCCGGTCGACGAAGATCTTGATGTTGACTTCATGGTCGGAGCAATCGACGCCGGCAGAGTTGTCGATTGCGTCGGTGTTGAGGATGACACCCTGCAGAGCGGCCTCGATACGTCCGCGCTGCGTCATTCCGAGGTTGCCGCCTTCGCCCACGACCTTGACGCGGAGTTCGCGCCCATTCACGCGGATGACGTCGTTTGCCTTGTCTCCCACCTCGGCGTGGGACTCGGTGCTGGCCTTGATGTACGTTCCGATCCCGCCGTTGTAGAGGAGATCGGCCGGAGCCAGGAGTATTGCACGCAGAAGTTCAGGCGGACTCAGCTGAACCGTTCCGTCCGGCAGGCCAAGGGCACGGCGGACTTCCGGCGAAATCGGGATGACCTTGGCCTGCCGGGGGTAGACCCCGCCGCCTGCGCTGATGAGCGAGCGGTCGTAGTCGTCCCAGGAGGAGCGGGGAAGCTCGAAGAGACGCTGCCGCTCGCCGAAGGACGAAGCGGCATCCGGCGTCGGGTCCAGGAAGATGTGGCGGTGGTCGAAGGCGGCCAGGAGGCGGATGTGCTTGGAAAGCAGCATTCCGTTGCCGAACACGTCGCCGGACATGTCACCGACGCCAACCACGGTGAATTCCTCGCTCTGGGTGTCAAGGTCCAGCTCGCTGAAGTGGCGCTTGACCGACTCCCATGCGCCGCGGGCCGTAATAGCCATGGCCTTGTGGTCGTACCCCACGGAACCACCGGAAGCGAATGCGTCCCCCAGCCAGAATCCATACTCGGCGGCCAGGCCGTTCGCGGTGTCCGAGAAGGTAGCGGTGCCCTTGTCAGCTGCCACCACCAGGTACGAATCGTCGTCATCCTGACGGACAACGTCCGACGGCGGCACAATCTTCTCGCCGTCGGCTGTGGTCACGAGGTTGTCGGTGAGGTCGAGCAGGCCGCGGATGAAGGTCTTGTAGCTTTCGATGCCCTCGGCCATCCATGCGGCACGGTCAAGTGCCGGATCCGGAAGTTGCTTCGCGAAGAATCCGCCCTTGGCACCGGTCGGCACAATCACGGCGTTCTTGACGGTCTGTGCCTTGACCAGCCCGAGGATCTCGGTCCGGAAGTCTTCACGGCGGTCCGACCACCGCAAACCGCCACGGGCCACCTTGCCGAAGCGCAAGTGCACGCCTTCAACGCGAGGCGAGTACACCCAGATCTCGTACTTTGGCCGCGGGAACGGCAGTCCGTCGATCGTGGTCGGATCCAGCTTGAAGCTGACGTACGACTTGCCTTGGAAGTAGTTCGTGCGCAGCGTCGACTCGATGAGGTTGACGAAAGTCCGCAGGACCCGGTCGGCGTCGAGCGTTGCCACCTGGTCAATTGCTTCGGCCAGTGCGGCGCGGGCGCCCTCCTGGCGGGCCGGACGCGCGGCGTCAGGCGACGACGGATCGAAGCGCGCCCCAAAGAGGTCAATAAGGCCGCGGGCAACCTCCGGGTTGGCGAGGAGGGTATCCGCTATGAACTCGAAGGAGTTGGTGTTCCCCATCTGGCGCATGTACTTCGCATAGGCGCGGAGCATGACAACCTGCCGCCAGTGGATACCTTCCCGGAGGACGAGCCGGTCGAAACTGTCGGACTCCACCGCACCGGTCACGGCGGCGCTGAAGGAGTCCGCCAAGAGCTGGCCGGTGGCCACGGGATCGACACCGGCGGGGTACTTCAGGCCAAGGTCGTAGAGGAAGAAGTCCCGGTGGTCGGCAGTCTCAATCTCGAAAGGCCGCTCATCGAGAACCTCAAGGCCAAGATTGTGGAAGTAGGGCAGGATCTGGCTCAGGCTCTTCGGTTCCAAAAGGTAGAGCTTGACGCGGGCATCCTCTTCGAGCAGTTCACCGGCGCCGTTGGGCAGGTAGACATGCACGCCGGGGACCGCCTGGACAGCGACGGCGTCGCGGTCGGTTGTGGCGGCATACTTCTCGAAACGCTCAATGTCCTTGAGTGCGTCTTCGACTTCGTAGTCGACCCGGTAGCCGGCGGGGAACGCATCTGCCCACAGGGCGGACAACCGCTCGGCATCCAAACCGCTGGTGTTCTCGCGGAGCACCTCCGCAATTCCTTCGGCCCAGGACCGCGAAGCCCGGACAAGCCGCTTTTCGAGTTCACCGGCGTCGACATCGCGAAGCTCAGCCTCCCGCGGGAGCCGGATACGGAAGAACACCCTTGAGAGTGCGGACTCCGTGATCCGGGCCTCGTAGTCGATGCTCTCGGCTTCGAAAGTCTCGCGGAGTTCCTGTTCAATTCGCTGCCGGACGTTGGTGGTGTAGCGGTCACGGGGCAGGTAGACCAATGCCGACATGAATCGCCCATAGATGTCCGGGCGCAGGAAGAGCTTCGTACGACGCCGCTCCTGCAGACGCTGAATGCCCAAAGCCGTTGCTGCCAGGTCCTCGGTCTCTATCTGGAAGAGTTCGTCACGGGGGTAGGTCTCGAGGATACCGACAAGGTCTTTGCCAGAGTGTGAGTCCTGGGGGAAACCGGCCGAGCGGAGCACGGCGTCGACCTTTTCCCGAACGATCGGGATGTTCCTTACGGAACCGGTGTACGCGCTCGTTGCGAAGAGGCCGATGAAGCGGCGCTCACCGTTGACGTTGCCGGCAACATCGAAGCTTTTGACACCGATGTAGTCCAGGTACGCAGGGCGGTGAACGGTGGACCGCGAGTTGGCTTTGGTGATGACCAAGGCACGCTTCTCGCGCGCCTTCCGGCGTCCGGCATCGGTGAGGTGCTGGATTTGGTGCGGGTGGTCACCCGCCCTCAAGAGTCCCAAACCGCTTGCTTCACGCAACTCGAGTACGTCTTCACCGTTCTCGGTGATGAGGTCGTATTCCCGGTAACCAAGGAACGTGAAGTTGCCGTTGTCCAACCAACGCAGCAGGTCCTGCGCTTGCCTGAGTTCCGCGATGTCTTCCGGGTGGGCCACTTTGTCCAGGGACGATGCCAGCTCGAGCGCCTTCGTGCGCATTTTGGGCCAGTCTTCGACGGCGGCCCGGACGTCGTTCAGGACGCGGTGGATTCCGTCCACGAGTTCCTTCTGGAAGTCGTCGGCCACCCTGTCAACCTCGACGGCGATCCACGACTCCATGTGGGAGACGTTGTCACCTTGGGCGATCAGATGGGCGATGTTCGGCATCGCCGCGGTGTCACCGCTCGAGATGCCGATGTTCGACGGCACCCGGGCAATGTCGGACAGGTCGCCGGTGAGGTGGTCACGCGAAACCACGAAGAGCGGGTGCATGACGAGCCGGATAGCGCAGTTCTGGCGAACGAGTTCGGCGTTCACCGAGTCCACGAGGAACGGCATGTCATCCGTGACGATGTACAGAATGCTGCGGTCACCCTCATTGGCGATCCTGACGTTGGCAGTGCCCGGCTTGCGGCTCTGCCCCGCTTCCCGGTGTGCCGCCGCCCTGGAGGTCAACTGCTCGGCAGCGTACCCGCGCGCGTCCTCCTCTGCGAGATGCTCGTAGTAGTCCCCGAAGAATCCCTCCCGGACTACTGCAGGTTTAGAACGATCCTCCACGCTGGATCCTGACGACATCGACAAACGCCTCCATCACATCTCAATTGCTGCGTCCTTGCAGCCCACATGGCGAGCCTAACGCTTTAGACGACGCCTTGCTCTGGAATAAATGACAGAGGATTTGCGATTTTGCTGGACAGGTGCACATACCATATTTGCGATGGCGAGCCGCAATGGAGATTCGGGCGCAGCCTCGAAGAGGACAGAGCCGGACAACAGGGCCACGTCGCAGGCTTCAGGATCGGATGGCAGGAACGCTTCGATGCCTTGATTGGGTCCGTACCGCTCCCATGCTTCACGGAGTTCACGTTCGGGTGAGCGGCCAGCGGATGCGGCCCGGACCTTGTTCAAAACCACTCGGGGAGCCGCGTGCGGGACAGCCTGTTCGAGCTCCGCGAGGCCACGCACGAGTCGCGGAACGCCAACGGCATCGGCCGCGCCGACGGCGTAAACGGTGTCCGCCAGTTCGATACTGCGGAGGGTCGCGGCATTGCGTCGAGGGGCCATGGTGTCGAAGCTGAGTTCTTCGTCCGCTTCAAGGCAGAAACCTGCATCGACTACGACGACGTCCGCGATCTCCTTGGAGAGCTCAAGCACCGAAGAGAGCGCGGCGGCTCGGAGCTCCGTCCACCGGTCCGCGCGCGTAATGCCGGTAAGAACCCGGAAGCTGGTGGTTTTGGCGAAGACCGGCGCGGCGATCCGCTTGAGCGATTCGGTATCCAGCAATCCTTGGTCCGCCAGTCGACAAGACTGCGCCAGTCCGGCGGATTCGTCCAGCAAGCCCAGCGAAGCCGCGACGCTGGCCCCGTAGCTGTCTGCATCGAGGAGGATCACTGACTTGCCTTCCGCCGCCAACTCTGCGGCAAGGTTGACCGCCACAAGAGTCCTGCCAGGCGCCCCGGTAGGCCCCCAGACCGCGATGATCCGGCCAGCCCCGGCCGGCACGTGTTCCGGTTCTTCCGGCGCATCGGTGGGACGGAGTTCTGCCGCAGTATCCGCAAACCCGGAATCCCGAGGCTCCGCGCGTCGTCTTCCTTGTCCGGGCAACTGGCCTACGGCATCGGAGATCCTCGACGCCAGCGTTGCCGAATCCACATCGAGCGACGCCGTCACGACGCCGATGCTGCGCAGGCGGCCCTCCTCTCCCGGATCGTCGCTCAGGGCGACGATGGAGACTCCGACAGCCGCCAGCCGGTCGACCAGCGACGCCGTCAATTCCCCAGCGCCTTCGGCGATGACTGCGGCGCGGGCGAGACCGCTTTGGCATGCGGCCAGGAGTTCGGCGAGTTCACCACACCGACGCACCACCGTCACCGGCCCGTGGAGCCGTTCGAGTCCGCCGACCAAATCTTCCCGGGATTGCCCGACTGTGACAACCGGGATACTCACTTGCCGGCACCGCCCGGATTCCACACCACGGCAATCTTCGCTTTGTTTGCCTGCGCACCAAGAAGGTTCGGCATCTGCTCATCGGTCACCAGGACCAGAACCACCTTCTCCTTGGACGCTCCAAGGGTGGAGGAACCCTCCGTGACCTGGGCGATCTCCGCCCCGGGCAACAGCAACTGCGGCGTGCCGAAACTGTTGCGCGCATCGGGGTGGGCCACCCAGACGTCGACGCGGGATCCTGCCACAGCCTGGGAAGGCAGCGATTCCTGGATCGCGATCGCCACCGGCTTGCGGTCCAAGGAGTCGGCGGCGCCCAGGCTTTCCTGCGGGACGAGTTGGTTCTTGGCAATTCGCTGGATGGCAACTCTTCCCTCCGGCAGACCGCCAGCCAGAGTGACATAGCTGGACTCAACGTCGTCGAGCCGGACCTTGACAACCGCAAGATCGTCCTTGCTGACTTTCTGGCCCACGGCAATCGACTCGCGCGCCGCATAGACCTGAATGGTGCGGTCCGCGGTTCCAACGAGGGCGATGACGCCGGCCAGCGATGCCAAGACCAGGAGAATCCCCACCAAAAGCCGCGGATCCCTCCATGACGGTTTCCTGAGCCGCACTGCAGCGGCCGCGGTAGTTACACCCATCCTGCTCCCCCGTTTGTTTTGTTAGTCGGCGTCGACCTTCAGTGGCCTTTATTCTGACCGCATCTGGGTCCCTTCCGAAAGCCACATGCCTCAAATTACGTCAACCTGTGGATAACCGCGGCAAGTGGATCGAACAGTGGCAAAATGGATGCATGCCCCGATTCCTCACCCTCGCTGATGTCGCCGAACAGCTTCAGATCAACTCGCCGCAGGCATACGCTCTGGTGCGAAGCGGTGAGCTCAAGGCCATCCAAGTGGGCGGCAGGGGCCAGTGGCGCGTCGAAGAAAAGATGCTGGAGCAGTACATCGAGGAACGCTACGCCGAGGCCAGCAGGATCATCCAAGAGGCCAAATCCAAGTCGTCCTGATCTCCGTCCAGCGCCCAGGACAACGACGGCGGGGAGCCGGCCGGGCTAGAAGTCCTGGCCCCGCAATGAACGCAGCGCGGCAAGTGACTGGAACGGAATTGTTGCCACAGATACGACGTTCCCGGACCGGCGGACCTCGCCCGGCAACATAACCGCGAGATCAAAGTGGTCCTTGCCCACGCGATCAATGACGCCCCGCATCGTCCGCTCCTCCTGCGCCAACTCAAGCAGATGAACCGCCAGTTCCGCCCTGTCACGGGCCAGCATTCGCAGTGCGCTGGCCAGGCCAAGCCGCTGTGATGCCTTCGATTGGCCAGCCCGGACCTGCCGACCCAGGCCCTGATACGCCAAAGCCGCCGCGACGGGCACCAACCACTGGTGGCGACCTTCGTCCAAAACCACCGATTCGCTCCCGACATGACTAAGCGTCCCTGACACGTGCGTTCCGGATCGGAGCTTCACATCAATCTTCCGGCCGATCGCGCCACGCAGCCTGTCGGAGACGTTGATTCCGGCGATCTCCACACGTGCCCGCTCTGAAATTTCCGATTCAAGTCCCAGCAATCGCTCAGAGGCCAACTGTGCCTCCATGTCTTCAAACAGAGCATCCCAACGCATTGCGTCAGCGTAAGCGGGCATCCCTCGACGGTCAATCTGTCTTCATCGACAAGCTAGTCCTAGACAAATGCCACTCGTTATGACCAAAATAATTCAAACATCATTAAATAGCATCAAATTGCACATACTTGCATCAACTGGGTAAGGGGAACCCATGGAACAGACGAACAGGCCCGTTCGGAACGATGTTGCAATGGCGGTGACCATCCTGGTGCTCGCCCTTTTGCTCGCTGTCACTGGACTGATCTTGGTTGACCGATGGAACTCCGCGGCAGGACGACTCCAGACACCCATGTTCGAAGACCTCCTGGGATTTGTCGCAACTGCCTCCGGTCTGGGGATCGGCGCCTGGTGGATCGCCACGTTCATCCTGGCAATGGCCGCCGCGTTCCTCCAGCAAATGGGAAAGAACCGCTGCGCGAGCGCCACCGCCAAACTCAGCCCTGCGTTCATGCGCAGACTGGCCGTTGCAATTCTGGGCCTGAATCTCGCGGGAATCCCCGTGGCGAATGCGGCACCGGCACAGTTTGAAGCAGCGTGGAGCCCGGCGAACGGCTCAAACTCGTCGAGCGGCATCTCTGCCCAATGGAAACCCTCCCCTAGTCCTTCTCCCCCTCTCCCGGCCATTCCCTCGTTTGAGTCCGGCTCGTTGGAGATCAACCCGCATTGGCAACCCCGCGCACCTGCCACTGCACCCGGGCTCCTGGGTAACGGGCCGCAGCGTGGCGCCGAACAGCCTGCTTCGCCAAATCAACGCGAAGTGGTGGTGAAACAGGGCGATTCACTGTGGTCGATTGCCGCCCGGCAGCTGGGCCCAATGGCCAGCGACGTCGACATTGCCCACCACTGGCCGAGGTGGTACTCCACCAACCGGCATGTCATTGGAGACGACCCTGGGCTCCTCCTACCGGGTCAGGTCCTCCAACCACCGCCGAACCAGTGACCCAGCCCAACCACCACCAACCAGCGATCCGTAACCGAGGAAGTCCATGAGCGCATCACCAGCCGTCCGCAGCGTGCCGAATGAAGTCCTTCAGGCGGCTTCGCCACCCATTGCCTCCCGTTCGATCATGGCTTCCCCTCGTGCGAAAGCCCGAACGGACGGGCCGTCGGGCGGGGGGCCATCTCCTGCCCGCAAAGCGGCCCAGATCCGCAGTCTCGACGGCGAAATCCGCGCACTGGCCCGCAGCATCGCCCAAGCCGCGGTCGAAGTCCTTGCAGGCACCCGGCCGGCGCAACAGCTCTCACGGACCCTGGATCCCGGATGCCTCAGCGCCCTTCAACACCGTGCCGCATTGACGCGAGCCCATGCTGCCAACGCCCCGGGTGGGCGGCGCCTTCACCGAAGTCCAATGGTCCGTTCCGTGCGTGTCTGCGCGGTGAACGACGGAGTGTACGAGGCCAGCTTGGTTGTCTCGGAAGAACTCCGCTCCCGCGCCGTAGCCATGAGGCTTGAAGGGATCAACGGCGCATGGCGGGTTACCGCCCTCGAAATCGGCTGACGGCCCGGTTCAAAGCACGCGAAAACGGAGAGGGACCAGAACGCGCGTTCTGGTCCCTCTCCGTTTTCGCTGCAGGCATCGGCTTATTGGAAACGTCCGGAGGCTGCGGGCGTCAGCTACATGCGTCAGGCAGTCGCAGTGTCAGCGGCGCTTCTTCCTGTTGGATCCGCGTTGCTTGTCATCAGCGGCAGCCTTGGCGGGGTTGCCTGAGCGGCCCGAGGCCCTCCCCTCGACGCGGGTCTGGCTCGCGCCGTCTTCACCAGGCGCCGTGTACTGCAGCTGAACAGGCTTTTCCGGGGCTTCGAGGCCGGCCGCGCGGATCTGCGGATCGTGATGTTCCACGTGACCGCCTTCAGGGCTGCCATCCACTACCACCACGTCTTCGGCGGGCGTTACTTCCACTTCCAGGTTGTAGAGGAAGCCCACGCTCTCTTCGCGGATGGCTTCCATCATGCCCTGGAACATCGTGAATCCTTCACGCTGGTACTCGACCAGGGGATCCCGTTGGGCCATCGCGCGCAGGCCAATGCCTTCTTTGAGGTAGTCCATCTCATAGAGGTGTTCCTGCCACTTGCGGCCAAGGACCGAGAGGACAACCCTGCGCTCAAGCTCGCGCATGTTCTCGGCGCCAATGGCTTCTTCCCGCTCCTTGTAAACGAGCTGGGCGTCCGAAAGGATCTCGTTTTTAAGGAATTCAACGGACACCCGCGCCTTCCCGCCGGCTTCGTCGATGATGTCCTGGGCCGTAACAGTTACCGGGTACAGGGTCTTGAGGTTGGTCCACAGCTGGTGGAAGTCCCAGTCATCGCCGGTTCCCTCTGCCGTCGCGGCATCGATCAAGGCATTGATGGTGTCTTCCAGGAAGAACTGGACCTTTTCGTGCAGGTCGTCGCCTTCAAGGATCCTCCGGCGGTCGCCATAGATGGCTTCACGCTGGCGGTTCAGGACGTCGTCGTACTTGAGGACGTTCTTGCGCTGCTCGGCGTTCCGCCCTTCAACCTGGCCCTGGGCCGAAGCGATCGCGCGGGACACGAGCTTGGATTCGAGTGCAACATCGTCCGGTACCGAGCTGTTCATGAGGCGCTCGGCAGCGCCGGAGTTGAAGAGCCTCATGAGGTCATCGGTCAGCGAGAGGTAGAAGCGGGACTCCCCCGGGTCGCCCTGGCGGCCCGAGCGGCCACGCAGCTGGTTGTCGATTCGACGGGATTCGTGGCGTTCCGTGCCCAGCACATACAACCCGCCAAGTTCAAGCACTTCCTCATGCTCGTCCTTGACTGCCTGCTTGGCCGCTTCGAGCGCTTCGGGCCATGCGGCCTCGTACTCCTCGGAGTTTTCCTCAGGGTCCAGGCCCCGCTTTGCCAGTTCGGCGATGGCCGTGAACTCGGCGTTTCCGCCCAGCATGATGTCAGTACCGCGGCCAGCCATGTTGGTGGCGACCGTGACGGCGCCCTTGCGTCCCGCTTGCGCGACAATCGCGGCCTCGCGTGCGTGGTTCTTTGCGTTCAGGACCTCGTGCCGGATGCCCTCTTTGGCCAGCAGCTTGGCAAGGTATTCGCTCTTCTCAACACTGGTAGTGCCGACGAGCACGGGTTGGCCCTTCTCGTGCCGTTCCGCGATGTCCTTCACGACGGCTTCGAACTTCACGATTTCGTTCTTGTACACGAGGTCCGACTGGTCGATGCGCTGCATGTCCCGGTTGGTGGGAATGGGTACCACGCCAAGCTTGTAGGTGCTCATGAACTCGGCGGCTTCGGTTTCAGCCGTGCCGGTCATGCCCGAGAGCTTGGAGTACATGCGGAAGTAGTTCTGCAAGGTCACAGTGGCGAGAGTCTGGTTCTCAGCCTTGATCTCGACGTTTTCCTTGGCCTCGATCGCCTGGTGCATGCCTTCGTTGTAACGCCGTCCGGCGAGGATACGGCCGGTGTGTTCGTCAACAATGAGGACTTCGCCGTCGAGGATGACGTAGTCCTTGTCCCGCTTGAAGAGCTCTTTGGCTTTGATGGCGTTGTTCAGGAAGCCGATGAGCGGGGTGTTGGCGGATTCGTACAGGTTCTGGATACCGAGGTAGTCTTCGACCTTCTCAATGCCGGCTTCGAGAACACCGACCGTCCGCTTCTTTTCGTCGACCTCGTAGTCGACTTCAGCCTGGAGGCGCTGCACGACCTTGGCGAATTCGCTGTACCAGCGGTTGGTGTCACCCTGGGCAGGACCGGAAATAATGAGCGGAGTACGGGCTTCGTCGATGAGGATGGAGTCCACTTCGTCGACAATCGCGTAGTTGTGGCCGCGCTGCACAAGCTCGGATTTGTCCCACGCCATGTTGTCGCGCAAGTAGTCGAAGCCGAATTCGTTGTTGGTGCCGTAGGTGATGTCTGCCGCGTACATCTGACGGCGCACTTCGGGATCCTGGTTCGACAGGATGCAACCGCTGCTGAGGCCAAGGAAGCGATAGACACGGCCCATGAGTTCGGACTGGTATTCGGCGAGGTAGTCGTTGACTGTAACGACGTGCACGCCCTTGCCTGTCAGGGCATTGAGGAAGGCCGGAGCGGTGGCCACAAGGGTCTTTCCTTCACCGGTCTTCATTTCGGCGATATTGCCCAGGTGGAGGGCGGCCCCACCCATGAGCTGGACATCGAAGTGGCGCATCCCCAAGGTGCGGGAGGAAGCTTCACGCACCGCTGCGAAAGCCTCCGGCAAGAGATCGTCCAGCTTCTCGCCGTCCTCGTGGCGGGCGCGCAGCCTGTCCGTCTCCTCGCGCAATTCGGCATCGGAGAAGGTCTTGAAGGAGTCTTCGAGGGCGTTGATGGAATCGGCGTAGGTCCGCAGTTGCCTCAGGGTTTTTTTGTCACCCGTGCGGAGAAGTTTTTCGATAAGTGATGCCACGTAAAGTTGCTCCCAGTCTCAAGCTGCCGAATTCTGGCGGTTTCAGTCTACGGGAGAGACCAACGCCACGCGGCCCCGTTTCCCTGAGAGCGGAGCGCAAGGCGCCCGCAGGCCACCGCCGGAGACCCATGACCTCAGCCGCGGGCCACTGCCGAGGCAAGCGGCGACGAGAGATCGCCCATCGGTGACACGACGACGTCGTCGAGCCCCAACCACTGCGCCATAAGCCGCAGCTCGGCGGCAAGCTCGACGGCGGTGTCCGCCGGTGCGTCCGGCTCGCCGTGGGCGGCACGCGCCAGAAGCTGCTTGGCTGCGCGGTCGGCCTTGAGGTCTACGCGCGCGACCACTGCGTCCCGGAGGAGGAAGGGCAGCACGTAATACCCGAACTTGCGTTTCTCCGCAGGCGTGTAGATCTCGATCCGGTAATGGAAGCCGAACAACTCCTCGAGCCTTCTACGCTCAAAGACCAGTGAATCAAACGGGCTGAGCAGGGCACGGCCCGTGGCGGCCCTGGGAAGACGGGCCTCCGCGTGCCGGTACAAGGCCCGGTCCCAACCACGCACCGTGACGGGCTCCAGGCGGTCGGCGGCAACGAGCCTGTCGATCGATGCTGCAGCTGCCTTCACCGGAGTCCGGAAGTAATCGGCGAAGCAGCGGATTGATCCGATTCCATGGGCCTGGGCTGCCGCGTCGATCAGTCGGTCCATTGCCGCCGTCGACAGCTCGGAGCCGCCGTCCGGGAGGGCTCCTGCTCTGGGGATGACCGCAGGCAATCCCGATGGCAGGACCCGCGATGTCAGCGTGTACCGGCGCTCGAACTGCTCTGTCCTCGACGCGGCCGTCACGAGCCCCTCTTCAAACAAGTGCTCCAAAACCCTCTTGACCAGGTTCCAGTTCCACCCCCAGTTATCGTGCTGCCGGTCTTCCTGGTGCCCTAGGTGGGCCGTCAATTGTGCGGCAGTCATGGGGCGCCCGGTTGCGAGCGTATCGAGGATCCGGTTGGCCATGTCCTCCCGGAGTCCATGTTCCAAGTGGGCTGCGCCCACCCATGCGCGGTTTTGCCAGAGCAGCAGATCCTGGAAGTGTTCCGGGCGGATGAAGCTCGCCTCGTGCGCCCAGTATTCCATCATGCGCCGTGGACTTCGCCCGGCCATCGCATGAAGGATGCTCCGGTCGTAGTTGCCAAGCCTTGAGAAGAAAGGAAGGTAGTGGCTGCGCGAGAGGACATTGACGGAGTCGATCTGCACCACGTGGAGGCGGGCAAAGGTGCGGCCCACCGCCCGCGAAGTCACGGGGCCGGTGGGCCGTTCCTTGTCCAGTCCTTGGGCTGCCAATGCAATCCGCCGTGCCTGCAACAGGCTCAGCGAAGCGGCCATGCCAGTCCTTTCATGGGAATTACGAATGCAAGCTAGGCTGTGGCGGCTTGGTCATTCGAACGGTAAGCGTGGATCTTTTCCTCCACGGGTTCGTCTCCTGGTTCGCATGTGGAGTCCAGAGTGATTACTCCATATGTCCAGCCACGGCGGCGGTAGACGACCGACGGCGTGTTTGTTTCCTTGTCCACGAACAGGTAGAAATTGTGGCCCACCAATTCCATGTTGTCCACCGCGTCATCAAGGGTGAGCGAAGCGGCGGGGAAAACCTTGCGACGAATCAGGACCGGGGAATCACCGGCCGGAATGTCGTTGTCGACGTCGTAGGGCGAGGTCTCCTCCGGTGGCGTCGTTGGCTCCTGGTGGTTGCTTGCCTCTACGTAAATGGGTTCGCTCGCGCTGGCCGGCTCGAGCGTCGCAGTAGCCTCACGAACGGCTTTGGGGGTGTGGCGGCCGTGGTGGACCTTCTTGCGGTCCTTGGCCCTGCGGAGCCTCTCCAGCAGCTTGCTATAGGCGAGATCAAAGGCGGCAAACTTGTCAGCGGCGCTCGCTTCGGCCCGGATCACAGGGCCCCGGCCCAGAACTGTCACTTCGACCGTGAGCTGGCCCGGTGTCTGGCGCGGGTTGGTTTCCTTTGAAACCTTCGCGTCGACCCTCTGGACCTTGTCCCCAAGCGATTCAATCTTTGATATCTTCTCGCCGGCATACTCGCGGAAGCGATCCGAAACGGTCAGATTACGGCCGCTGATCATGAACTCCATGGTGCCCTCCAAACAACTCAGGTGACACGATAAGGGCGCTTCTAGGGGCTGATCTGACGGACAGTCGAGCCCCTTTCCGAGCCGCTATCGACAGGTACATCTGTTCTTGGTACCCATAACCGACGTTAGTTCATCGCCACTGGTAATTCATCCTTTCGTCACTTATTTTTTGTTTGAGTCGGCGCGGGCTGGGTGTCCAGCCCGTCCGCAGGTTGGTCGCTGCCGGCCGGCGGCCGGGTGGCGGCAAGGACCACCGCTCCACACACCACGCCTCCCGCCGACGACACGGCCCGGGCGGCTTCGGCGAGGGTCGCACCCGTAGTGAGGACGTCGTCGACGATGACGCATGCCCTGCCCTCCAATGACCTTTTGCGGGACAGGCGAACGGTCATGGAACCACGGACACGGCGCGCACGCTCTCCGCGGCCCAAGCCCTTTTGCCCGCTTCCCGGTCCGGGCGCCTTCTTCAAGGCATCCGTCATGTGCAGACCCGGCAAAGCGCCACGTTGTCCCAAGCGGCCAAGCAAGACATGGACCGGACTGAATCCGCGGCGCCGGAAAGCCGCGTTACTGCTGGGAACAGGTATAAGGCAGACGCCTGCCGCGTCTCCAACGGCAGACCGGATGGCCTTGCCCAGTGCAGGCGCGAGTACGGAGGCGAGCCGTCCCTGGCCCAGATGCTTGAAAGAAAGCAGGGCTTGGGCCAGTTCGTCCCGGTAGTGTCCGCCCGCGACGACGGGCAGGATCACGGCCCCTTCCGCCGTGAGCAAAGCCGGTGCCTGTCCTTCGGCGCGGAACGGACGGGCGCATAGCAGCCGCAGGCGCCGTGCACAGGTGCCGCAGAGGGCCGAATCTTCGAAACCACAGCACACACATTCGACAGGGGCCAGAACAGCCAGCAGCTCGACGAAGGCCTCACCGACGCCCTGCGCGAGCCTCGCCAATCGTGCAGGATGGACTCCCCGATGGCGTGCGTCGTCACTCGGGACCACAGTGCGGTCAGGGTCACGCACCCGGCAACGGCCCACAGTACCCATGCCCCAAGCATCCGGCTCCTCGACGGCTGACAGCACTCCCCAACCGCGCTATGTGGAGAACAAGTGGCGACGTTGTCGGAACGTGGGCCCACGCCGCCAGGGTTCCCTGGCCGAGCGAAGCGAGGTTAGGGAGGCGG
>NZ_JARVRI010000033.1:0-18980 GCF_030209785.1 Arthrobacter sp. efr-133-TYG-120
TCCACGAGCACCAGCTCGCTAGGTCAAGGAGTCAACAAAACCGGGGGCAGTCCCCAACCCGGTTGGTTGGTAACGCGGCTGGCGGTGAGACGCCCTTGAGTGCGGTGTGGGGCCTGCGCTGATTGTAGTACTCGATGAGGTCCGGATAACAGGCTTGGCGTTCGGCTCCTGAGCTGTAGGCCCTCGCGTAAGCCCATTCCTTTGGAAGATGCGGTTGAAGCGCTCGACTTTGCCGTTGGTTTGGGGTCGGTAGGGCCTAGTGCGTTTGTGCCTGATCCCGGATTCGGCCAGGACGGCAGCGCGGGAGCGGGAGCGGGAGCGGTAGCAGGAGCCGTTATCGGTCAGCACCCTCTGGATTTTGATGCCCCGGGCTGTGAACGCGGCGATGGCGTTGCCCATGAACGCCGACGCGGTTTCCTTGGACTCGTCCGGCAGGATCTCGGAGTACACGAACCGGGAATGGTAATCCACTGCATGATGCAGGAAGTTGTAGCCCCGGACTTGGCCGCGGTCCATGGGCCGGTCTTCAGTGAGGTTCCGGGCCCGAGAGTTTGCTTCGCCCTGGACGCGGCCGTGGAAGCGGTGTCCGCCGCCGTTGGGGATGCGTCCGTTTTCTTGATGTCCACGTGGATCATTTCGCCCGTCAGGCATATTCGTAGCGGGCGGGCGCGGTCTCGGCCGCGGTCCCTGATCCCTGTGGCCGGGTCGGTGAAGCGCAGCGGCGGACACAGGTATCGGGTCAGGATGCGGTGGACCGTGGAGACATTCAGGTGTAGATCGTACGCGATCCGGGCCGGTCCCCAGCGCTGGTTCACGCGCAGTCCCAGCACGCGCCGCTCGGTGCGCCTCCGGGCGGGTGGGGGCAGCCCCGTGGCTGGCTCCTTCGGTCCTCCAGCCCAGCCTCACCCAGCTCCCGGTAGCGGCGGGACCAGCGCGCGGCCGTCGTGACAGAAACGTCGAATCTCTTCGCGGCACGGCGCAAAGGCCAGCCATCAACCACCATTCACCGGGCCAGCTGCAGACGCCCCGAATGACCTGCCGGGACAGTACAGCTAGAGATGCCAGGAACTGTCACGCGCCAGATGTCTCCGGCCGTCCCGACTGCCGCAGCAAACACGTCACCACTGAGGTGTGTCAAGGATGTGAGACAGTCGGGTAGTTTCTTTTCGGTCAGGCAGCAGCGGGAAGCGGCTGGTTTTCTCTTGTGAAGTTGGCCATCGCCGTCGCTGGCGGCAGACCATCGTTGTTGGTGGGGGCCTCCAGCGGTTGTAGAACACTTCGATGTAGCGCATAGTCGCCCGTCTCGCGTCCTGCCGGGTGGCGAAGCTGTGGTGATGGTAGAACTCGTTCTTCAGCGTGAAATCAGCGATTCGGCCACGGCATTATCCCGCCACACCCCGGTGGCACCCATCGATTGGCGGATCCTGTTCCCGGAGCACCAGGCGCCCATCGCGTTCGTCTTGGAGTTGACTCTCTAATGGGTGGTGGCTGGCCTGGTGCCTGGCTGGCAGGATGGCTGCCAGTCCTACTGAACGTGACTCTCGTTGACTCTGACCCG
Source organism: Arthrobacter sp. efr-133-TYG-120 (assembly GCF_030209785.1). Lineage (NCBI taxonomy): Bacteria > Bacillati > Actinomycetota > Actinomycetes > Micrococcales > Micrococcaceae > Arthrobacter > Arthrobacter sp. efr-133-TYG-120. The sequence goes on from NZ_JARVRI010000033.1 coordinate 1,559, forward strand.
GTCCCGGTGTCTTTTTTATGACCTGTCCGTTCGGCAGGACTGGCGCCAGCCTGTCCTCTTCCGATGGCTTGATAGAAGGTCGTCCAGGGTGCCACCTGTGACTCATTAGAGAGCTGCCTCGAAAGAACCCTTCCAGGCCGGCGCCAGTTCACGGAATCGGCTCCCGGAAAGGAAAGACCCGCAATGACCGTCGTTGCAGAACAGTATGGCCACGTCATGGGCGTGGACACGCACGCCAGAACCCACACCTACGCGATCGTCGACACGTCTACCGGGTGTCTGTACGGCAACCGAATCGTTCCCCACCACGGCAGCTGCCATCCGCCGGGCCATCGCCTGGATGAGGCGGAACACGAACGGCAACGTGCTCGCCGCCATTGAGGGGACTTCGTCCTACGGGGCCGGGCTGACCCGTGCCCTGAAGACGGCCGGTATTCCCGTCGCGGAGGTGAAACCACCGCGACGACAAGCCCGAGCCGGGGTCGGCAAGTCCGATCCTATTGACACGCTGGAAGCTGCCCGGCAGGTTCTGCACCGGCAGGCGGAGCGTCTCGCGGTGCCGCGTGCCGACGGGCTCCGTGCCGCTCTTCGCGTGTTGTTGACTGGCCGCAAGGGACTGGATACACGGCGCACGGCGGACCGCAACGCCCTCAACGCGCTGGTGCGCACCACCGACCTCGGAGTTGATGCCCGCAAGGCTCTCACCGACGCGCAGGTTAGGATGATCGCCTGCTGGGGAGAGTGGGCCTCCGATACGGTAGACCAGCAGATAGCCCGCCAGGAAGCTGGCTGGCTTGCGGCCGCGGTCAAGGACGCGGACAGGCACCTGCGCCGCATGAAAGCGCAACTAAAGGAACTCGTCGAGCAGCTCGCCCCGGGATTCCTGGCGCGCCCGGGCATTGGGCCGGTAACCGCGGCGGTCATCCTTTGCGCGTATTCGCACCACGGCCGGATACGCTCCGAAGCCGCCTTCGCAGCCCTTGCCGGCGTTTCACCGCTGCCCGCATCCTCCGGGAACACCGTGAGACACCGGCTGAACCGCAGCGGTGACAGGCAGTTGAACATGGCCCTGGACATCATCGTGAAAGTCCGCATGGTCCACGATGAGACCACCCGGCTCTACGCAGCCCGCCGGACCGGTGAGGGCCGAACCTACCGGGAAATCAAACGTGTCCTGAAACGCTACATAGCCCGCTCCATCTTCCGCGAGCTGCAGACCGTCCTTGCTTGACAGACAACATAGAAGGGTCGTGGATTCGTGGATCCTGCCCAGACAACCGTGGATCACGGTCGCGGAGACCACGGGCCGGTCCGCGTAACTGGCCAGTTGTGGGTGGTACGAATCATGGCCGCCGCGCCGACGCGTGTCTATACCGCCACTCCGTCTATGCTGGGGATCATGCCAAAACTCGTCAACCATGAGGCCCGACGCAATCTCATCGTTGAGACTACGTGGCGGATCATTGCCCGTCAGGGATTCCAGTCGACGACGATGCGCGAAATCTCCACCGAGATGGGACTCACCCACGGGGCACTCAGCCACTACTTTGCGAGTAAGGACGATCTGTTGCTCGCCAGCTATGTGTACGTCTTTGACCGTACGAACAAGCGCATCGAGGCACGCCTCGGCAATCGCCGCGGACTCGAGGCCCTACAGGCCATGGCCGAGGAGATGATGCCCCTTGGAGACGAGCAACGCCTGGAGGCCCGTGTTGTTCTTCCGTTCTGGGAACGATGCGTCACCTCGGAGCGCTTCGCGGCTGTCCACGGTGAAGGGATGGAGGGGCTCACGAGCCAGTTCGTGCGCTTCCTCGAAGAGGCTGTCGTTTCAGGCGAAGCGACGCAAAATCTTGATGTCCCGAAGACCGCGCGCACACTATTGGGCCTCATCTCAGGAATGCAAGTTCTCGCCGTACTAACAAGCTCTGACTATCCGCCCCGTGTGTTGAAGCAGATGCTTGAAGACTTCCTGGACGACTGCGTGGCCCACCCTCGGCGCGAACACTCAGAGTAGACCACGCTGCGAACCATCGCTACTGTAGGGCCGTGACAGTGTCGGGGTGTTGGGCGAGAGCGAAGTCCGAACTGTAGAGCTCATCATGTCGCCCCGTGACCAAACTCACAGCAAGTTGCCCCAACGCCGGCGCGAACTTGAAACCGTGGCCGGACAAGCCCGCAATTGTAACGATGCGACCGGACGGGTCGAGGTCTACGACCGGAACACGAGAATTGGTCACACTGTCGTGGTGGATAGTGTGGCGCACTGGTTCAGGGGAGAGATCTGCGAAGAAGCGCATTGCGTTGTGGCTAATTTCCTCGATGGACGCCCGTGAGGCCACGAGCGGAACGTCGTCGACGTCGGTGAGCAGTTGCTCATCGGACGTGTGGGACACCACCTTGACGCTATATCCGTCCAGCGAGGGCACGCCGAACATATGAACGCCGTCCTGATCGCGGAGGAACGCAGGGAAGACGTCGGCGGCGTATCGACTGATGTCATTCGGGGCGAACCAAGTGAGAGCGATGGTGGCAACGTTTACAACGCTCGAGAGTTTCGGTCGCAGCTTCGCCGTCCAGGAGCCAGCCGTGACAACGACTTGAGCGACACGGATCGAACGATTCGTTGTGCGGATGACGATTGACTCGCCCTCCTCATCGATCCCGACGACAGGTTCTCCGTCAATGACGGTACCTCCCGCTGCGACGGCAGCCTGCACCCCGGCCAGCACGGCAATCTCCGAACGGATACCGCCTCCAAGCAAATCGAGAACCGCTTCCGTGCCGTCAGGCACGATGTGCTGCGGATACGTATTTCGAAGCTCCTGCGTCGAAAACGCCCGGTGCGGCAGATCGTAGCGGCGGATACTCTCAAGCGTCGACTCGTAGGGTGCGTGGCCTGGCTGATCGACAGCCAGCATGCCGTGGGGCAGAAAGATTTCGCGGCCCACGGAACGTTCGAGGTCGAGCCACATCTCGCGGGAGCGCAGGAGAAGCGGAACGTACCGCCAACCCTCGTGATATGCCGCACGGAATACGCGCGACTCTCCGGCATAGGAGCCGTATGAATGACCAACGCCCCACTGCTCGATTCCGACCACGGATAGGTCTGTCGTGGTACAGAGCTGCCACATCGCCATGGAACCTACAGATCCCAAGCCGATCACTGCGACATCGAATTCTTGGTTTACCATCGCTCATTTCTCCTTTTCAACGCCGAGCTGAATGCCCGAACACGGGAGTCGGGCGACGGCGTACTTAACGATATGATTCACCAAGCGGTGAAAAAAAAGCAAATGGACACCGTCACTATCTCCGAAAGGGACCACCATGAGCGACCAGCGAATCGACTTCCTTTACCTCAGTGAGGATGACATGATCGCCGCGGGGGTGACGGACATGGCCGCCTGCGTCAACTCGATGAGCGACATGTTCGCCGCGCTCGGCGTCGGCGATTACATAATGGGTGGCGCGAGCCGGAACTCCCATGGCATCATCATCGATTTCCCGGAAGTGTCCCCGTTCCCCAACATGCCGCTCGCGGGCCCCGACCGCCGCTTCATGGCGATGCCCGCTTACATCGGGGGACAGTTCGATGCAATCGGAGTGAAGTGGTATGGGTCGAACGTCGCCAACCGAACTCGCGGACTGCCTCGGTCAATCCACATGTTCACCCTCTCCGACAAGGAGACCGGAGCGCCTTTGGCTCTGATGTCGGCCAACCTGTTGAGCGCCTACCGCACCGGCGCAATCCCCGGCGTCGCCGCACGCTACCTCGCAAAGAAGGACGCCCGGGTGCTCGGAATCGTCGGACCCGGCGTGATGAACACCACGTCTCTTGAAGCCTTTCTCGTTACCCGACCGTCAATCGAGCGGGTAAAGGTGTTCGGCCGCAGCAGATGTTCGACCCAAGCGTTCGTTGACCGGGCACAGCAGCAGAATCCGCGCCTGCGCATTGAGATCGTCAGTGAGCTAGAAGATGCCGTGCGCGGGTCGGACATTGTGAGCGTGGCGACATCGAGCGCTGCCGGGTCACACAACTACCCCTTCATCGACGAGCGTTGGATACAGCCCGGTGCGCTGGTGAGCGTGCCGGCGACGATCAATTTCGACCCGGAGTTCGTGCTCAAACGCGCGCGCAATGTGGCTGACAGCATCCGGCTCTACGAGACGTATGCTGAAGAGCTCGGTGCGCCCGCCCACGAGGACGTCGGAAACCTCGGCGTGTTCTGGAACGACCTTATTGCCGCCGGTCGCATGGAGCGTTCGACGATAGACGATCTTGGCCGCATAGCAGCAGGTCGCGAGCCTGCCCGCATCTCTGACGACGAGATCATCCTGTTCGCCGTTGGCGGCATGCCCGTGCAAGACGTTGCGTGGGCAACCAGCGTCTACCGCACGGCTGTGGAACGGGGCATCGGCACGAGTCTCAATCTGTGGGAGAAGCCAGCGCTGGCATGACCACCCAGGGCGTCCATCGATCCAGTCGCGTCAAGCACTCGTTCAGGCAATTCTGACTTCGAAGCGACGGGCGATCTGCTCTTGTCCGCAACTGGTGCCGGATTCTTGCGGAGACGCTCGGCTGTTGAAAGTGATATCGAATCGATGGTCATCGAGGGACGAGAAGGCTCAAGAAGAAGGCGACGTGGGCGCCAAGCATGCCCCGGGCTCAGCACCCGGGTGCATCCTGTCGTCTGTCTGCCAGTTCCTCCAGCGCCGTTGCGTCGGACGCCGCTATCTAGGGGCGCGGCCACACGAGCAATCAAACGACCGCCGGCAGTCACACTGCGCAAGACACAGTCGCATGACAGGTCAGCAGGGTGCGGACGATCGCAGAACTGCCGGCGAGACCCCAGCCTCCTTCCCGCTGCGCTGGGCCGCGCTCACCCTCCCCACGGGTCGCCTAACAAGGCCATTCTCACGACCACGATTTATCGCGGTTTCGGCCATCGTCGTCTGAAGGCTCTCGGGCCTCCACCCCGAACCAATGCAGCTTCGGCGAACGCAGTTGTCCACTCCGACAGTGAGACTGTCCGTACCCAGTACACCTCTGACGAGTTCCAGAAATGGTGGGGACTCTAAATTTTCCAGTGTAACTTTTGATGAAGAGGAGACACCTGTGACAGATGTGACAGCCGCTGCGGTGGACGCAGTGGACGAGGAACTGGTTCGGCAGCTGACCGAGCGTGCCCGGGCCGAGGGCCTGCAGTTGGCCGGGGAGGGCGGGCTGCTGCAGAAGCTGACCAAGCTGGTGATGGAGTCCGCGCTCGATGGCGAATTGGACGATCACCTCGGCTATGACGAACACGATCCGGCCGGCCCCGACGGCCGCAACTCCCGCAACGGCCGGCGGTCCAAGACGCTGCTGACCGAGGCCGGGCCGCCGGTGGAGATCTCGGTGCCGGGGACCGGGACGGGTCGTTCGAGCCGCGGATCGTGGCCAAGCGGCAGCGGCGGCTGACCGGGGTGGATGACCTCGTCATCTCGCTCTCGGCCAAGGGCCTGACCCATGGCGAGATCGTGGCGCACCTGGCCGAGGTGTACGGGGCTGAGGTGTCCAAGCAGACCATCTCCACGATCACCGACCGGGTGCTGGAGGGGATGGGGGAGTGGCAGAACCGGCCGCTCGATCCGGTGTACCCGGTGATCTTCATCGACTGTGTGAACGTGAAGATCCGCGACGGGCAGGTCGCGAACCGCCCGATCTACGTCGCCCTGGCCGTGACGGTTGACGGGACCCGGGAGATCCTCTGGCTGTGGGCCGGGGAGCACGGCGACAGCGAGGGCGCCAAGTACTGGCTCCGGGAGCTGACCGAGATGAAGAACCGCGGCGTGGCCGACTGCTGCATCGTGGTCTGCGACGGGCTGAAGGGGCTGCCGGACGCCATCGCGGCGGTGTGGCCGCAGACGGTCGTGCAGACCTGCATCGTGCACCTACTGCGCAACAGCTTCCGTTATGCCTCGAAGAAGGACTGGTCGCGGATCGCCAAGGACCTCAAGCCCGTCTACACGCCCCGAGTGAGGCGGCCGCGCTGGACCGGTTCGCGGAGTTCTCCGGCGAGTGGGAGAAGTGCTTCCCGGCCATCACCGGGCTCTGGACCAACGCGTGGGCCGAGTTCGTGCCGTTCTTGCAGTTCGACAACGAGATCTGCACGACGAACGCGATCGAGAGCATCAACGCCCGTATCCGCCGCGCCGTGAACGCCCGCGGCCACTTCCCCCGTTACCTTTTTCGTAGCCTGTTCCTGTTGCAGGATGAGGGTGTGCTGGCCTGCTGGCCCCGGCATGATTGCCGCCCCCAGTCGTCAATGATCCGAATCTTCTATATCTGTCAAGCCGCCCTCGGGACCGTGTCGTTAGGGGTGTGGAGTGCGTTCAGGGCGCGATAGAGGTGCCGGGCGAGATATCTCTTGAGGATGCGGCGGATCTCTCGTGGGTTCTTGCCTTCGGCTTTCTTGCGTTCGGCATTGGCCCGTGTGACGGGGTCGTGGACCATCCTGACGACGGTGGCCATGTGGAGCGCACTGTTCAGGCGCCTGTCGCCTCCCTGTTGAGTCTGTGTCGGACTGTGTTCCCCGACGATGCTGGGATGGGATTGACCCCGGCCAGAGCGGCGAAGGCGGCCTCCGAACGTACCCGGCCCAGATGCGACCAGGCTGTGTAGACCACGGCGGCGGTCACGGTCCCGATTCCTGTTTCCTCCAGAAGCGGAGCGGCGGGGCTGGACTCCAGGAGCTCCGTGGTGCGGGTGTGATTGTCCTTGAGCTCGGCGTCCAGCGTGGTGATGCGCTTGGCGAGCCGGACGGCCTCGGCCCGCGCAGTCAACAGAGCCAGCTCTTCGTCGCGGGCGCGCCAATGGGAGATCTCGGTTATCTGGGTATCGGTGAGGGGCTTGCGGGCGTCGATTCCCAGGTCGACGGCCCGCAGTAGGGCGGTAAGGGCGTTGACCTTGGAGGTTCGCTCGAGAGTCATCTGCTCTCTCGCGGCGACCAGGACGCGCAGGGCGGCACGGATTCCATCGTCCTGTCGCGGGATTCGCAGGTGAGCCTCGTCCAGTGGAAGAGCTGCTGCAGCGATGGCGGCCGCGTCCAGCGGATCGGATTTTCCGGCGCCCCGGCGGGCGGGTGCGTAGGCCCTAGGGGCTTCAACGACTCGGTACCCCGCCCTTCCGACGGTGCCCGTGAGCAGGGCCCCGTAGCTGCCGGTGCCCTCGATGACCCACAAGGCACCGAGGTCGCCGCCCGTGCGACGTGCGGCCCAGGCGATCGCACGGTTCCTGCCGGCGTGGGTATTCGGGAAGGCCTGGGTGCCCAGATGCTCGCCGCTGGCTGCGATAACGGCATAGGTATGTGTGCGGGCGTGGGTGTCCACGCCGATGACGAACGGGTGGGTGCATGCGATAGTGGTCATCGCGACTGGGTTCCTTCCTCACGAACGGGCAGATGCTTCAGGCCGCGGTGCGGCCGGACGCGCCGGCCCGGGTGAAGGTCACTCCGAGGCATTCCTGTGATGAGCCACAGTCCTAAGGGGCTGGGCAGTCTTCTGATCAAGCCATCGAGGTGGGCCGGGCAGGCACTGGCCGCCATTCCGCTGACCGGACAATTCGGATCCAAGGCCCACGAAAGGGCCGAGGGGGTGTTGAGTCACAGCCAGGAAAAGGCGTCCAGCACCAACCCTGCCAGCCAGTCCCAGACCAGCCACGTCAAGACTCACAGGGGGGTGTTGTCACCGGGGTCCGGTAGGTGCCGGAGAGACCGCTAATAGAGGCAGGACAGTTTGGGATCGTCGTGCGTAACGTGGATGCCGGGCTCTGACACCGCGGACAGTCCAGCACAAGTATCAGCTGCTACGACTGGGAGGTACAGGTGATCGGAAACCACGGAAGTATTGATGTCTTCATGGGCCTGGACGTCGGCAAGGGCGAGCACCACGCCGTTGCCGTGGACCGGACGGGGAAAAAACTCTTCGATAAGGCTTTGCCCAACGACGAGTTCAGGCTGCGTGAGATCCTTGACTCTTTGAAGAAGCACGGCAGTATCCTGCTCGTGGTCGACCAGCCAGCCACGATCGGTGCACTCCCCGTCGCGGTTGCCTAAGCCGCCGGTGTCACTGTCGGATACCTGCCCGGTCTGGCGATGCGCCGGATCGCGGACCTTCACCCTGGCGAAGCGAAAACCGATGCCCGGGACGCGTTCATCATCGCCGAAGCGGCCCGGACCATGCCGCACACGCTGCGCTCCATCCAGATCGCCGACGAACAGCTCGCGGAACTGACCATGCTCTGCGGCTTCGATGACGATCTGGCTAAACAGGCCACCGCGACGTCGAACCGGATCCGGGGCCTGCTGACCCAGATCCACCCGGCACTGGAGCGTGTCCTTGGCCCGCGTCTGGACCACCCGGCCGTGTTGGATCTGCTGCGGACCTGGCCGACCCCCGAAGCGCTCCGCCACGCCGGCCGGCGCAGGATTGGGAAAAGGTTGATAAGGCTCGCGCCCAGGATGGGTGAACGCCTTGCCGGCGAGATCATCGATGCGCTGGACCAGCAAACAGTGACAGTGGTCGGAACGAACGCCGCGACGATCGTTCTGCCCCAGCTCGCCCGGATGCTTGCCGACATCCGCGAATCGCGGGACACCGTTTTCACCCAGGTTGAAGCCCTCGTGGAGGCCCACCCTCTTCACCCGGTCCTGACATCACTCCCGGCGGTCGGTGTCAGGACCGCAGCACGGATCCTCACCGAGATCGTCGGCAAAGAATTCGCCTCCGCCGGACACCTGGCCTCCTACGCGGGTCTGGCACCGGTGACCTGGCGATCCGGGTCATCCATCCGCGGCGACCACCCATCCCGGAAAGGAAACAAAATCCTCAAAAGAGCCCTATTCCTCTCCGCGTTCGCTGCGCTGAAGGATCCTTTGTCGAGGGCCTACTATGACCGAAAACGGGCCGAAGGCAAACGACACAACCAAGCCCTCATCGCCCTCGCCCGCCGCCGCTGCGACACGCTCTTCGCCATGCTCAGGGACGGCACCCTCTACGAAGCGCGAACGCCTTCAGCGGCTTGACGAAAACCATAGAGGCACCCCCCCGAGCAGGCCGCGCTGAAGTGCGTCTACCTGGCGATCATGAGCCTCGACCCACCGGCAAGGGCCGGAAACGCTGGAGCAACCGCTGGAAGGCCGCACTCAACGCCTTCGAGATCACCTTCGACGGACGCCTGTCCGCTGGCAGGAGCTAAGAATCACAACCCCCAGTTACACCGAATAATTGACAGACCCAAATGGTGCCGCGCTAACGCGGTCACCCACGCCATGGGCAAGGTTGGCGTGTGCTGGGACTGTCAGTCGGATCTTGTCGAATCATCAGCCGTGGATTCGGAAGCCCTGGTCGTGGCGGCTTGACCCTTTGCTGAGATAGACGCGCTGGTGTCTTTGCGTTGATTTGTCAGTCCCGCGGCCGGGCATGCAACAAGCACTGCCGCCGGACCGGGCGTGACCTGATAGCGCCTCTGTGTGTCAAGTGGCGGTTTTTGGGCGTGCTGGTGATCGTGGAGGATTCGGCGATACGGGACGTTGGAGAGGCGCCGTTTGAGTGCCCTGCGGGCCTCGCGGGGTGTTTTTCCTTCGGCGGTTTTCTTCATGTAGTAGTCGCCGCCTGGCCGGGTTTGCGGCTTTGGCAGACGGCCAGGGTGTGCAGCACCGAGTTGAGCTGCCGGTTGCCTCCGGTGTTGAGCCGGTGTCGGTTTTGGTTGCCGCTGGAGGCGTCCAAGGGCGCCGTGCCCGTGTAGCTGGCGAAATGTGAGGCGCTGGGGAACCGGGTGATGTCACCGACGTGGCCCAGGAGCTTTGCCGCCAGGAGGGCGCCGACTCCGGGGATTTCCTGCAACGTAGTGGCGGATGCTGCCAGGGCGTCGCGGGTCTGTGCCTCATTGCTTTTGATGCCGGCATCGATGCGCCGCAGATCGGCCAGCAGTTCCCGGGCGAGCTCGCGTCTGAGCGCGTCGGTGGCTGTTGCCAGCCTGATGGTACGCAGCGCGGCGGCGGCCTTGTCGGCACTGAGGCCGGTTTTCGACACCGCCGCGATCAGTTCGCGCAGGAGCGGTGCAGGCGGTTGAGCAGCCGGCTCGTTCGTGGCCGAGGTCTTCGCGGCGTTCGGCCAGCCGGCGCAGAATCGTGCTCTGGTTTTCGGCGCTGACGGCGCGCAGATTCTTCTGCCAGAGGGCAGTGATGGCAAGGGCGAACGCATCGGCCGGGTCACTCTTCCGGCCATCGCCCGTGGAGTGGGTCCTGACTTTCATGGCAAGTGTCGAGGGGACATCGGCAACGGACTCGCCGCGGGCAACGAGGATCTGGGCAATTCCGCGGCCCAGGCCGTTGGCGCCTTCGATAGCGAATCTGCGGGTCAGGCCATTGCGCGGCCCAGCCCAGCAGTTGCTTGGCGGTGCCGGCGTTGACCACGAAGCGCCGCACCGCGAGCTGACAGCCCGAGGAATCGATGGCTGAGGCGGTGATGGAGGATTTATTCGGGTCGATGCCGATAACGATGATGTCCGGGTTTCCTTTCGCCGACGTCGATGATGGATCACCCGCGGCGGGCACCCTGACTTGAAGTCTTTGCATGCCTCTGTCGAGCCACGCCCCGTGCGGGTGCCAGCGGTGCGGCATGCCATCAGTGAGCCAACCCGGACGATACGGGCGGCAAGGAGCTTGCGGACCTATGCCGGCTGACACCCTGGACGCTACAAGACTGCAGATCCTGCGGCATCCCGGCACCATGGCATCAGATACTCTCACTCACACTCGATCAAGGCATGGGGTCGTTGGTGTTGACACGCACAAGCACGTCCATTCGCCGCGGTGATGGACTCGGTCGGCGGGATCCTGGCCAGATTGACGGTCGCCACCGGTTCTCGCGGGTTCCGGCAACTTCTCGACTGGGCTGCGTCTTTCGGTAAGGTCATCGCGTTCGGTATCGAAGGCACATACGGCTCCGGGCTGAGCTCATTCATACGCCGGCAAGGACTCAAGATGGTCGGGGTGAACCACCCCGACCGGTGGATGCGCAAACTGGCCGGCAAATCCGATGTGCCCAATGCGGAGCACGCCGCACGAGCCGTTCTGGCCGGTTTCGCAACCGCGGTCCCAAAAACCGCCGACGGTGCCGTCGAAATGATCCGCCAACTCAAGGTCACCCATGACACCGCCGTGAAGGACCGAACAGCGGCCATGGTAACGCTCAAGCCATGCTCATCCAACCCCCGCATCGCGTGGCGGCAGTATTCCAGTTCGCCTAACCCATTGCTTTTTTTAACCAGCTGGTGAATCATATCATCCGGACGCCGCGCTCGATTTCCCGTCTTTCGGGCATGTACTGCGGCGCAGACAGGAGAGTTATGACTACCACTCAAGCCCGCGAGGAACAATTACCCGCCGCGGCTAAAACCGTACGACTTACGGGCCGACTCGGCCCGGTGGCCATCGTTCTAATGGTCATGGCCGCTGCCGCGCCGCTCTCGGTGCTCGGCGGGATGGTGCCGCTGGGACTCCTTATCGGCAACGGCATCGGACTGCCCACGTTGTTTCTGCTTGCGGGGCTCGTGCTGATCATCTTCGCGTTTGGATTCACCCATATGACCCGATTCGTGCCCCGGTCGGGGGCGTTCTTCCACTACATCGCGGCGGGTCTGAGCCGTCCGCTCGGTCTCGCGGCGGCATGGGTGTCGATCTTCGCGTACTTTGGCGTGCAGATCGGCCTGCTGGCCCAGATCGGCAGTGTGCTGGAAGAGACGGTGGGCAGGCTCGGAGGACCGGACATTGACTGGTGGGTCTACAGCTTCGTAATCCTCGCCGCGATCGGCTATCTCGGCTACCGCAACATCGACCTCAGCACCAAGGTGCTCGGCCTGCTGCTCGTGGCCGAGATTGGGATCGTGGTCGTCCTTAGCATCGTGGTCGTCGGGACCGGTGGAGCCGAGGGACTCACACTCAATACGTTCGGCTGGGACAACGTTATGTCGGGTTCGCCGGCGATCGGTCTCATGTTCTGCATGGCCTCGTTCCTCGGCTTCGAGTCGACCGCCATCTACCGTGACGAGGCCCGCGATCCCGAGCGAACCATTCCACGCGCCACCTTCGCCGCCGTCATCATCGTCGGCGTGTTCTATGGATTCGCGTCGTGGATGATGATCATGGCCTGGGGTGAGGATTCAGTGGTTGCTGCTGCCGCCGCGAACCCAGTCACCCTCATTGTCGAAACTGCCTCCCAGTACCTTGGACCTGCGGGTGTGGTTATCATCAATGTCCTCCTTCTCACAAGCGTCTTCGCCGCGATCCTTGCCTTCCATAACGTGATCGCGCGCTACTTCCACGCCCTCGGACACGGGGGCCTCCTTCCCACTGGGCTGGGCCGTGCTCACCCTCGCCACGGGTCGCCCTACAAGGCTAGCCTCACGACCACGATTATCGCGGTTTCGGTCATCGTCGTCTGCATGCTCACGGGCGTATCCGCCATGCAAGTGCTTAGCTGGAGTACTGGAGACGCAGCCCTCGGAGTTATGGCCCTCATGGCGCTGACCTCGCTGTCCGTCGTCGTCTTCTTCCGCCGCACCCGCCTGTCGACGCGCGTCTGGCAGGCAATGATCGCGCCGGCCGTAGCATTCCTGGCTCTAGGAGCGATCGTGGTCCTCCTCGTGCTCAACTACCCCATGCTTGTGGGCGAGACGGACGCGAACGGCGCCCCCGCCTTCGGCCCGCTCTCCGTTACGCTCCTGGCGCTTCTCGTTCCATTCATCGTCACAGGTCTCGTGCAGGCGGCCATCGTGAAACGCCGCAACCCCGAGGCCTACGCCCGCATAGTCGACTTCGACGCATAGAAGGCCGGCCTGGGCAGGCGGACCCGTCGACGCCGACAACCCCTGCCCAGGCCTGCGAGAGATCCCTAGGTAGGAATCGAACAGTCTAAAAAGACGGCTTCGGCGCGCTAAGGGACACCATGCGACATACAGAAGTAGAACGGGCACCCACGGAACTGATCCAGACAAAACATGCTCACGGCTTTGCTACGGCATCCACAGGTGACAGGAAAGAAAGATCATGAAAAGCAGAATCGTCTCCGAGCTTCAGCATGCGGTGACCTCCTGACACCGAGCCTCCTCAAACGACACCACAGCCTCCTTGCCAAGGCTGTGGTGTCGCAGATCCGTGCCGGCTCCACAGCAAGTGGAACAGTGTCGGCAGGACAGTGACCGGGTCGCTCGCAGCGGCCACCAGGTCACGTATCGACGCCGGGCCATTCGAGAGGATGTCCATCAACAACGTCGCGGTGGCTTCGCGTGAACACCGTGGACGGTAGCCAGCGAGCCACCGCAGATTCGTCAGAAGGACCGGAGGCAGCGCTCCGCGCCGGCGGTAGCTCCAGCCGACGCGGTCGTACAGGTCCTTGGTTGCCTGGAAACGTCCCCGTCGGCTGTGTCAGGAGGGCGTCCGGCCTAACGTCAAGCACGACTGCGGACCCGTCGCGACGGCGGATGAAGTAGTCAGGAACGTTGGCGAGCGGGAGGATGGAGGCAAGGTGATGCTGAAAGGCTGGGATGAAACACCAATGACGGGTCAAAATCGAATGACATCAGACGATCACGTTCGCACCAGGATTCGAACCCGACATGGCGTTGATTCGTCGCACCCACCACAAGCCGGCGAAGTTGTGTTGGCCCTTGAATGTGGCTGTTCACCGAATCGGGAGGACGTCCTAAATGCGACCGTCCAGCAATCGTCAGGGATGCAGTTTGCCGGAGAGCTGCTGAAATCGCACTCTGAACGTCAGGGTGCATGCAAATCATACTGCCCCGGCAAAACTGTCGGACTGGGCAACGGCGTCTTGCCTCCGTGGTATATCCACTCCCACAAATCGTGTGATCCTGTCCCGTTGACTGCGTGGATTGCGTACAGGCCGCTCGTGCCCGTGCATTGCCGGGCGCCAGGGCGAGGCTATCGCAATAGATACAACGATCCGGGCGCGGACTGAAGGCACGTATAGATCTGTGGAAGACCGGGGTCACGGCGTCCTCGCGCTGTTATGTCCAGCAGGTAGGGCATACGACGTTCACCCACGAGTGCAAAGATTCTTTCCTTCGCGCGGGTTGTCCCGTTTGCCCTCCAAGACCATCAACTTCGTGTTCATCCGCAAGAGGCAAGTCGTCGACGAATCAGCCGTCGTCAGCCACCTGTAGTAGTCTGCACGGCACCCCTCCACAGGATCCATTGGGGGCGTGCAGCTCAACCGATATTAACGTAGCGACACAGAGCCCCCGATCGAGCACACAGGATACTTGACCAGGGGACATAATCCCGTGGTCCGCTCAACGAACCCGAAAGGACCGGGCGCCAAACGCGGGTGCTTCAATCAACAGAATCGCTTGCCCACAAACCCCTCTCACGCCGGGTAAGTCAATAGCTCCGGTGGCGAGAAATCTTTCCCTCAGCATCAACCACCTTCGGACTGGAGCCAGAAATGACCATCGCCCCCGCCAGCATCCACGCTCTTGACGTGGAAGGAGAAAACCCTTGAACGCCATCTACACTACCGAGGCAGTCTCCACCGGGGCAGGCCGAAACGGCAGTGCCCGCACCGATGACGGGCGGCTCGAACTCCGGCTCGCCGCTCCCAAGGCGCTCGGCGGTTCCGGCGACGGGACCAACCCCGAACAACTCTTCGCCGCGGGCTACGCCGCATGCTTTCACTCTGCTCTGCAGTTGGTGGCGCGCCAGGCCAAGGCGGACATCGGCGAATCGAGCGTCGGGGCTAGGGTCAGCATTATTAACGACGGTCAAGGCGGCTTCGGCCTTGAGGTCGGCCTCGAGGTTGTCATCCCCACTCTTTCGCACCACGAAGCCACGGCACTCGCCGAAAAGGCCGACAAGGTCTGCCCTTACAGTAATGCAACCCGGGGCAACCTCGATGTCACTATTACCGTAACGGACGACTGAGCAGGTAGCTGAAACCCCCTCCGCTCCGGAACCTGCAATACATGACCGCGATGGTGCGCGCCTGGGGCGCGGATCAAAATGTGCCACAGGATGTGGCACATTTGCCGTGGGGCCACATCAGAACCATTCTGGACAAGGCGGCAACCGCCGACGAGAGGGACTGGTACGCCGCCGCGGCCATCCAGTACGGGTGGTCGCGGTGCGGCGCCATCGAACTTCACCCGCCAGTTGGCTGCCTCAGATTCCGAGCTGGCCCAGCAGATGGCCAAAGATCCTTACAACTTTGAGTTCCTGGGCCTCTCCGGTGAAGTCGCCGAACGCGAGCTCGAGAACGCCTGACCAGCAGGATCACCGAGACCCTCCAAGAGTTGGGACCTGCTTAGTTGCCGGGTTGCTGGAACGTGCACATGAATACAACGCCGATGGCAGCAAGCCCCCGTTTGTCGAGCGGCTGCGAATCTTCGGAAGGTACCTCCGACTGGACGTCGACCCGCTCGGAGACGTCGACGTTGAGCTCATCTTCGGCCGTCGCATCACGGACCCGAAAGCCATCCACGACTACACGAAGGCCAGCGGGGGGATGTTCGGTTCATACATCGACCAGCTGATGTGGCCGCAGAAGGAGCTCGTTCAGCATCTCCGAAACCGATCCGCGGCCCTGAACATCACGCTGGAGGACGTCCGATCGGCTGCGCAAGGAAACCGCAGCGACCGTCAACGGTGCGGGCGACTCACACTTCAAAGATCCGGCGTTCGTGAAGGCGGCCAAGGACATGCACGAAGCCAAGCTCCTGGCAGAGGGTGGCTTCAAAGGCTCCAAGTGGGCGTCACTTGAGCAACGATACGAACGCGCCGAGAAGGAACTCTTCGCCCGCCTGGAAGGCGTCGGCCGTGACATGGAGAACCGTGTCGCCGGCGACGACAGCAGCCGGCTCAAAGACCAAGGCCTCAAGAATGAAAGCACGTCGGCCACTGACTACGGCTCTGCAGAACGGCAGGAGACCTTCGCAGCATCCCTGTCCGGCACCGGTGCCAACGACACACAAGTCCGCGGACGCATCGCTGCCGAACGCAGCGAAGGCACACACCCCAGCGCAGCGGTAGCCATGGGCAAAGGCGCAGCCAAAGCCAAAAAGACCCGAACAGGGGTTGCTGTGGGTGCCCACAGAACAAAGAACGGACCCAGCCGTTAGGGCTTCCGCCTGAAGCGCCAAGGAGCTCGAGCAGGGGGGAATGGACTAGTAGGCTCTTCGGGTAGTTGTGCAGACGGTGTCCGCACAATTGCCCCAAACTCTGATGCCCTCAGGCTTGCCGTAGGCAAAATGGCCGGCGTGGCTACTGCAGGCCTACTGCGCACTGCTTCCTCCCTTAGTTTCCCCTGCTGGAGCCGGAAGCGGAGGGCGGTCTTGTTGGCCAGGGCGCGGTCATGAGTAACCACGAGGATGGTGGTGTTGTGGTCCCGGCTGAGCGAGCTGAGGAGCTCAATGATGTGGTTACCCGTCTGCTCGTCCAGGTTCCCGGTGAGTCCATCGGCAAGGATCAGCTTGGGCTCCTCTTTTGAACGAATACAAAAGGGGCGGGGCCACTTCGCAAGCAGTTTTTAGGAATAGATCCCGCCTGAAAAGCTGTCAGAACTTTGTTTGTGACCTCCTGGGCCCGTGGTCATTCTTTGGAATCCACCACGGGGGGGGATTAGCCGACCCTGTCAGTCTGAAGCGCGAGCACGTCACTGGCAATCACCATACGTCGGCCTAGACCGCCGTCCACCCAGATCCAAAAGCATGACTCGTCAGCCATCACAGCGTCTACGGTGCCGCTCATAGCTTCGTGCTCCGTCCATAAACATAGATGTTCGCCTGGCACGAGGAGCGCTGATTCTATCCTTACCTTTTCGGTTTTTCGGTAAGGCTGAATCCGATTATCTTGTCTCGCATCAGAGGAACTGATCTGTGAATCTTGGGTGGAAGATGGCGCAACGCCCGCGGATGGGTAGGGGGGACCCGGGACGGGCGGTCGCAGCTCTTGTGGGTGTAGGACTGGACAGAAGTTAAGCTCTTTAACTAAGCAGGCGACCTTCTCTCTCGTTTCAGCGGCCACCAGATGCGGACGGTTGATGGCTTTTGAGACCGTGGAGACGGAGAGGCCTGCGACAGCGGCAATGTCGCGAATTCTAACTCCCGGGATTTTTAGTTCCCCCAATGGGATTTTGTCCAGCATGTTGAAGCTCCTGGTCTGTGATAACCGTTGAAGTTCGCGCACTCAGTTTCCGCGGCGGCCTGAATTGCGGCCGGAGCTTGGGAAGCTGTCGCTGGTCATCTAAGAGTTCCGGTAAGGCTGGCTTCAGCTGCAACCCCTGCTTCTTTGGTGATGCGGGCCGCGGTCTGTTGGCCCATCCTGATGGCGCCGTCAACGTGCTGGTAGCCTTCGGCCGCCAGGTCGGA
>NZ_JARVRI010000055.1:0-18066 GCF_030209785.1 Arthrobacter sp. efr-133-TYG-120
TGCGCCCGGCCCCGGACACCATGACCTACCTGACCGCCCTGCTTCCCGTCGCCCAAGGCGTGGCCGTGCACGCGGCCCTGACCCGGCACGCCGACACCCTGCGCTCAACCGGGGACACCCGGACCCGGGGGCAGATCATGGCCGACGCGCTCGTCGAACGCACCACCGGCACCCCCGGCGGGATCAGCGGGGTTGAGGTCCAGCTCGTCATGACCGACCGCACCCTCTTCCAAGGCGAGAGCGAACCGGCCCGGCTCCCCGGCTACGGGATCGTGCCCGCGGGTTGGGCGAGGACACTGCTCGCCGAAGGACCCGGCAGCAGGCGCGGCCAAACCGAACCCGGGCAGGACCTAGCTGGCGGGTCCGGGGACCCCGATCTCAAAGTCTGGCTCCGCCGCCTCTTCACCGCCCCCGGGACCGGGGAACTGGTCGCCACGGATTCCAGGGCCCGGCTGTACCCGGCAGGGATGCGGCGCTTCATCCAGGCCCGCGACGACACCTGCCGCACCCCATACTGCGACGCACCGATCCGGCACTTCGACCACATCATCCCCTGGCACGACAACGGCCCCACCACCCTCGCCAACGGGGCGGGCCTGTGCGAAGCCTGCAACCACACCAAAGAACTCAACGGCTGGACAGCACAAACCAGACCAGCAAAAACCAGGACAGCAAGAACCAGCCCCGGGACACGGCATGTCCTCGACATCCTCACCCCCACCGGACATACCTACCGATCCACAGCACCACCCCTGCCAGGAACGCGTTTGAACGGAGACCCGCCCGTCATGGCGGCACACTATTTCGGGGACCTGTTTAGCCGGCGCCACCAACGCGAACTACGCCAACCAGCCTAGGCAAACAAACCCGGCAGAAGGATCGTAGGCTCAAGCTATGGAAAGCAAGGGCAGCCGCAGCGCCAGCTTGTCGTGCCTGCTCGATTCGGGTGCAAACCTGACAGTGGATGGTGCTCTCGCCACCGGAGTATCGGGGCGACTACGTCCTCACCCAGCGCGAGTTCAAGGAGTTCCACCGGCCGCGCATCGGGGCGCTCGTGGGGGCGGAGGTGGACCTGCTGGCCTGTGAGACACTGCCTTCCTTCGCGGAGGCTGAGGCCCTGCGCGATGCCACGGATAAGCCGCTGATCGCATACCCCAACTCGGGCGAAAGCTATGACGCCGCCACCAAGACGTGGAGACCCGGCGCCAGCGGGTCCGGCGGTCCGTCGAGCCTCGCCGAGGGGGTTAGCGCCTGGCACGACCTCGGGGCCCGCCTCATTGGCGGGTGCTGCCGGACGACGCCGGGGGATATCGCTGCTGTGGCGATCTCGATGAAGCGCTAGCGCACAGATCCACTCAGAACGCTGGACCTCCCGTTTCGCCCAGTGGGTACTCGCGTTGGAGTTGGGCAACCTTGGGATCGTCCTCGTCAGCCCCGTAGTCCGAGTTCCGGGTGATGTCCTTCCCGTCGGGGAGCTTCATCGCGCGGAAGACCAGCGATAGGACGGCAGCAACAATGAGGTTGATGGCAAACGCGACGACCGCGATGTAGACCTGCACATTGGTGCCCGGGATGGCTGCGATGGAGCCGCCGAAGTTAGCCTTCGTCACGGGGTTGACCACGTTGTATGCAGCGACGGTGCCGTAGATGATCCCGGCGACCCACCCTGCGAACAGCGCCCAGCGGTGGAACCATCGGGTGTAGAGCCCAGCCACGATCGCCGGGAAGGTCTGCAGGATCCATATACCGCCGAGGAGCTGCATATTGATGGCGGCGGACTGGTCCATGGCGATGACGAAGATCAGCGCCCCGAACTTCACCACGAGCGAGGCGATCTTGGAGACTTTCGCTTCCTGCCGCGGGTCGGCGTCGGGCCGGATCAGGTCGCGGTAGATATTGCGGGTGAACAGGTTGGCGGCAGCGATCGACATGATGGCGGCCGGGACCAAGGCGCCGATGGCGATAGCCGCCAAAGCGATCCCTGCAAACCACGAGGGGAAGTTGTCCAGGAACAACTGCGGAACTACAAGCTGTGGATTGACGGCACCGTTCAGGTCAATCGGCTTGGTGCCCGCAGAGATGGCCGCGTAACCCAGGAGGGCAAGGAATCCCAGCATGAGCGAATACAGCGGAAGGACCGCGGCGTTCTTGCGGATGGTGTTCCTGCTCTTCGTCGCCAGGACTCCAGTGACCGAGTGCGGGTACATGAACAACGCCATGGCCGAGCCAAGGGCCAGCGTCCAGTACGCGGAATAGCTGGCGGCACCCGGGATGAAGACGCCGGCGGGCTTGCCTGTGGCCGGGCTGACGGCGTCGAGTTTCGTCTGGGCTGCACCGAAGATGTTGTCCCAGCCCCCGAACTTGATCGGCAGGTAGATCACAGCGACGATGACCGCGAGGTAGATCAGGAGGTCCTTCACGACGGCGATGAGCGCCGGCGCCCGAAGGCCCGAGGTGTAGGTGTAGGCGGCCAAGACCACGAATGCGATGATCAGCGGTAAGTCAGTCAGCAGCACATTCTGCGCGCTGCCGAGGCCCAACACCGTGAGCACGGCTTTGATGCCAACCAGTTGCAGCGCGATGTAGGGCATGGTGGCCACAATGCCAGTAAGAGCCACCGCAACCGTCAGCGCCCTGCTGCCATAGCGCCCGCCAACGAAGTCCGCCGGCGTGACGAAGCCATGCCGGTGCGAGACCGACCACAAACGGCTCATCAACAGGAAGACGATCGGGTAGAGCACGATCGTGTACGGCACCGCGAAGAAACCGCTCACGGCGCCAGTGGCCCACATCGCCGCCGGCACCGCCACGAACGTGTAGGCCGTGTAGAGGTCCCCGCCCAGGAGGAACCACGTCACCCAGGTTCCGAAACCGCGGCCACCGAGGCCCCACTCATCGAGACTGTGCAGGCCCGTTTCCTTGCCCGCGCGCCAACGCGCCGCGAAGAAGCCCAGCACCGCCACCAGGATAAAGAGCACGACGACGACGGTGAGCGCGACGCCGTTGACGGGCCGATCCCCCGTGGTCGCCAGAGGGACGGCGAGCCCGCTCATTGTTCTTCCTCCCGAGTGCGTGCGCCCCGCGCGACCTCGCGGCGGCGACGGTCTTCCTTGGTTACCAGCCGGTAGGAGACGCCCACCATGGCCGCGGTGATCGGAACCCAGAGCATTTGGTACCAGTAAAAGAACGGCATACCTGCGAGCCGCGGCTGGTCAATCGAATACGCCGGGACGAACAGCGGAACCAGAATGGAGATGGCCAGCAGGATTCCGGCCGCAATATACGGACCGGGCCTTGCGGGCCCCCGGGTTGGCACATCGGGAGTTGACATGGACGCCTCCTCGTAGAGACGGCCCCCGGAGCGGGATGGGCTTCCCGGGACGTGCCGGTGGCCTGGCGGACCATATTTGTACCGGTCCATCAACAGAATAGATTCTGGACTAATTCTTTGACAGGGGAGTGTGCCCGTTTTTTATCCAAGGCTCAGCGCAGGCGCGGCGAAGGGCGGCCACCCGATTCTGGTGACCGCCCTGCCAAAGAGGATCTGGCTAGCCGTCAGGATCCTTCGCAGCCGGCTGGCTGCTGGAACCGGAGCCGATCACGCTGTGTTGGGGTTCGGGCATCTTCGAGTCAGCACCGTTCACTGACTGCCAGATGGACTTATTGAACAGCTGCTCATCGATCTTGTCTTCGGTGGCAGTGTCCTGGGTGGCCACCTGCGGGGCCATCGGAGCGTTTGCCCCGTTGACGGTGGTCATGTCGTAGCTGGGCTTGAGCGCGGTGTACGGCGTGTTGTCAGGCTTGGCCGTGAACGATGCGTTCATGGGAGTGGCGAACGCGTCGAACTGGGTCAGCGGACCGATGCCGGCAATGAGGCCGATGGTACGGACCATTGACGCCGTGCTGTAGAAGGTCGAATCGACTTTCCCTGTCTGGGTGTAGGGGCTGATGGCCAGCGCCAAGGTGCGGTGCGCATCCACATGGTCCGGGCCGTTCTGAGCGTCATCCTCCGTGACGAAGATGGCGGTGTCCTTCCAGGCGGAAGAGTGGGACACGGTGTCCACCAGCTTGCCGAGCGCGTAGTCGTTGTCCGCGACATAAGCCTTTGGCGTGGGGGCGCCAACACGGGTGGCTTGGGTGTGGTCATTCGGCAGGCGCACGAACTGGACCGTGGGAACCGTTCCGGATGTCACTTGGGACTGGAAGTCGTTGGCCCATTCTTCAATACGTGGGGTACCGCAGCCAGGCTTCAGCGGCGCGAACGATCCCGCCGAATCAGGGCAGTTCAGGTCGTAACCGTGGTAGTTGTGGTCGGTCTGCGCATCCAGGACGGGGTCCGCGGCGTTGAACGTGCCGGCATTATTGGAAACGTAGAAGCCGTAGTTGCGGAAACTGACGCCTGCCTTGGCGAGCCGCTGCCAGACATACGTGTTGTCAGGCTGTTGGGCCGCGATTTCAGGGGCATTTCCTTCGCTGGGATACGGTGCCTTGCGACCCGAGTAGTTGGCCGGCCACATCTGCTCGGCGTACGGGTTCGAGTTGGCAGAGGCCACCCAATTCCATCCGTTGGCGCTCACTTCAGCATCGGCGTAGAAGTTGTCAATGGTGGTGAACTTCTTGGAGAGGGCCCGCATATTCGGTGCGGACTCATCGCCGAAGAGGTTCAGTGAGGGATCCCCGTTGCCCTTGCCGAGGCTCCCAAGCACCTGGTCGTAGGTGCGGTTTTCCTTGACCACGTAGATCACGTGTTTGATGGGACTCTCTTGACCCGGTTGGCGCGGGATGATGTTGCCGCCGGCGGTGTCCGGGCGATTGTTGTTTTTGACCTGCTCGGTGGCCTTCTGCAGCTGACCGCCCTCCGGCACGCTGAAACTGCTCAGTGTGCCAACGATCATCGATCCGCTGTACTGGTTTTCGGCGGCCGGAGCGGTTGACTCGGGGTTTGGGTGGCCAGGTCCGTTGTTTGGCCCGGCGCCTAGCCCTTTCGCGTTGGTGACATGCAATGTCCCGTCGCTGAAGGCCAGCGAACTCGGGTACCAGCCCACGGGTACCATACCAGCGACTGCCTTCTGGGCGAGGTCGACGACGGCGACGTCGTTGTTACCGGAGTTGCTCACGAACAGGCGGTGGCCGGCTTCGTCCAAGGCCAGTCCGGTGGGATTGGTCCCCACCGGTGCGCCCGTTTCAGGTGCGACGCTGATATTCGTGCTTGTACCGGCGGCGGTGTCGACAACCGAGACGGTGTCGTCGTCGCCGTTGGCAACGTAAAGCGTGTGGCCGTCCTTCGACAGGACGGATTTGTTGGGATGGAGACCCACCGTGACGGTGCGGGAAACCTTCGGTTCGGCGCCTGTAATGTCCACCGCGGAGATGTCCGAGGCGCCCTGGTTGGTGACGAACGCCGTCGTGCCGTCCGGGGAAACGGCGACCGAAAGCGGCCGGTGACCGGCCGGCGTCGTCGAGACGTTTCCGGTGGCGAGGTCGACGACGGACACGGCGTCAGCGAGCTGATCTGCGACAACCAGTCGCTTGCCGTCGGGCGTGATCGCCAATCCGGCCGGAAAGAGATTGACTGCCTTGCCCGCGGGCGTCGTGGTGGGCAGCTGGATGGGCGCCCCTTCGGCCAGCTTGCCGCCGGAGTAGCCGTAGGTGCGGATCTTGGAGTTTGCTGCCGCGCTGGCGTAAAGCTTGGTGCCGTCGGGGCTCCACGCCAAGCCCATGTAGAGGGATTCCGGGGACTTGTAGGAGATGGTCTGGTCTACCTCGTGGTCTGCGAGATCCACGAGTTGCAGCGACTGCGTACCTTGACCGTTGTTCGTGACGGCGAGCCGCTTGCCGTCGGGGGAGATGGCGGAGTTCAGCGGGAGGTCCCCAAGTGAGGTCTGCTGTCCGGTCGGCGTGACGCGCATGCCGATTGGAGTGACTGCCGTTCCGTCCTCGTGGGGGCCGGCGAAGGTGGAGACCGCCGCGAACGCAGCGCTGCCGACCAGCACACAAGACAATGTTCCGATGATGACCGGGATTGTTTTGAATTTCATGGTCCCAAAGCTAGGAGCCCTGAAACACGTTGGTCCGACTCGCAGGGAACCATCAGCTAAATCATCAGTGAACTGATGAAGCGGGGCGGGACAGTGTGGATTCGCCAAGGGCGACGATCCAGTTTCATCATCCAACCCCGCCGGGGTCTAGGCTCGGCCTCATGACAGCTGACAAACCGATGCCGCAGGATCCGATGCAGGACCCGCAGCGGAGGGGTCCGACGTCGCAAGCCGGACCCGGTGCCGAGGGCAGCTTCCGGAGTGAATTGAAGCGCGGGGAGGACGTCATCGACCCGATGACCTTCGCCGGTTCGCTTCCGCAGGATCGCGGCATCGCCCCGCGTGTTCGGATCAGCCCCACCAAGTGGTTCAATCTGCTCTGGTTGATTCCGATCGGCTTCGTGCTGCTCATCGTCGCGGTCGCCGTCGCGAAAGGGATCCGCGGGCTGCCCCCCGTCGAGTCGTTCCTGAAGACCTATCCGGGAGCCTCAAAGCTGCCGGAGGGCGCCCCCGTCGGCTTTCCAGCCTGGCTGGGGTGGCAACACTTCCTCAACATGTTCTTCCTGATCTTCATCATCCGTTCGGGTGCACAGATACTCACGGACCACCCGCGACTGTATTGGACGCGACATTCGACGCCGGGACGGGATTGGTTCCGGGTACAGAAGCCAGTACCCGAAGATCCACTGTGGACGGCTAAGAAGGATTCGATCAGCCTCCCTCTGCAGGTCGGCCTGCCGGGGCTACGGCACTCGATCGGGCTCGCGCGCTGGTGGCACCTTGGGATAGACACGCTATGGCTGGTCAACGGAGTCGTCTTTTTCGTGCTGTTGTTCGCGACGGGCCAGTGGATGCGCGTGGTCCCGCTGAGCTGGGACGTCATCCCCAACTCGATCTCGGTTGTCATCCAATACCTCTCCTTGGAATGGCCTACCGAGAGCGGATGGACCAACTACAACAGCCTGCAACTGATCGCCTACTTCATCACGATCTTCATCGCTGCACCCCTGGCCCTCATCACCGGGCTAGGCATGTCCCCGGCGCTCTCCACGCGGTTTCGGCGTATCAGCTCGGTCTTCAACATCCAGATGGCACGTTCCTTGCACTTCCTGGTGCTGTGCTGGTTCCTGTTGTTCATCGTCCTTCACGTGGCTCTGGTTCTCACTACCGGGGCGCTGGAGAACCTCAACCACATGTACGCGGGGCGCAACGACCAGTCTTGGACGGGGTTCTGGATTTTCGCTGCCTCGATGGTGGTCATCATCGTCGGCTGGGTCGCTGCTACTCCGCTCACCATTCGGCATCCGCGGCTCGTCCAGAGGGCCGGTTACGCCCTTATCGGCCCGGCACAGCGGTTGTTCGAGCACATCGACTCACGCCCGGGGCAGTACACGGAGAAGGACATCTCGCCGCGCCTCTGGCTGAACGGCCAGTATCCCGAATCCGACGAGTACAAGAATCTCTTTGACAACGATTTCCGGGACTACCGCTTGCGCATCAACGGGCTCGTGGGCAATCCGGTCGAGTTGAGCCTCGCCGAGCTGCGAGCAATGGATTACCACGAGCAGATTACGCAACACTTCTGCATCCAGGGCTGGTCGGGAGTAGCCAAATGGGGAGGGGTGTCGATGCAGGCCATCCTCGACTTGGTCAAGCCGGCACCCGAAGCAAAGTGGGTGGTGTTCTATTCGTTGGGTGAGGGGCCGGATGAGGGCGACTACTACGATGCGCATCCGATCGAGCAGATGGGCTATCAGCTCACCATGCTCGCCTATGACATGAACGGCGCGCCGCTGTCGTACGGACACGGGGCGCCACTTCGGCTGCGCAACGAAGTGCAGCTCGGCTTCAAGATGGTCAAATGGATCAAGGGCATCGAGTTCGTAGCGGACTTCTCCGACGTGGGTGGCGGATTCGGCGGCTACAACGAAGACCACGAGTTCTTCGGATACCGGCAGTCGATCTAGCAGGCCTCAGAGTGTGGGTGCGCCAGTCAGCCCGCCAGCTCTCCTCTCCGGAACCTCAACTCCCGCAGGGCGCCTCGGAGCGGTGACCCGGTGAACGGTAGGTCCTCCAACTTGACCTTTCCAGAAGCTGACAGGGCCAATGCGTTGGCGCCGGCGGCGGCGCGTTGTGGTAGGCCGAGGGCTAACGCGAAATCGGCCCAGTGCTTCGCCTTGAGGTTTTTGGTTTTCCCGGACAACGGCAACGCAAGCGAGTCGTCTCCGTATAACAGCGTGCATGGAATGTCATAGATCGGGGCCATAACGAATCCTCCGTGCCGGTCCCCGAGGATCGAGAGATTCTTGGCATGGAGATCGCCGTTCCCGGTCAGCCAGGCAAAGACGAACTGCAGGTACAGATTGCGGCTTGCCACGAGTGGGGCCTTGCACTGCCCGGCCAGCGCAGCAGCGACGTCCTCCGACGTCACGGAATACTTGGAAGCCGGTGGCAGGCCCATGACCTGGGCTCCGTCTTCCATGGGCAGGCGCACCCAGGAGCGATCCTTGTCCTGCACGCGGTCGAAGCGTTCCACCAGCAACCCAGGCAGCCCGTGCATGTCAGCGATGATATGGCTCTTCGCTACAGGGATCTTGAGATCCTTGGCGGCGGAAAGGTGCAGCGCTTCGTTTACCAGCAAGTGTGCGTGGTTGGGTGGGTCGAGTTTGAGCAGATACCGCTGCCCCCGGAGAGACAATGGTGTGGTCAGCATGGAGGCACTTGCCTTGTCCTGCACTCCGGGGATGGCATGGCGGTCCACTGCATTGGCGAGGGCGGCAAAGTCCAATTCCTCGGGCCTGGATGTGTCGGCAAGGGGTGCCGGTTCGGTGGGAATTTCGCCGCTAGGGACCACTTGGACGTCTCCTGGCACGTCGGCGCCGACTGCGAGCAGGAGGGTGAGTTCGTCGTCGAAGCTGGTTTTGGTGGCGTCCCTGAGCACGCTCAGCCGATGCCCCTCCGGCAGCAGGCCCGCGAAGAACGGCGGAAGAGCGCCAGCGGGAGTCTCGACGGGATGGTCCGTCACGGGCAGCGAACTGGCAACCGCAGGCAAACCGGATGTCAGGTACTCCGCCGCGTAGGAAAAACTGACCCCGCCTTGGCCAGTGCGGGCAAGGTGGCCCGCCAGGACGCCGCCTTTGTGAACGTCCGCTGCACGAACGAACTTCAACTCCTCGAAATCGTCGGCCATCAGACTGCTGCCATGTGCAGGCCGACGGCGTTGGCTACGGCCACGACGGCCCCCAGTGAAGGATTTCCGGTTGCAGTCTCAATCGCCCGCACGGTCCTTTCGGAAGTCCCGGCAAGGTCGGCAAGGTCAGCTTGCGTGATTCCAGCCTCTTTGCGGGCTTTCCGGATGGTGGCCGCAATCGCCGCTAGGTCTTCCACGAGTCTCCGATGATCCGGCACGATGTTGCCGATTTGACAGTATTCTTGGTCAATTCTGAACCATTTTGCCAAGATCGGCAAGATGCTGCCGAAAGTAATGATTTTGCTTGTTGTGAAGCCGTTAAAACCTCATTTCGGCAAGATCTTGCCGATGTCCACCCAACGCGCCTCGCGTCCGCCAGCTACGTCCCCGCCAGCCATTCCGGTTCGAAGTCCGGATGGTCCGAATAGGGCAGCGCGAGGGCATTCAGAGATTTCGTGGTCCATTCGATCGATTCCGGGATCCACTGGGGGGTGTCCCCAAGCGTGCCGCGAACCATCGTGGCCAGGGCCGTCTGCCGTGCGGATTCCACGATGCTGAGCAGCCTTCTTTTTGATTCGCATTCCAGGAGAAGACGTCGCTCGTACCATTTGCCCGCCTCGGAGACGGAACGGTCGCCAAGGAGTTTCCGCGCCGCAGCCTCGTCCTCTTTCAGGCGGTCCGAGAGGAAATCGACGATATCCACAAGTTGAGCGTACGCGTCCCTTGCAGTGGCGGAAATGCCCGCCTCGCCTAAGCCGGGTCGGTTTGCTTTTCGCGCTGGAGCTCGACGGCGGCGGCGGGCGACGAGGCGACGGCGGCGGCACGGGCTGAAACCGGGGCGGCGGTGGCTCGGGCGGCAACCGGGATGTTGACGAGGGGGAGGGCAGCAACGTGCGGGATGGCGTTGAAATGGCTCCGGGACATGCTGCCGAACTCGTAGGCGGTCTCGGCGTGCTCGGACAAGTCCACGCCAGCCACCTCGGCTTCGTGGCTGACCCGGAATCCAACGGTCTTGTGGATGACCAGGGCGATGATCGCCGTCATGATTCCAGATACTGCAAGGGTGACCAGAATGGCGACGATCTGCGCCACGAGCTGCTGGAGTCCGCCTCCGTAAAACAGTCCTCCGCCCTTGCCGTTTACCGGCAGCGCGATGAATCCGAGCGCGAGCGTGCCCACGAGCCCGCCACCAAGGTGGACGCCCACGACGTCGAGGGAGTCATCGAAGCCGAACTTGTGTTTCAGGTCGACAAACACGGCGCAGGCTGCGCCGGCCACCAGACCCAGGCCAAGGGCTGCGGCAGGAGCCACGTTGGCGCAGGCCGGAGTGATAGCCACGAGGCCGGCAACGACGCCGGATGCGGCGCCCAAGGATGTGGGGTGGCCGTGCCGGATCTTCTCGGTGACCAACCAGCTGAGCATGGCACCAGCCGGGGCTACAAGGGTGTTGACCCAGATCAAGCCGGCCTGCGCCGACGTCGTGGCCGCGCCGGCGTTGAAACCGAACCAACCGAACCACAAGAGCCCGGCGCCAAGCATGATGAAGGGGAGGTTGTGCGGGCGGTGGTTCGGGTCTTTTCCAAAGCCGTGCCGCTTGCCCAGGATCAACGCTAGGACAAACGCGGCAGCGCCGGAGCTGATTTCCACCACTGTGCCACCTGCGAAGTCAATCACCTGGCCGAAGACCGAGCTGATGGCTCCGCCGGGGCTGAGCAGGCCGCCGCCCCAGACCATGAAAGCCAAGGGACAGTACACGAGGGTGATCCAGATGGGGACGAAGATGACCCAGGAAGTGAATTTGGCGCGGTCGGCGATAGCGCCGCTGATCAACGCCACGGTGACGATGGCGAACGTAGCGCTGAAGCCGAGCTTGATGAGATCGGTGGAACCGACCAAGTCCGCCGAGCCGAAGCTGCTGAACGGGTTACCGAAGATCCCCAGTACGCTCTTGCCGCTGATCATCGAGTAGCCCCACAGGATCCACACGGCGCCTACGATTCCCGCGGAGATGAAGCTCATCATGATCATGTTGAGGGAGGCCTTGGCCCGGGTCATGCCGCTGTAGAAGAGGCCGAGTGCCGGGGTCATGAGCAGTGCAAGTGCCGCCGACACCATCACCCAAACGTTTTCCGCAGTGATATCCACGTGCGTTTCCCTTCTTATCGGAATGCCTAGGAGGGCCGCCGTAGCGTGGCCCCGTTCTTCCCCTGCCTAATATTTCCGGTTCCGTGTTTCAAGCAATGCGAGGAAAAATTGCGGGGACGTTACATAACTTGCCTCGGCGTGAAGAACGCATGACGGGCATGTTTCGGGAATGTTAACGGCCCCCCGGCGCGGACGCGAGGCCACCTGGAGAGGGTGGCGAGGATCCCCGTGATTCCGCGGATTCCCGAGTCAACGGAGGTGAAATCCTTTCACCCGGCCGGAATTCGGGACATTTCTCGCACGTGAACGGCGGCTCACCGCCCCGAAAAGGATGTTTCAGCCGAACGCTGGCGCGTCACGGGTACCGGGAGCACACTTAGCCTGTGAAGCCGTTTCTCCTGCTCGCATCTCGCGCCGAAGACGCCGCCGCCGAGGAAGAGTACCAGGCGTATCTTCGTTTTGGAGGGCTCGCTCCCGAGCAGCTACAGCGCATCCGAATGGAGGCGGCGCCCCTGCCGCCGCTCAGGCTCTCCGACTATTCCGGCGTGATCGTGGGAGGCAGCCCCTTCACTTCGAGCGACCCGCCGGAGCACAAGAGCCCGGTCCAGAAACGGGTGGAGAAGGAACTTGCGCAATTGCTGGACACGATTGTTGCCGCTGACTTTCCCTTCCTGGGGGCCTGCTACGGAGTGGGAACCTTGGGACTTCACCAGGGGGCCGTGATTGACCGCACCTATGGTGAAGGACTCGGCGGGGTAACCATCAAACTCACAGCGGAGGGCATCCAGGACCCGCTCCTCCAAGGCATATCCGAGCGCTTTGTCGCCTTTACCGGCCATAAGGAAGCCTGCACGGTCCTGCCGGGGCACGCGGTGTTGCTGGCTGGTTCGGCCGCCTGCCCGGTGCAGATGTTCCGGATCAAGAAGAACCTTTATGCCACTCAATTCCATCCGGAGCTCGACGCCGAAGGCCTCGTCACACGGATCGACACCTATCGCCACGCCGGATACTTCCCGCCTGAGGCTGCTGAGCAGCTGATGGCCGACGCCCGGAAGATCACCGCGACCGAACCAATGAAGATCCTCGGCAACTTTGTCCGCCGGTACGCGATTCCCCAATAACGTCGGAGGAATGAAGCACAATGGGCCCATGACTTTTGCAAACGTAGGAAGCCTCGGCACGAAACCCGGCCAACGCGACGCCGTTGTATCCATCCTGCTCAGACCGAAACCGGAGCTCCGGGGCGCGGGCTGCCTCCTCTATGAGGTGGGCGTCAACGAAGAATCGCCGGACACGGTCTTTGTCTGCGAACTCTGGGAATCGGCGGAAGCACACCAAGGTTCGCTGAAGCTGGACAGCGTCCGGGCCGCGATAAGTGAGGCAATGCCATTGCTGTCCGGTGAGATGGGCGGCACCCGGTTCACGGTATTGGGCTCGCCGATCCGTGACGCCTGATATTCACCCAGGCGACACGTGGCTGATGGACAGGATTTTCATAGCTCTCACATAGCTGCGGTAGCTACGGTTGGTTCATTATGGAAGAGCGAGAGCCCCGTCGTCCCGGCCAAGGGTCCGGACGAAAGAGAAGTCGGTGGAACAGCTGGAGTCCCCGCCGACGTCGATCGGCCTTGCTGACAGCCTTCGCCGCCATTCTGGCCTTGACCCTGACGGCCACGGTCTACTCGGCTGCGCACGCCCGCTCATCCGTCTCCCGAACCGTGTCGGCGGTAGCCAGCGCCACGCCGTCGGCAGCTGTTCCAACCGCCTCCCCGACGGCAGCGGCCCCGACGACGGCAGCCGCCGCACCGCCGTCGACCGCGGCCGAGACTCCGAGCGCCGCCCCAGCCGTCGCCGCTCCCGCAGCCGCAGCGCCGGCCGCGCCGGCTACCGGCGTGACTCCCGCGTTGGACTCGGAGATCAACGCCATCATCGACGCGAACAGCCAGTACCAGATCGGCGTCACCCTGATCGACCTGTCCGATGGCTCAAGCCATCAGTACGGGGTCCAGGCGCCGTTCGAGGCAGCAAGCACCGCAAAGGTCCTGGCTGCCGCCGCGTACTATCACCTCGTCGAAACGGGCGCAGTGTCCCTTGACGATCCCTTGGGCGACTATACGGCTGGATTCCAGATCAAAGAGATGATCCAGGACAGCGACAACGACTCCTGGTCCTTGATCATGGACGCGGTTGGCTTTTCGGAACTCCAGTCCTATGCCGCATCGATCGGCGTCAGCTATGACCCCATGAACAACACGCTGACTCCAAGCGAAATGGCAAGCATCATGGCCGGGCTCTATGGCGGGAAGCTGTTGAACCAGCAAGACACCGCACAGCTTTTGTCCTACATGCAGAACACAAACTACGAATCGCTCATCCCCGCCGCGGTGCCAGCCGGAATCACTGTTTTCCACAAGTACGGACTGCTCGACGACGAACTCCACGACGCCAGCATCCTCACCAACGGGACCAACTCCTACGCCTTCGTGGTCTACACCAAAGGCCAGGACGAGAGCGATATCCCGGCCCGCACCGACATCTTCCACCAGCTCACCCAGGCCGTGGTGAACGCCCTGTTCTAAAGGGAGGCGTTCCTACCTTCAGCATCATGACGCCGGCCGTGCAGTCAGATTGACTGCGCGGCCGGCGTCCTTGTTCCCTTATGGGCGCTGAGCGCCTGTCGCGATGCTATCTATATACCTCCCTTCTGCATGGGGTCGGGCCAATTTCCTATGATCCGGCCGGTTGATGTCTTCGTGGCCCGGATTGCGTGGTTGCTACTGGTTTGGACTTGCATTGTCTTTCTCCTGACTGAGACTTGGTCCCGCGCTGTTTAGCGCAGATGGTCGTGCCTGCCACGGGGACAGGGTTGACCTGTTCAGTCGGGAGTTGACCCCGGATCGAACGCAGGTTCGGCTGCGGGGACTTGCCCACCGTCGGGGACGGGGCTGCTGTGGAGCGGTGGCGCCAGTGCACGTTGTTCAGGGAGGTCCGCCGCGCCGTTGGCGGCCGAGCCGCCTTGCGATTCCGACGTCGAGCCAGACTCTTGGGGCGGTGCCACCGGAGGGAGCTGTTTGCCGGGCGGAGGGCCGCCCGGAAGCTGAGGCATTTCCGTCGTCGCCAGCACTGCCGGGGGCAGGACAACAAGGTCGGCCAGAATGAATCCGGGGATCCGCATGCTCGTTGCCGCTCCGCGTCCGGGGGTTGGCAAAAGCGTGGGATATGCCAACGCGTGTTCGCTTTCGGCCCGAGCCCTCAACGGAACGCCCGGAACGGCGCCGATTGGAAGGCCTCGTCCCGGAGGATCCAGGACACCAGGCAATGGCGGCAATGGTGGCAATGGCGGCGGCAAGGCCGGCCCTGGAGGTAGTTGGGGTACTGAAGGCAGCCCGGGCAACGCCGGAATTGTGCCGACCACCGTATCAACCAAGGAGCTCGCGGGATCGGTGAGCGCGGTCACAAGGGGAGTCGCCGTGGAGCCGGGCAGTTGGCTGACCACGGTTCCGGGAAGGGCAGACACTTGCGTCGGACTAGGAATGGCGGACAACAGGCCGTGGGCCACTGGCCCGATCGGATCGGGCAACGGGGACGGGAGCAGGGAGGATGAAAGGGGAATGGTTGGAGCTGAGGGAACGGCAGGGACAGCCGGAATCGTCGGCAGGACGCTAGCTGCCTGCGAAGGACCGGCCAGCCATAGCAACCACGCCAATGCGCCAAAAACGGCGAGAAGAACGGGGCGAACCAAAGAAACGCGACGGCACCCCAGAGACCCAGCCAAACACGCCACCTCCCCAGTGCGGTGTTTGGATATTAAGGTACGCCCGTCCGGGGCGACAGTAAATAGCTAAGCACGCTTAGTGACCGAGCTCCGGAAGGATCGCCAGGTGGGACGCGGCATCGACGTCGGGGCGGAGATCCCGGTCCTGCACGTCGGCGGGCAACGATAGACCGGCGTCGAGGGCTTTTCGGAACCGAGGACTCGTAAATTCTCCTCGTGTCCTGCCCAGCAGCCTGAGCGCCCGCGATGCGCAAAGGAGTTCGATGCCAACCACCGTAGAAAGCGCCCGCACGGTGGAATCCATGCGGGAGCTGGCCACGCTCGCGAAGCTGGCATCCTCTTCGGCGCCCAACGAGAGCACCACCGTTTGCAGGCTCACGGGCTGGGCATTGGCCCGAATTCGGCCCACCGCTGCGGCTGCCACGTATTCCAGCATCATGACGCCGGACTGGCCGGCGTCGTCGCCCGCAAGGAATCGGTGCAGCCCCGTGTACGCCGGGTCGCAGAGCAAGCTGATCCTCCGAAGGTTCGTGGCGCACGCCGCACCGATGGCCAGTTCCAGGGCATCAATGCGGCGGGCGAGGCTGGTCATCTGGAAGAGGCCGTGGTGGGCTACTCCATTGCTGCCCTCCTCTGCGGAACCGAACACGAGGGGGTTTTCATGACCGGCCACAACCAAGCGTTCCAAAAGGGTACCGAGCGCGTCCAACTCCTCGACCACCGAGCCGAGGGCCTGAGGCAGGGTGCGCAAGCAGTACGGGTCTTGGATCCTCGCAGGCGCACCGCTGCCTTCCACGAGGCCGAGCAGAACCCCAGCCACCTCGGTGACTGCGGGCGAATCAGCTGCCCGCGCGACTTCAGGGCTCAATGCCTCGGGATTCCCGGACATTGCAGCGAAGGACAAGGCGCTCACCGTGGTCAGGTTTTCCACGAGCGTGGCGAGTCTTTGGTGGGCGAGTGTGGCCTGGGCGATAGTGAGCGCGCTGGAGCTGATGAAGGGAAGTGCGTCCTCGGTGGCCCAGGTTTCCAGCGGCGCGGGGACGTCCTTGCCCTCCATGGTGGGGCGCTCACCGAGGAGGGTCAGGGCCGTTCCCGCCAGCGCAGCCAGGTCCGCTGTGCCGATTCCGCCGAATTCCCGCACCTCCGGCAAAGCGTCGGCGTTGAGCATGTCCACCACTGCGTCGGCCACAGACGGGCTGATGCCGGACGAGCCCGCGGCAAGCTGGGAGAGCCTGATGACAAGCATGGCCCTGACGGTTTCCCGGTCAAGGACGCGTCCGGCGTCGACGGCATGGCTGCGCAAGAGGTTCAAGCCGTGGACGTTGGCGTCCTTGTTCGCGGCGTCCAGTGCCACGGAGCGGTTGGCCCCGACGCCTGTTGACCGCCCATAGACGGGTCGGGACAGTGCCGTCGCACGAGCGGACCGTTGGGATGCGGCCATCCGGTCAATCGCCGACGGCGCCAACGTCACCTTTGTTCCGCCACCTGCCACGGTCGCGATGTCGGCCAGCTGCAGCCGTTTGCCGTCGATTTCGATCATGGAAGTGATCCTTCCTCATCGATTGCTCCGTAGGTGTCGTTTTGGTGGGTCAAAACGACGGTTACGGAGCAATCAATGTATTTAAGGGTTCATGGGGATGCGGACGCCGCGTTCGTGGGCGACTTCGATGGCGCGTTCGTAGCCGGCGTCGGCGTGGCGGATGACGCCCATGCCGGGGTCGTTGGTGAGGAGGCGTTCGAGTTTCTGGGCGGCGAGCTCGGTGCCGTCGGCGACGGAGACCTGGCCGGTGTGGATGGAGCGGCCGATGCCCACGCCGCCGCCGTGGTGGATGGAGACCCAGGTCGCGCCGGAGGACGCGGCGGTCAGGGCGTTCAGCAGGGGCCAGTCGGCGATCGCGTCGGAGCCGTCCTTCATGGACTCCGTTTCCCGGTACGGGGAGGCGACGGAGCCGGAGTCCAGGTGGTCCCGGCCGATCACGATCGGGGCTTTGACCTTGCCCTCGGCGACGAGCTGGTTGAACAGCAGCCCGGCCTTGGCGCGTTCCCCGTAGCCCAGCCAGCAGATCCGGGCCGGGAGGCCTTCGAACTCGACGCGTTCGGCGGCGGCGTCGAGCCATTTGTGCAGGTGGGTGTTCTCCGGGAACAGTTCCTTGATCGCCTTGTCGGTGACGGCGATGTCTTCGGGGTCCCCGGAGAGCGCGACCCAGCGGAACGGGCCCAGTCCTTCGCAGAACAGCGGCCGGATGTAGGCCGGGACGAAGCCGGGGAACTCGAACGCCCGGCCGTAGCCGCCCTTGCGGGCCTCGTCGCGGATCGAGTTGCCGTAGTCGAAGACCTCGGCCCCGGCGTCCTGGAACTCGACCATGGCCTGGACGTGCCGGGCCATGGAGGCCTGGGCTTTCTTGGTGAACCCTTCCGGGTCCGCTTCGGCCTCGGCGTGCCACTCGTCCACGGTGATGCCTTCGGGCAGGTAGGAGAGCGGGTCGTGCGCGGAGGTCTGGTCCGTCACGACGTCGATGCTGATCTCCCCGGCCCGGTGGCGGGCCAGGAGTTCGGGGAAGACTTCGGCGGCGTTGCCCACGTAGCCGACGGACCAGCCGCGGCGCTCGGCCTTGGCGGCCTGGACTTTGGCGATCGCGGTGTCCAGGTCGGTTTCGACCTCGTCCAGGTAGCGCTTGCCGACCCGGCGGCGCAGCCGGGACTCGTCGACGTCCACGATCAGGCAGGCCCCGTCGTTCAGGGTCACCGCGAGCGGCTGGGCCCCGCCCATGCCCCCGCACCCGCCGGTCAGCGTCAGCGTCCCCGCCAGCGGGCCCTCCGTGGAACCCTCCGGGGCCGGCGCCGGGTGGCGGCCTGCGGCGGCGAGTTTGTTCCCGACGGCGGCGAAGGTCTCGTAGGTGCCCTGCAGGATGCCCTGG
>NZ_JARVRI010000051.1:0-17361 GCF_030209785.1 Arthrobacter sp. efr-133-TYG-120
CACAGAAACGGACCGGTGGCAACACCGGCACCGCGCTGTGGGCCGACTCAACCACATCATCACCCAGCGTGCCCGACCGCCCCCGGGTGGGATCAAGAGATCTTGTGACCAGGTACAGACATTTCAGGTCCGCACGATGCCCTGGTATACAGGACCGCACAAGGACGCCGTGGAGGCATCCATCAAGAAGTACGGTCCACGGCCGGGCTACGAAGCAGTCCCGATAAGTGCGGCCCCTGCCGCCAATCCCTGGGTGACCGGGTAGGAGATGCTGGCATGACGATCAACATCGGACGCTTCCGTGAAGCCACAGCCGCCGGTACGGACGGACCTGCTGACACCCCGGCGGAGGAGCAGAAGCCTGCGGAACTGGTCTACGGGTCGGCGGAGGAGTTCCGGCACGAGCGATACCATTGAATGGAAGCCCGCGTCGACATCACAAGGAGCCGATTCATGGCCAATTCAGCATCCGGTGATTCCGTGGTGGACCGTGTGGTCCGGGTCATGGCCGCCTTCCCGCAGGGTGTCACCAGCCTGCAGTTGTCTGAACTCGCGGAGCGGGCGGAACTGCCCCTGAGCAGTGCGCACCGGTTGGTCCGGCAGCTCGCGGACCGCGGATTCCTGGACCTTGGTGCCGGCGGAACCGTCCGGTTGGGCATGCGGCTGTGGGAACTCGTCAACCGGAATGCGCCCACGCTGGCGCTCCGCCAGGCGGCCGTGCCGTTTATGGAGGATATCCAGCAGGTCCTGAACCAGAACGTGAACCTGGCCGTGCTGGACGGTTGGGAGGCTTTGTTTGTGGAACGACTGTCGCGGCGCGGATCCGTGGCCAACCGGGCCCGCATCGCCGGTCGTATGCCGGTCCACATCTCTTCCGCCGGTCTCGCGCTGATGGCGACCCAGCCGCGGGAACTACAGGCAGCGTATCTCGGGCAGTTCAGCGATCCCGGCGGCAAGGTGAGCGTCGACGTCGTACGCCAACTGCTTGCTGAAGCCGCCCAGCAGGGGTATGCGCAGCTCGCCGGCGTCGTGGACCCCGATACCTGGGGCATCGCGGTGCCGGTCATGGACGGCAAGCGCCGGACTGTGGCGGCACTTGGTGTCGTGGTTCCCTTGGCGGAGATGCGGCTTCAGGCCCTGGTGCCCGCGCTCTAGACGGCGGCGCGGGGGATTGGGCGCCACCTCGGCGCAACGCAGAACGACTGAACCTTCTTCCATTCAACGGGATTCCTGTGACGCCGGTGGTTCGGCGCGGGTGACACTGGTGGCAGAAGTCCACCGCACCCGCGGCGCCGATGCCGCGGGCCCGCAACGAAGCGAGGAACACCTTGGCACGCACCACCATCACCACTCAGGTGGCCATCATGGGCGCAGGCCCTGCCGGTCTTATGCTCTCCCACCTGCTGGCCACGCAGGGCATCGAATCGGTGGTGGTGGAGATCCGCAGCCGCCAGGAAATCCAGGAAACCGTCCGGGCAGGCATCCTGGAACACGGCACCGTGAACCTACTGGTGGACTCCGGCGTTTCGGACCGGGTGCTGCGCGAAGGCGACCGCCATGACGGCATCGAGCTGCGCTTCCACGGTGAGAGCCACCGGATCGACTTCAAGGACCTCGTGGGCGAGTCCGTCTGGCTCTACCCGCAGACGGACGTGTTCGCGGACCTCGCCGCACGGCGGGAGGCCGACGGCGGCGACGTCCGTTATAGCGTCACGGACACCACGGTTCAGGACCTCGAAGGCAGGCCCAAGGTCCGGTTCACCGATGCCGACGGCCAGGAATTCGAGATCCAGGCGGACTTCATTGTGGGCGCCGACGGTTCCCGCAGCTACTGCCGCCGCCAGGTGCCGGAAGCCTCACGGACCCAGTATTTCCACGAGTACCCGTTCGCCTGGTTCGGCATCCTGGCCGAGGCGCCGCGCAGCGCCGATGAGCTGATCTACGCCAACTCCGAGCATGGCTTCGCCCTGATCAGCCAGCGCACCGAGAAGGTCCAGCGGATGTACTTCCAGTGCGACCCCAAGGAAAACGTGGCCGAATGGGATGACGAGCGCATCTGGTCCGAATTCCGCAAGCGCGTGAACGGCAACGGGTTCGAACTCAAGGAAGGCCCGGTCCTCGAAAAGATGGTCCTGCCGTTCCGTAGCTTCGTGCACACGCCCATGCGCCACGGCAACCTCTTCCTGGCCGGCGACGCCGCCCACACCGTCCCGCCCACCGGCGCCAAGGGCCTGAACCTCGCCGTCCACGACGTCAAGGTTCTCTTCGAAGGACTCGACTCGTTCTACTCCACCGGCTCCACCGTGATGCTCCACTCCTACAGCGACCGCGCCCTGGAACGGGTGTGGAAAGCCCAGCACTTCTCCTACTGGATGACGTCCATGCTGCATACCCTGCCCGGCGCCGACGACTTCGACCGCGCCCGCCAACTTGGCGAACTGCACTCCGTGGTCTCCTCCCGGCACGGCCGCGCCTACCTGGCAGAGGCCTACACCGGCTGGCCTGCAGCCGGATAGACGTGCGCTTAATGTGGACCAGGAGAACGATGACTCCCGAGCGTAATTCCAGGTGGGCTTGGATGTCCTCAGGTGAGGATCCGGCTGAAGCATAGGGAAAGGGGACGCCCGCGAGTTCGCGCGCCCGACGCATCACAGAGGCCATTGAAAATCTTTTGTTTATTGGCCGACCCCACGGCCGCAAGATAAATCCGCAAGGCCTCACCGCGGCTACACGCCGTTCTCGCCGCAGTGTGAGTCCGGAGGGGCAGGCATTTGCACGCGCCAGCCATCCAGATGGCCGCGAACGTCCTTTCGACGGCCCAGAACAGGCCGAAGCCTGGATCGCTGAGCATCGTGGAAGGAATCCCGGAACACCACCATTCATGCAACCTCCAATGCGTGGAAAATGCAGTAAATGCAGGAAGGCTCTAAATTTCAGTCGCTGGGGGCCAAATCCAAGGTGACGCGCCGAAATCGCAAGTAGTTTAGTCAGCGCTTCTGAGCTGCGGAAACGTCAGGCTTTTAGCGAAACGGGAGTTCTTGCATCCACTGCCACTCCCGTAGTTAAACTGGCATGCGCGGGTATTCATGAGCCGGGAGTCGTTGGGACAAACCGCTTCGCATGCCCATGCCTCCCTGGCCTGTCACGGGCTCGTTATCGGGAGATTTTCGAATCATGAAGCGACTGAAGTTCTGGCCTTACTATGGCCCCGGACCGTTATGGAGCGACAAGGGACAGCCCGTCGATCTGAAATCGTTGGGCATTTCGTCGGAACTTGTTGAGCAGGTCAGGTCATGGAACTCGCAGTATGAAGAGGACAGGATTCCGCTCAACGGTCCCGGCGATGCTGAGTGGCTCGCCGAGGGAGTCGGTCTGCTGCGGCAGCTGCGCACTGACTTGGGCGACGACTTCGATCTGGTAGTGACGAGCTCTGGTGGGGCGAAGCGCCGAATTCTCTCTAGAGGCTTTACTGCGCGCGACAGCCATCCAGCATGGCCGTGAACGCCCGTTCGTCGGCCCTGAACAGGCCAACGTCCGGATCCGTGAGACAGATCCCGGAATGGCCTGCCTCACTACGACCCTCAAATCATGGAATCATGCATTAGATACAGGGAACCCATAGTTCTCAGCCGTAGCGGATCAACTCCAGATGACGCGACTCAATCATGAATCCCACGACGAATACGGCGTTTCCGCAGGTCGATCTGCCTTTATTGGATTTCCGAGAACCATTCATCGGACCAGGAGCTGGGCTGGCAGCAGTAGTGCGGAGCGGCTAGTGAACGCCCCAACTGAACCTGTGGGTGTGGGTCCGGTAGTAGGTGTAGGTCTCGACAGAGGCTATGCCGGAGACGAAGCGAATCCTTCGGTTTATGACATCGAAGAGGCCTTCGATATCGGGAGCGATGACTTCAGCGAGAATGTCGATGGAACCCGCAGCGAGGACCACATAGATAACTTCCTCCATCCCCCCCAGAGTGTCGGCGACTTCCTCGACGTCACCCTGTACGCGTATGCCGAGCATTGCCATGCTCCGGTACCCCAGCTTTAGGGGGTCGGTAACGCCCACCACGTCCAAAATTCCACGTTCTTTTAGCCGTCTGACCCTCAGGCGGGCACCCCCTGCAGACAGCCCTGCCGCGGATGCCAGATCCGAGTACGGCATGCGGCCATCCTTCTGCAGGTGAGTGATCAACACTCGGTCCACAGCGTCCACATGCTCTAGTCCTTGGTTCTGGGCTGAAGCAGCAGCGGGTAGTGACTCTGTAGCAATCTCTTGATCGTCCATAGAACCATCATATAGAATGATGATTCATTACATTAATTAGATCCCGAGTGATTTTTCATCATCCATAACCCCGAGTGAGTAACTATATCTGCTTCAGTTATTGATCAAGAAGGCCTTCCCCGCCCCGATGTTTCCCTGCAGGAAGCGTCTGATCTGGCGCGGGACCTCTTCGATGTGGATGTCACGTCCATCAAAGAACTGGGTAGTCAGCAAGACCGCAACTTCCTGGTGTCCGATGACCGTCAGCGATGGTTGTTGAAGGTCAGCAACCCGGCGTTTTCATTTGATGAAATTGCGGCCCAGAACGCAGCGATGGAAAGGGTGGTCGCCGCTGGTCTCAATGCACCGGTCCCGACGTCCTCACCTGCAGGGTTTCCAGTCCACACGACCTCAATAGCAGGCAGGGACCACTGCGTTCGACTCCTCACCTTCGTTGACGGCACGCCGCTCATTGACAGGCAGTACCTATCCCCCACGGTCCTGGGCGCTTTGGGAAGAACACTCGCAGAGGCCTCTACTGTTCTCGCCGGCTTGGAGCACCCAGGGCTAGATCGGGCCCTCCAATGGGACCTGAGAGTAGGCGAAGAAGTAGTTGCCGACTTGCTGTACTTTGTGCGGGATCCTCATAAGCGCGACCTGCTTGAGAGCGCCTTGTCCCGCCTGACGAAACGACTCCGGCCGCTCAGAGACGAGTTGCCTGTTCAAGCAATCCACGGTGACATTACCGACGACAATGTTGTTTTCTGCATAGATGAATCAGGCCTCCCGCGGATCGTGGGTATCATCGATTTCGGCGACACGATGTACAGTTGGCGCGTCAGCGAGCTCGCGGTAGCTTGTGCGTCGGTGTTCAACCATGCGTCTGGGGAACCGCTGGCTCTTCTTCCGCTAATCGAGGCTTTCAACGACATAGTTCCTCTGACCGAAGCTGAGATTACAGCCTTGTGGCCTCTGATCGTTCTTCGCGGAGCGGTGCTTGCGGTCAGCGGTGAACAGCAAATCGTCATCGATCCAGAGAACGGATACGCTTCCTCGGCCATCGATCGGGAATGGGAGTGCTTCAACGTTCCGGCAAGCTTCGACTGGGATGTCGCCGAAGCCTGTATCAGGTCAGCCGTCGGTAAACCCAAGACTTCAGCCGAACAGTCCCCTCAGAGGGTGCAACCCATGCTGCGCACTCAAGCCGTGACAGTAAATCTAGGCTGGGACAGCGACTCGTTCAGTGAAGGCTCCTGGTTGGAGGGGCCAAGGCAGGAACGGTACATCCTGGACCGGCATCTCTTGGACGCCAAAGTTGTACTGACCCGATACGGTGAAGCCCGGCTGACTCTGGCAACTTCCCACAGCGAATTTGAAGCAGCCAACGTCGCTCTTGCCGTCGAGGTCCATGCACGGAACCGACAGGGCATCTACGCCCCCTTCGCAGGTTCAGCAACCCTCGACCCTCAAACTGCAGTCCTGACACTGAGCGGCCTCAAGGACACAATCATCCTCCAGGGACTAGTGGAGGTCGCGTATTCCCCAGGCAGGGCAACAACTGTAAACGCAGGAGATTTGCTGGGTCTCATTGACAGCACGGGAACAACGGTCTGGCGCACCCACGGCGGGCGGGATAACGCCAACTTGTATCCTCCCCATTTCGTCAGGGCTTCTGAATTCTGTGGCTACACGACCCTGTACAAGGATCCGGCACAGCTGCTCGTTGGAACTCCGGTAGTCTCGGCGTCCGAAATGTCCAAGACGGGTGACGCCGCCCAGTCGGTGTTGGAGCGCCGTCGAGATGCCTACAACCCCTTGCAGGGGTACTACTACAACACGCCGCCTCGGATTGAGAGAGGATGGAAAGAACATCTCATAGACACGAACGGCCGCCACTACTTGGACATGGTCAACAATGTCTCAGTCCTAGGCCACGGAAACCCGGCAATTGCCTCAGCGGCCTACCGACAGTGGAGCAGGCTGAATACTAATTCGCGGTTTAATTACAACGCTGTGGCCGAGTTCTCAGAGAGATTGTTGGCCAAGGTCCCCACGAACCTGGACACCGTCTTCCTGGTCAACAGCGGCACAGAGGCCGTGGACCTGGCACTTCGCCTGTCCAAGGCTTTTACCAAGCGCGAGGACGTACTTTGCTGTGAAGAGTCCTACCATGGTTGGTCGCTGGCAGCCGATGCTGTTTCCACCTCGACCTCGGATAATCCCCAAGCAGCGCAGAGTCGGCCGGCTTGGGTCCATGTGGTGGATGCCCCCAACGACTATCGTGGTACTCACCGCGGTGAAGGTGCAGGGGCACGATATGCAGAGGATGCGGCACGGCTGCTGCACCAGCTTGAACGATCCGGCAAACCCATCGGCGCCTTCATCGCCGAGCCACGCAACGGCAATGCAGGAGCTATTGGAACTCCACGTGGCTACCTGAACGCCATGTACGCCACTATCCGGGACCACGGCGGCGTATGCATCGCTGATGAAGTCCAGGTTGGTTACGGGCGGCTGGGCTCCCATTTCTGGGGTTTCGAAGAGCACGGCGCCGAACCGGACATCATTACGATGGCAAAAGCCATGGGCAATGGTCATCCTCTTGGGGCCGTCATTACTCGCCGCGAGATAGCCGATGCCCTGGCAGCCCAAGGTGACTTTTTCTCCTCATCCGGCGGTAGCACGCTGAGCAGCCGCATCGGTCTGACAGTCCTGGACGTTATCGAATCCGACAACCTGCAGGCCAACGCGGCTGCAGTCGGGCAGATTCTCACTGACGGTTTTAGTGAACTCATGACCAAGCACGACATCATCGGAAATGCCCATGGCAAAGGCTTGTATCAAGGGCTTGAATTCGTACGGGACCGTGTCACCTTGGTGCCGGCCGCGGAAGAAACTCGCGCGATCTGCGACAGGATGCTCGAACTTGGAATCATCGTGCTGCCCACCGGGGATCGTCAGAATATTCTCAAAATCAAGCCGCCGCTGTGCTTCACTGCTGAGAGTGCCCGATTCTTCCTGCGAATGCTGGACAAAGTACTCACGGAGGGTTGGTGATCTTGCTGGTTCCGGCCGCTCCCCAACACGGAGTTCGGCCCATGGCCCATCACCCTTACCCTCACCCTCACCCTCACCCTCACCCAGGGAAGGATCCCTGTGCCCCACCACGCCCCGGCCGATAACACGATGCCGGTTGCATTGATTACGGGTGCCGGCAGCCAGAGCGGAATCG
Organism: Arthrobacter sp. efr-133-TYG-120; assembly: GCF_030209785.1. Classification (NCBI taxonomy): domain Bacteria; kingdom Bacillati; phylum Actinomycetota; class Actinomycetes; order Micrococcales; family Micrococcaceae; genus Arthrobacter; species Arthrobacter sp. efr-133-TYG-120. The sequence continues at coordinate 7,500 of NZ_JARVRI010000051.1, forward strand.
GTATGGCGTGCGCCCCGCCATCTGGGCGCAACGCACCGACTCCTCATTACCGCCACCAGCGACAGGATTCAGCGGCGAGCCCAGGAGCTGAACTCCCATGGAATCCACACTGTGTCGGTAACCGCGGACCTGACCGACCCGAATCAGGCCAAAGGTCTGGTGGCACACGCGATCGACGTATTTGGCAGGCTGGACGTGCTGGTCAACAACGCGGGCATGGCTGCGGTGGGAGAGGAATCCGCGAGTTCCCCCGTGGCAGGAACGACGGATGCCCAGTGGCGCCGATCTATCGCGCGCAATCTGGACACGACGTTTTATATGACCCGCGCGGCGCTGGCGCCTATGCTCGAGGCCGGCTACGGGCGGGTCGTGAACATGTCCTCGCTCTCGGGGACAGTCATGGCATTCCGTCATGACGCCGGCTATCACGCGGCCAAGGCCGCCGTAGCCGGCTTCACCCGAGCTACTGCACTGGAAGTGGCCGGCTCCGGAGTGACGGTCAATGCTGTTGCCCCAGGATGGATCGCGACCGCTTCCTCCACGGAGCACGAGCTAATCATGGGTGCAGCTACTCCGCTGGGACGCGCGGGCTACCCGGACGAAGTAGCGGCCACTATTGCATTTTTGGCTTCACCGAGTGCCTCTTACATCACCGGGCAGGTCATCATCATCGACGGCGGAAATTCCATCGCCGAAGAAAGGCTCAATCACTAGATCCAATTGAGAGATGGCATGATGCAAGCCACGGAACACAGCCGATTCAGGAATACTGACCAATGCGGGTCTAGGGCCGACCCGCTTCCTCCTCCAGAAAGCGGGTTTCCCCTCTCCTCTTCTCAGGTCGTTAGCTGACGACGGTGCGCCGTCAGCTAATCGCCAGTGCCTGGCGAACTTCTTCGGGGGTCATGACGGCGGGGCGCACGTTCACGCGGTTGTCGGAGAGGAAGGGCAACAGTCCTCGATTGAGCAGTTCCACTTTGAGCTTGCCCAAAGAATGCTGCACTGCGGGGCTTACGGGTTTGGCGGTCTCCCACGACGCAGAAACAGCGGCGACGGGCTTGGAAAACGGACACCTCTCGGCATGGATGCGGACAAGAGCACCCAGGCGGTTATTCTGCTTCGCGATGGCGCGCAACTGACCGAGGACGACGTCCGGACACACCTGGCCGGCCGGCTAGCCCGCTACAAGATTCCAAAGTCTGGACACCCATCCTACCGACCTGCACGGATGGCGCCGCTCCGGGCAGGCGCCTTGGTCCCAGCGGAGGGGATCTCAGTACATCGGAAGACTGTTCCGAATAGAATCTAGCGGTTATTGGCTTCGTCACCGAGGATCTGCTGCGTCGCAGTGATAACCGCAGCGTCCAGGCCCTCGAAGCCCGACATCCGCAAAATGGGTCACCGAGTGGAACCTCACCCGGATCGGCAAGGGCCGCAGCTGAGGAGCTGACGTGCTGCCGGGGTTCACGACAGCCCTTTGACCGTCCGCGGCGCGCCCTGGCTTGCGGTCTCGGCTATGGCGGTTCTGCATTGATTGCGCGATTTTTTTCATCCGATGCAATATCTGGAAGTGGTCGGCTGGCCTGCGCAGGCTGACTCCCCTATCCGTATAAGAGTCGTCCACGCGGACTGAGCCCCAGGAGGCAGGCCGGCAGGAGCTGGCTTGCAGGCGGAATGGTGGAACACTTGCATCCCATGACTCTCACCATGACCGGCTCCCGTGATGTACCAAGTGCGTCACAAACTGGCCTTTCAATGACCCCGTGGCATCAGGATTTCCCTCGCAGCAAATCGATTTCCCGGGTGGTGCCGAACGCGACCTCGGGGCTGAGGACGAGCGTGAATGTTGTGAAGTCGACCCTCGTTACAAGAATGCCGCAACCAATGGCTTTCTCGCGGAGTAGTGAAGAGGCCCGCTCCAGTTGTAGGTCTCGTGAAGCTGGGTCCTGGACTTTGACAGTAAGCATTGATGTTACGTTCGCCATAATCGTTCTTCTTTTCTCGTGGAGGGACAGCTCACAGAAAACGGGGGGAGACTGCCAACAGGCGGTCTCCCCCTTTCTCTGGCCCGAATGAACATCCCTCCGGGATGGACCGGGCCATGGTCCGTGTACTGGGTTAGTGGCGTTTGAGGAAGAGGCTGACGTCGTCGTTGCTGATGAGGTCCGGTACGGTGAAACCGTCGAGGTCGTATTCGGCCAGGCACTGGTCCGCGAATCCCTTCATGGAATCGGTAGTTCCTTGGGTCTGCGCGGCGAAGAGGATCTCGGCCTTCACGTTCTCGTGGTGCTCTGCGGGCTCGGATCCCGGCATCATCGAGTAGGTCAACTATGGCCGTTTTCCACGGCTACCGCTCGTGCCCCGGCGACGCCGTAGATGCTCTCTCCTATAATGATTCGCTGGATACCCAATTGTTCAACTCCTCTTCCAACGCGTACGAAGGCGCTTGACGAGAAGCTGGATTGCAACTCCAGCCATCAGAACAGAGAAGGCCGCGTTGGACCAGAATGGGGATATCGCGTGTGCCGTCACCAGTCCGAGCGGGGATGCGGTGCAGGCGCTAATGCCGACGAACGCCGCGATCCGCAGGTTGAAGTTCCGACGGCGTGTGTTACCGATGGTGGCAGAGATCGAGCCCGGGACCATCATCAAAAGTGACGTCCCCTTCGCGATGAGGTCGCTCGCGCCGAAGAAGAAGATGAGAATCGGCACGATAATGATTCCTCCTCCTACGCCGAGGAGAGCAGAAAAAATGCCGGTGACGATGCCAGTGAGAATGAGTGCAATTGCGGAGATTGGCGTCAGTGAGATGGCGTCGTCTCGTTGCGGTATTACACTCCACAGACTCACCACAACCGCTGTCATGAATACAAGGAATAACCAGAACAGTAGATCCTTCGGCAGCCTGGCCAGTAAATAGGAACCGAGCTGCGCTCCCGCGATAATTCCGAGGGCGAGCATGAGTCCGGCGAGCCAGTCGACGTTGCCGGATATGGCGTAGCCGGCAGCACCAACGATAGAGGTAGGCAGGATCGCAGCAACTGAGCTTCCGACTGCGATGCGCTGATCTACTCCCAGAAGTAGTAGCGCAGGAACTACCACCACACCACCTCCCACCCCAAAGAGACCTGAGAGGTAGCCTGTGACGATCCCAAGAAGGATGAGGACGAGGGGGGATGGGGCTGGCCTGGCAGGTGTTATTGGTGGTAGTTCACTTGTTCGTGTCATGGGGTACGGTCCGGTCAGCTTCCGGCTTCGACGACGATCGCCGAGCCGTCAGATCGAGGGTCACTTGCAGCGTCGAAATTTGAACCAAGAATGCGAATAACGTTGGAGTGACCGAGGCGTTCGTCTCGTGGTTGAACCAGCTTGAGTTCACCCGAGCTACTCCTGAGTGAGCCGAGCGCCTTAGCGGACACATCAACTTCGACTGTCAACGTTGCCGGAGTGTCACCATCGTCTTGCGCACCAACGACCCAACGAGGCGCGCTCGTCGCTTCTATCGCCGATGCCCCTGTTAACAATCGCAAGAGCAGTTGCGCGTGGATCTGCGCTTGGGCTTGACCTCCCATCGTTGCCAAGGCGTAGGCGAGTTCTCCGTCGCGAAGCACGAGCACAGGCATCAGGGTGTGTGGAGGCCGGGCTCCAGGAGCAAAGGCTGCAGGGTGGCTTGCATCCAGCGAGAAGGAGGTTCCGCGGTTTTGGAAGAGGACTCCAGTTGACGGTTCAAGTAGGGCAGATCCGAAGGCCCAGTACACGGATTGCACAAGCGAAACTGACCAGCCATCGTCACTGACGGCCACTAATCCGACGGTATCTCCGCTAGCGGCCCTTGCGTCGCTTTCGCTTCCCTCAGCTGCCATGGAAATAAGATCGTCTGCGCTGAATGGACCAACGTCTGGATCAGCAAGCCAGCGGGACCGCACGACGTTGTTGGCAGCGAAAATTTCGGCAAGCCTGCCGGCATCCGCTTCCAGAGGGTCGTTGATACCTTGGTTTTGCAGGGCGTTAAGCGTGCGCAAAAGTGAAAAACCTTGAGTATTGGGAGGACTTGTCAAAACTTCAAAACCAGCTATTTTCGCTGTGATTGCAGATTCGGTAGTGGGCGAATATTCCGCCACTTCATCCTCGGATATCGCACTTCCAAGCAGCCGCAGCCCCTTTACCCACTGGTGGGCTATCGCGCCCGTATAGAAGGCGTCGGGCCCCTGTGCCATTAGCTGTTCGAAGGTTGCAGCAAGTGCTGGTTGACGCAGCAAGTCGCCCTCCATCAGGGGAGAACCGCCGGGGAGAAAGATCTCGCGACAACCGGCGTCGGCTTGTAGCGCTTCGTGATCGAGTTGAATCGCTCGCCCCACTGATCGTGAGACTGGGATGCCGTCCAGCGCGCATAGGTGGGCCGGTGAAAGCAGATCTTCCCACCCAAGTTTGGCTCCCTGGTTAGCAAGCGCAGCCCAGCCCCGGACACCGCCAGGTATTGTGACGGTGTCAATGCCACGGTTAGGCAGTGCATTGCCGTGCCGCTGTCGAAGGGTTTCCAGCCCTAATTTTTTGGGGGCCTTTCCAGTTGCGTTGACAAAGGTAACTGCGCCTGAAGGATCACGAACGAGGGCGACCAAGTCTCCCCCAAGGGCAACATTGTTTGGGTACACCACGCAGAGGACGGCCGCAGCAGCGATCGCGGCATCGACCGCGTTGCCTCCCATCCGCAGAGCCTCAGCCCCTGCTTCTGTCGCCCGGTAGTGGGAAGTAGCTACCGCACCGCCTACTGCGGTCTGCTTTGATTTGTATTCGCCGTTCATGCCCGCTCCTCCACTTTGTGGGTCCAGTTTGAGGAAACCACCTTCAACGCCTCACGCAGAACCGAGTCAACGTGTGCCCGGGCCTCTGCCTCAGCCCGGGCAACATCATGCTCAGCTAAAGCTTCGAAAATTCGCCGGTGATCAGCACTGGAAGCGTTCCTTCGTTCAGCACTTTGCACCGCTCGGCGCCTGCTAGGCGCTATCTCCTTGGAGATCAGATCGGTGAGCTGAGCCAACAACGGGTTATGCGTGTACTGGGAGATGGCCTGATGGAATTGCCGATCAAGATCGGCATACCTCTCGAGATCCACCTCTCGCTCCATCTCTTCGACAAGAGTGCGAAGTTGTTCAGCGTCCCGGCTCGTTAAGCGTTCTGCGGCAAGAGCCGCAATCGGCGGTTCGATAATGGCACGCAGCTCCATAATCCGAGCCAGTTCGGTCGCGCCGTTGGCCGACGCGGTAAGTAGTGCGTTAAGTGTCATACCAGCCTGGCCACCTCTGGAGGCAAGCGGGAGGACAGTGGTCCCCCGCCCCGGTTTTCGGGCAATGAGCCCCCGTGATTCCAGCTCATGAAGCGCTTGGCGGATCGACACGCGAGAAACCCCGAAAAGTTCGCTGAGCTCCTTCTCCGCCGGCAGACGATCGCCCTCCTTCAGCTCCCCTTCCAAGATGAGCCTTTCCAGATCCACCGCCAGGCGGTCAGGAACCGATAGCGGCGCCGAGCTCCGAGTCAGTGACGACCAATCCATATGCACTCCTCCCAGGGGTAGGCCGGGATCTCCCGCCTACATCAGATTCCTAAGCTTGACAGTTGGTCCTACCAACTGTCAAAGTTTTAGAAACATCTAAACGTGAGGAAAATCATGAACCGTAGGATTCCAGCCCGGCACCACCTTGCATCCGTAGGCGTTGCTTTCATCGCTCTATCGCTCGCCGCCTGCGGTGGCGGGCAGCCCGGCGCTTCTGGCGCGTCAGGGACACAAGGGACCAGCAGCTCTGATCTGCCCTTGGTTAAGGAAGGCGTTCTGACATCCTGTGCGAATTTCAGTACGCCCCCAAATATTTTTGCGGAAGCGGACGGGACACCGGTTGGCGCTGAGGTAGACATCGCTAAAAGCATTGCCAAGGAGATGGGGCTGAAGATTGCTTTTCCTGAATATTCCTTCTCCGGCCTGATCCCAGCGCTGCAAGCAAAGCAGTGTGATGCGATCATCTCCTCGTTGTATATCAAACCGGAGCGAGAAAAGATTGCTGATTTCGTTCCGTACTTGAGGTCGGGATCCGGTGTCGCAGTCTCCAAAGAGAACCGTGCGAACGTGACCGGATACGATCACTCACTCTGCGGTGTCAGGGCTGTTGCCATCACCGGCGCTACCGGCGCGGGACTCGTGGAGGAGATGTCCGCGGAATGTGCAGCTGCGGGGCTGGAACCGACGGAGATTACTCTTCTGGACCGAAGCGCAGATGCGCTGCAGCAAATCATTGCCGGACAGGCAGATGCTTTCATGGACACGGCCGAGTTGATGGGCTACTACGAGAAGCAGTCCGGGGGCAAATTCGTCGTCGTCGGGGAACCGGTCGGGCAGATCAACATCGGAGCGGCCACTCTGAAAGAGAACGTCGAACTGCATGAAGCTCTCAAAACCGCTTTTGACAAGGTCGTCGAAAGCGGTCGCTACGCCGAAGTCCTCAGTGAATGGGGACTTGAGGCGCAGGACATTACTAAAGCTCAATAATTCTGGAGAAATCACATGAACTTCGACTGGTCCTACTTTTGGGAAAGTCTCCTTACTCCCAGCCCTCAGTTCCTCAGGGGGCTCGCGCTCACAATCATCATCTCAGTGATCGCTATGTCTCTCGCTCTTGTCCTGGGTCTGATCGTTGGTCTTATGGGGCGGAGCAAATTGCTCCCATTTCAACTCTTCGCGAGCCTCTATATTTGGGTGATCCGCGGCACGCCGCTGCTGGTCCAGCTCGTTATCATCTACACCGGGTTTGCGGCCGCTGGCCTATTCCGATTTGAAGATACCGATATATTCGGGGCACTCATAAAGGGAGCGGTCCAAGCCGCGATCGTTGGCCTGATGCTCAACGAAAGTGCCTACATCTCGGAAATCGTTCGATCTGGCCTCGAATCGGTGGACCGCGGGCAAAACGAGGCTGCCCTCTCCCTGGGCATGACCCCCATGCATGCGATGCGCAGAATCATCGTCCCCCAAGCGATCCGCATCATGGTGCCCCCCTTGGGCAACTCATTCAACGGTTTGATGAAGAGCACCTCGATTTTGTCGATTATCGGCGTTAGTGAGATGTTCCAAGTAGGCAGCACCATGAGCGCTGCGACCTTCAAAGTCTTCGAGATTTACATGGTCGTTGCCCTTTATTACCTCCTTCTCACTACAGTCTGGACATTCATCCAAACTGCGATCGAGAACACTTTGAACGTTAGGGCAGGCCTCCCGCCCGCGGAACCTGTTTACAAGCGCCTCTTTGGTATTAGGAGCCGCAAGCAGCAAACAACGACTACCACCCCAGCCCTGCAGCCTGCCGACGCCGTCTAACGGAGTGAGAATGACCATGCCATACACTGCCCCCAATGCAACTCCCGACCGCCTCTCCACACCGCCCGATGCCATTGTGCAGGCCCGCGACGTGTGCAAATCGTTCGGTGACAAAAGCATTCTCAAGAACGTAAACCTGGAGGTCGCACGTGGGGAGGTCGTCGTCATGGTTGGTCCCTCAGGTGCTGGCAAAACAACCATGCTGCGAACGATCAACCGGCTGGAATCCATCGATTCTGGCGAAATCCGCGTCAACGGAGACCTAATAGGGCAACGCCTCAATCAGCGTGGCAAGATAGTGAACCGTTCCGCTCGCGACCTTGCAAGACAGCGGGCCGACATCGGATTTGTTTTCCAGCACTTCAACCTTTTCCCCCACATGAGCGTGCTGGAAAACATCTGGCGCTCTGTTGTTGATGTGAAGCATGAACCCAAGCCCGAGGCCATTAAACATGCGCGGGAGCTACTTGATCGTGTCGGACTCGCCGACAAGGCGGATGCAAGGACACGCTCCCTTTCTGGCGGTCAGCAGCAGCGCGTCGCTATCGCCAGGGCGTTGGCAATGCGCCCAGCTCTAATGTTGTTTGACGAACCGACCAGCGCCTTGGACCCGGAAATGGTCGGCGAGGTCCTCACCGTCATGCGGGACCTCGCAGATGCTGGTATGACGATGATTATCGTCAGCCATGAGATGGGCTTCACGCGTGAGGTTGCAGATCGGGTTGTTGTCATGGACGCAGGTACCATCATCGAGAGTGGCAAGCCAGAACTGGTTTTCACTACACCGCAGCACGAGCGTACACGTCAGTTCCTTTCTAAAGTGCTCCAGTGAGGCCTTTCGCAGCCTCCTCGAGTTTCAAATCCGCTCATCCGCCTCGGCTCGTAGTGGAATAGGGACCAGGGTGGTGCGCACGGAGAGAGCCGGCGTGAATAGACCTAACGGAAATGCCATCCATGCCAGCAGAACCTGCGGTACAAGGACTCCGCCCGCAAGTGAAGGTCTCTCCAGAAGACGAGCGGGCAGACCGTTCGCGGCGATACTGGATAAAACACGCATCACCTCGGCGGCACTGGAAATTATCGGAAGGAAGGGCTACGACGGCCTCACCATGGCCGGGCTGGCCAAACAGCTCGAGGTGGCACCCTCGGCCCTCTACAATCACGTGACCGCCAAACGAGACGTACTACAGCTGGCGGAGGACCACCTTATATCCATGGTTGATGTATCCCTTTTCGGAAGGGCGCCCTGGGAAGAAGCTGCGCGCATATGGGCCTGGAGCTATCGGGATGTTTTCGCGCAGCATACGTCCCTGATCCCAGTCATCGCTGTCCTTCCTGTGACGAATGCGCCGCAGACTCTTGAAATGTACGAAACCGTTACAAGGGCCTTTGCAGCCGCGGGCTTCCCCCAGAACCTCATCGTGTCGTCGATTGTAGCTTTTGAGTCCTTCATTTTTGGCTCAGCATACGACGTCACAGCTCCCGATGACATCTTTGAAGCAGGATCGACGGTTGACTCGACTCCGCACTTCAGGGCAGCACTGAAAGCCGGCCGGGTAAACGAGCGGCCTGCAGATACTGCCTTCGAACTGGGGCTCGAGGCGCTGATAGCCGCGCTGGCCCGGTCTCTCTGCTGATGGTATCCAGCAGGCGCAATGCAATCACCGAATCTTCATGCCTGGGTTGCCCGCTCTAGCGTTCTTCCTGAGCGGGGGGTTGTGAGCGACGGGCGACTACGTCGGTTTTCCGGATCTATGACGGCGGTACCTCCGCAGGTCCGTCGTCAGGTCCTACCAGCAAACCAAATGGGATGGCTGAATCTATGTCACGAAAGGCTTGCCTGGCGCGAGTTGCTCGACTTATCTGGCAGGACCAGTAAATCTCTTCAGTGTTATGAACGGCATTCATTTATTAGCTCACTTAGCCTAGTGGGCCCAGAGGAGGACATTATGTTGAACCTGAACCGCGACGTTGTGGTCGTTGGAGCCGGGCCGTCCGGATTGACCGCGGCACGCGAACTGAAGAAGGCCGGCCTGAGTGTCGCCGTTCTTGAGGCGCGCGACCGTGTAGGCGGCCGCACCTGGACCGACACCATCGATGGAGCGATGCTGGAGATCGGCGGCCAGTGGGTCTCGCCGGACCAGACCGTGCTCCTGGAGCTGCTTGATGAGCTGGGCCTGCAGACCTACTCCCGGTACCGCGACGGCGAGTCCGTCTACATCGGCGCCGACGGGGTCCCCGTGCGGTACGCCGGCGATTCCTTCCCAGTGGACCCGGCCACCGCCGTCGAAATGGACAAGCTGATCGGCATTCTGGACGGCCTCGCCGCGGAAATCGGCGCCACCGAACCCTGGGCGCACCCCAAGGCCCGTGAACTGGACACCATTTCCTTCCACCACTGGCTGCGGCAGCACTCGGCCAACGAGGAGGCCTGCAACAACATTGGCCTGTTCATCGCCGGCGGCATGCTCACCAAGCCCGCCCACGCCTTCTCGGCGC